>JAKSDL010000064.1 GCA_022360105.1 Pseudomonadota bacterium
AAAAGCTCGGAAAAGTTAAACCGTTTGATCAAACAAATTTCAAGAAAACAGACACGAGACCAAGCATTAAAATTATTCCGGATGACCATTATATCGTGATGTATTGATGAATATAACATAAATGAATTGGCTTGATTTGTTCCAACCTATGTTTTCCTTAAGGCCAGTCTCGTTAACTGGCCTTTATTAAGGTTTACCGGATCGGTTGTTTAAAAACCTGGCTATTTTTGACAAATACCAGAAGTTACCTGAGCGATAGTGCAGGTTAACTGATACCTGCCTTTCACCAAATAATCATGATGAGTCGCATTAATACTAAAATAGATAGTATCATTCGTCGCATCTGTTGAGGTTAACGGGATATCAAAATCCGTATCTGTTTTTACCTGGTAGCCATTAAATGAACCGCCCAGGAAGTTTGTATTAAAACTTATGTAATAGACCTCATCATCATGATCCGTCATCGTTGCATTATCCAATGGCTCAGTCCACACGGCTGAGAGTGTGCTACCATCATAACTTAACACCAAAGTCTGAACCTGGTGGCTCGCATTGGCGTCAAATACTTTGGTAAAATCAAAGCTGAGGGTTTGTGCTTCATGAAGATAAAATGGATCAAATGACACGGTTGCAGTCGGTGATCCTACATTCTCTTCCATTGTGATACTGACATCATTTGCTCCGACAGCTCTCCAGTTTTGCCAAAAATCGTAATTAAATTTATAAGGCAATGTAGCCGATGTCGATACTGTGTAGTCAGTTAGTACCAGATCAACAGTATTCGCAATCTTTCCATAAGCATTATACAAGGATAAGTAGCTATATTCGGTATCAACTTTCAAGGCGGTTGTTTTGTCATCAACCGTTGCAAAGGTTTCATTCAAATCAACTTTCTTGAATGGATAAGCATACCACCTTCCCAACTCTCGTTTTACGAGGTAGTAATCTGAAGTTGCTCTACTACCATCCGGAAGATTAAGCTCCAGGCCCAGTTCAAGTACATCATAAGATGACAAATTGCCGTTGATTGTCACATTACGTTGATTGGCTCCCAGTTCAACCTCAAAATGATCAAGGCTTTCTTCTAAATCCGGATTCCAAAGCTTAATATCGAGATTTGCTTTTGATGGAAATATCAACTCCGGTGAATCATAAAATTCCCTAAAAGCCCATCGCAAGTTCAATCCGGTCTCATCTCCAATCCAGTGACTTCCATCCACCAGACTCGCTGGATTGTCTTCCCAAAGAAGTTTGGCCAAATAGTCATCAGAAGGAAATTGCCTGAAACTTCTTTGGTAATTCTCGACACCAGAAGTATTTGCGTTAAAGGTGTCCAGATAGTTGACTGTAATATTGAAAACCGTATCCTGATCCGGTTGCCAATCGTTTGGTATAGCAAATCCTTGATTTATATGGATTTCTCCCGGACGATGGCTAGGCCCCCAATACGGGTCACTATCCGTATCATCAAAGAACAGATCAAAACGGTTCAGGCAGTGGTAATCGCTCTGTAAGATCTGATCCGAAGCATCAGCTGCCGAACAATCGATTCTAAATACGTGCCCTGCTCCACCGCCCGGCCAATCCAGTTGAGCGGGTGTTAGCATATACAGAGCATCATCGGATACATCCACATGAATACTTGTAATGTGGAAACGGTTGCCAGCCTGGCCTCGAAGCTGATCTTCAATGTAGAGATCAATCTCTCGTTGACCTCCATTGTTTCTGGCTCCGAAGAATAGACTGAATTTTTCCTGATTTCCAATCTCTTTCAACACACCGGCATCATTTACCATAAATCCATTAAACTCTTCCTCTGGATTATCCATATCAAAAGTGATTGAACCTGAAGGAAAGACAGCGGTGAGCAATCCGTTCTTTTTATAAACAGGCAATCCGGTATCCACATTTGTGAATGACTCGTTTACAGTATCAAAAAACACCGGTCCACTTCCATCTGCAAATCGAGTTAAATGGGCAAAGGTATGCCTGAATCCGATGATCAAACCACCACCGCCGACAATACCTTCGTTTACAAAATCTGCCCAGCGAGAGCCAGCCTGGTCTCTGGATTTTCCGTTGAACATGTAGTCCGGATGTAGGTCAGCTTCAAATGCGGTTTTCAATGTTGCATTGTCAGTTGAAGGATCGCTGGTGATATTGATCTCAAATCTATCCAGCAATTGACCAAACAACACATTCAAGTTTGCAAATTCAACCGGATCTGTTCCATTTATCGTCGGACTGTCATTGGCAGGTCCAAAATCAACGCCACTTAAATCAGTTGCTACAGACATAATCCCCAATAAGGCTCCTGTGTCATCCGAACTGATTACCGACTCCAAAAAAGCCAGGTCTGCAGCATCCAATGTAAAGGTATTATCGATAATTTTCGCAATTACCCCATTGGTCCCATACGTCAACAATCCGGCAAAAAGGTTGGAGGGCAGAGTCAATTGGTGGTTAATAGCCCTGATCAGGGCACCTATCACAGCTACCTGCTTTTGCAACATTCCCTCATAAGCCAAGGCAGACTCGAGAGCACTGTTGTATGCATGAACCTCATTATCACTGCTGGGATCAACCAGGTATTCTGCCATGATCAACTCTTTTGCCTTGGTCACATGAGTTACTATCAGCGATGGCAGATTTGCGGAATCGATAATGCCATTGGAGTCTAAATCCAACATGGCAACATTGTTTTTTGTTCCCAGAATAGATACAAACGAAGCCTTCAATCCCAGGCAGGCGTCTGACGTTGCATCGAACGATCCGTTTTTATCAATATCCACATAGGTATCCGGTGTTACTCCGTTACAATTCGGAACCAATGCCCCGGGATCAGCCTGTTGACCATCTACCAACAAGGCCAGAACAGTAGTGTTGGCCACAGAAGTTAAATCAGTACTCAGGGCAAATGAACCGTCTGCCGAAGTATCAACCGGACCGTCGAGTATCGTATTAGTGGCATACTCGACCAATCGTACCTCTGCAAACGCCACTGGAGCATCAAGCACTTCACCCGTTAAAGTGAATGTTTGGCTGGCAGTCAGGACCTGATCGAGGAAAATGTCCGGATTGAGAATATCCAGTGGTGCAGGATTAATGACTGTTTCACCAAAATGAGTAGCTGACTCGGCACGCAAGGTATAACTTCCGGCGGGAAGGAAAACTTTCAA
>JAKSDL010000711.1 GCA_022360105.1 Pseudomonadota bacterium
AGCACGTAGGGTTAGTGAGACAAGTTTATGGTAAGGATGGGACAAAATGAGTATAGTTAATAAAAGTCAAAGGATATCAGATAAAATATTTGATATTTGCAATTACACTTTTTTAAGTCTGCTTTTAATAACATTTATATATCCGTTGCTCTTTATTATTAGTGCATCAATAAGTAATCCGGATCTGGTTTTCCGCGGAGAGGTTTGGCTGCTGCCAAAAGATATAACCTGGGAAGGCTACCAGCTTATATTGGATTATAAGGATATATGGACAGGGTATGGAAACTCTCTGTTATATGTTTTTGTAGGTGTACCCTTTTCCATGTTTTTAACCTTTACAGCTGCATATCCCTTATCTAGAAAGGACTTTAAGGCAAGAAACATAATCATGTATATCTATACATTTACTATGTTTTTTGGCGGTGGTTTGATTCCGACCTATTTACTGATGAGAAATCTTGGTCTTATGAATAACTTTGCATGTATGATTATTTTACCAAGTGCTGTTGGTGTGTATAACATAATAGTTACCAGGACATATTTCCAAACAAATATTCCTAGGGAGTTAAGAGATGCAGCTGAAATAGATGGATGTAATGAGATCACGTTTTTTATAAGAGTTGTTCTGCCACTCTCCCCGCCAATTATCGCCGTCATTGGTCTTTTCTATGCGGTTGGAAAGTGGAATATATTCTTTGAAGCTTTAATTTATTTAACGGATAGAAAGCTGTTTCCTCTTCAGTTAGTATTAAGAGAAATAGTTACAAGTGCCAGAATGAATCCTGAATTGCTTGAAGGAATGGATCCGTCAGTGGTTGAAAAACTTACAAGAATTACTAACAGCATAAAATACGGGGTTATCATTATAGCCAGTATTCCTGTTTTAATGGTGTATCCGTTCCTGCAAAGATATTTTGTTAAAGGTATTATGGTGGGAGCCATAAAAGGCTGATTACCACACGGCTTCGTGAGGATAAATGTTCGATATGCTTGATATTACTACATTTTGAGTATACTACCAACCTCTTGCTCCGTCAAGGGTAACCCGACAACAAGCTTTTCTGTGTTGTTACATATTTTTGCATTATATTTGCATAAATCGCGTATATTTTATTTAAAACAGCTTAGAAAGGCGGATGAGTATACAACTTAGCAACTAGCCCTGCAACAGGTATGGATACGGCAACGGGCCTGACAACACCGCTGCGCGCCAACATAGTTTTC
>JAKSDL010000856.1 GCA_022360105.1 Pseudomonadota bacterium
CCTTTAAATCCGTGGATGGGTGCGGTAATATACTCATCAAATTCTCTAAACGTCTTGAGCTTATCAATTTGATCCTCGGACAGGGAGATATAATCTGAGTAATCAAGCAAACTCATTTTCTTTTTGATATTGTTTTTCAAAAAGGACATCAAATACTTCTGATAGACCCGGGAAAATCCTGTTTCCAGTTTTGCAGCGCAGCTATCCAGTTTGAAAGGCACAGAGACAGCTATGGCTGCCCTAAGAGGATTGTGCTCCTTTTTTTCTCCCTGGTATTTTAACAAAGCATTGCCTCCCAGCGAAAATCCGATTGCAAACAAAGGGGCTTTGGGAAATCTTTTCTTCAAATAGCGCAGCAAGAAATCAGTATCAGATGTATCGCCCGAATGATAACGCCTGATTTTTTTATTGGGTTCCCCGCTGCATCCCCGGAAATGCATAAGGATGGCAACCCAGCCTTCTTTCCTGGCTGCCCTGAATAGTCTTTTGATATAGGGTGATTCTACCGATCCTTCAAGACCGTGGAACAGGACCAAAACAGGGCTGGTACAATTACCGACAGGTATAGCCGACCAGGCTAGATCCAAAAAATCCCCGTCTTCTGTCTCCAGTCTTTGGGGAATAAATGAAATCTGCTGCAGTCTTTCGATAATTGTTGGCCAAAACGTTTGTATGTGCGCATTTTTCCCCCATTTGCAGGGTTCAAAACTGCTTTGTTTAATCATATTTTTGTCTCGATCAGGATGGATGCTGGTTATCGAATTGCGAAAATTAATCTAACACCATAAGTCTGGCATCATTGGCGGCTAAGCCATTTTCGATGTTTTTTGCCAAATCGGGAAAACTGGCAATAAAATCACTCAATGCAATATTTTCTGCCAACATTTCTCCATCGTGAGTTTGAACTGTGTAGGTTAGTCCAAAGTTGCATGAGGAGATTGATACTTTAACAGTGTTCGTTTGCAGAGAACCTATTGCATTATTGCACAAAGAAGTTTTCCCCAATGGTTCGGCAATTACGAACGCGCTTGGCAAAGTCAATGCAGAGAATAAAGTGGTGCAAAAAAGCAGAAGAAAGATCTGTAAAACAGATGAAGTTTTTGTGGAGATTTTTTCAGGCATGGTTGAACTCCGATCCGTTGTTTTATTCAGTGAAATTATTTGGAAGCTGGTTAAAAAGTAACGTAATCAGCTTCCAAAGAAAACAACAAAATCGAAGTGTGTTAAAACACCTTTTGATACTATCGTGGCGGGTGGCCTACATTTCGTTTAAAAATTCATCTGCTTCTTTCGTATCATCCATATTTGGCCAGTTGTCTTGGTTGCCGTTTTCGGATTGAGCTTCCAATTGGGTAATTTTTCCCCCGCCCTTAAGGTATTCTTCTACTGCTTCCGCAATAAATTGACTATTGGGATCGAAAGAAAGGTGACGCCGACGTCGTCGAATTGGTTTTGTTAACTTGGGTTTCATAAGGCTATTCCGAATTTTTTATAAAAAAGAATGCAAAATCGTGTGTGCAGTCTTAGCGAAAAACATACCTAATTGCGGATTTTTAATTATCAGAAATTAGATTTATAAATTTCAGATAGTTAAAGACAAATGCTTTTTCCAGGCTTTTGATTATACAGGCGTTTGAATGGCAATTTGGACGAAAATGGTTTAAAAGTGATCATCTTAAGCCGAAAGTGATTGATTTTGAAGGAAAATGTTTGATTTGCTGCTTGGGATTTCTCCAGGAGAGATGGGAATCGATTTGATTTAACGAACAAAAAAACGCGACCGGCAATATTCTCAACCCCCAGGAGTAAGACGTTGTTACAGCACCTTAATATATTGCCGGCCGCGATCTCGAAATATCTTTGTTTTTTTGCCAGGTAGTTTTACGTGGCAAAATTGAGCGATTATACACCCAGTAGGAATTCATCAGCGTCCAGACTTCCGTCGTGACGGTTCATGGAGTGTTTAAAGCTGGATTCATCCGGTTTTAATTGCTCAATTTTACCACCATTTTTCAAAAAATCGTTCACTGCAGTTTCGATAAACTGGCTGTCTGGATTAAAGGAAACGGAGCCTTTCCTATTGCGTCGTTTAATTCGGATTGAATTTTTCATTGTTATCTCTCCTTTTGAATTTTATTTTAACAATTACTGTTGTTCTAAAATCCGACCTTCCTTTTTTCTCTCTTCACTATTGTGAATTCTTAGTTCCTTATAGAGCCAGAAATGTGCCATTTGAAAAATAGTTAAAAATAACAGTATATTAAAGTTAAATGTTTTAAGAATTCTTCATCTCTGCTTATACAATTCGACCAAAGTAATCGAAAATGGGTGAAAATGATATATTTGAGCGATTTTTTGGTTGAAAATGGCAATATAAAAACACCTGAACTGCTCGATTGAATGAAAATGTTTGAATGGGATCAAAGCATGATACTCACTGTAGACACACCCTAGTAGTTTGTTTAATATTCTAAAATTATTTGGCTTTATTTCCCTCGTGAAACCTTGATCGAAATTTTTTTTTGATCGATTTTCCTGAGTTGTCTTTTCCAATTTGTGTTGCTGTCAATTAATCAAAAATCGATTATTACCAATGCTCAAAAAAGTTAACATTAAGCTTAAATACGTTGTTATTACTGCATTTTTTCTGTTTATTTTCCTCCCGATGATATTGGGACTGGTTTGGTTAAACTCTTACGGAAACTTGTTTCCCGATTCCAAATTCTCCAGAAATACCAAAGAAAGACTGATGCGGAGTCCAACAGTGTTTGTCGATCGCAATAATAAACAACTCGGTTCAATTGGGGGGAGTAAGGATTTTCATATTCAGACCATATCGGCTTCTACACATGATTTATCGACCCTGGCAAAAATTTTATTTGCCAAGGAAGACCGTAAAATAGGGGAGTTTGACGGCATTCAACATTCAGGATTGATGGGAATTATAGAGGCATCAATGGAGGTGATTTCCTGGAAAGGAAAATTAAGGGCTGTCGTTCAGACTTTTGGCGGGAATACGCAAGGGGCATCAGGTCTTTTGGAGCAAATAGCGGGAAACTTATTTGCTCATGATAACCACAATCCCTGGTTTCGATCCGGCATTTTATCGCAGGTTGAAAGAAAACTGGTAAAGACCATCAATGCTATTCGTCTGGCAAAATTGTATCAGAATTCGGAACAAGTCGTGGAAGACTATGTCAATTTAACCTATTCGGCAGGGATGTATCATGGTATCAACGCTTTTATGTTACAACGCTTTAATCGGCCGATTGATCAAGTTTTGGTACCCATTAATTTAAGCAAGGCTCATCTCACGGATGAAGAAATCAACATTATTAATATGTTGGCTTACTATGTTGGACAACTAACAGGCCCGTCTAACTATGATCCGGGGGCTGCACGTAACCCTATTGCCAGATACCGAATTTTAAAAAGGGCTGCTTTTAAAAAAGATCTGGTGTTAAATCAAATGTTTGATCTTGGGATGATCCAGAAAACGGTGTATCTGAAAGCGAAAGATCGTGAATTGCCTTTTAATCCCGGAACGATAGCCAAAACCAGTTACAATCCAAATATAGAAGTATTAAGACGAGAAACCATCGATCAGATTAAAATAAACCTGGGTGGTAAGGTTAAAACAACCCTGGTTAAGGAAATACAGGATTTTGTCTCTTATGAGTTATTAAAAAAGCGGACTGCATTGTCAATCAAAGCGACCGGAACATACATTCCATCCCGCGCACCCCTGTTAAAATCGATCAGACCAAAATTATACGGAATATATCGTGTCAAGGTTGTAAGCAGAAAAGGCAACAGGGTCACTGTAAATCTTGGTATTCGCATTGGTAATCGAAAGGTTGTTATTCCTGAGAAAATTAAAAAAGCTTCCCTGAAATATCTGGCACCGGGCAAGTACATCTCCGTCGGTATAGATGGTTTTGACAGCAAGGGATTGCCGCAGCTTTCCCTGGTGCAAACTGAGCCTTTTATCAAAGGGGCAGCTTTGGTGAAGGATCTTTCGAACAGTCAGGTTGTGGCCTTTGGCGGGGGATCGTACTTGAAAGCAGCGATATCTCCGGGGTCGGCATTCAAACCGTTTTTATTGAAAATGGCTTTTGACTATGGCTGGCAACTGGAAGACCGATTGAACAACGGGTGTTTTCTGAAATACAGAATGTTTGGCGGTCCTTACTATTCCCCCAAAAATTATGGTCGCTGTGATGAATCAAAAGTCGGATTTGAGCGTTATCCGGAAATAAAGACCGTCCTGAAAAAGTCGATTAACAAACCGGTTGTTTATCTGCTGGATCATTTAACGGACCAATTGACCGAAAATGAATTCAGAAACATGGCGGATCGAATTATTAAACCCTACCAGGATGACAGTTTAAAGCCCGGGGAGTTTGCTTACCTGGTTCGCGGGAAAAGCATCGACTTTTATCGCGTTGCTGAAGATAAAGGAAAACAGTTTGTTGGAAAGATATCGACAGCCAATTTAAAAAACGAACTGATCTTTGAGCAATTAAAAAGGGAAAAATACCTGGCTCTAAATGAGGAAAACCGCTATCTCGAAGCTGCTGAAGTCTTGGACCAGGGTTATCGGGAATTCATGCGCTGGCATGCTGTGATTAATGATGCAAATGAACAGATCAGCAAGCTGAAAGCGGGATTAGAGGCATACAGGGAGGGAAACCTGTCAGAAAGTTCTTCGAGCCTTGAGGTTGCATCTCTTTATCATTTCTACTACGACGAGAATAAAAACCTGCACTATGATCCATATTCCCGGGATAGAATTGCTTTTATTAACTGGGAGCTGGTCGACTCTTTTCTCAAGGAACGCAGCTTGGCCGGAACCCTGCTGGGGAAATTCACATTGGATGATCATCAACGCTACGACAACTGGGTCGAGGACTACGCTCAACTGCCGGCAGATGAATTTTTTACTGACATGTATTATTTTCACCCCCAGGTACGGGGTCTGGTTAACATTGTACTGTTCAAAGCCTATCTTTCTGATTTGACGGGGACGGATCAAAAATCCATTTTGGGTGACTATTCATTGCCCCTGGGTACTCATCGGGTCTCCCTGGTCAAATTATCGGAAATGTACGGTCAGGTGCTGACGTATGAAAAAGACAATGAGGACATTCGTAACAATCGTACTTTTTTCATTGAGCCGGATAAACCTGGTAGTCGGGATAACTTTGGCTATGGAAAAGGGGTGGAATTTGTTTTGGATGAAGAAACTGATGTATTTGCCGCAATGAAAGCAGCCCGGCAGGAAAAGGGAGGTACCAGTTTTCATTTGAAATCCAAGGAGATCGTCGCAGGAAAGACAGGTACCGATCCTAAATACAAAACCTATGCAGCCGTGGTTAAATTCAATGGAACGCCCTATTTGGTTACTGCCTGGTTTGGACCGGATCATAATAAACATGTGAAACTGGTAAAACCATGGACAGCGGGTTGGACTGCTGCACTGTATGTAGACAAGGTGGTGTCAACGATTCAAAAAAGATATGCGGATTTGTTGCCGAAGCGCTTTGAAGATTCCATTGAGTTTGATCCCGATTTTGAATACGATGCAACACCGGATCCTGAATCTTTACAACCGACAGTCACCGATTCTGCCGACAGCACTCAAAAAAAGGAACCTACGGTTGTATGGCAAGCTGATGGTACGTATAAAATGATTTATGAGGACGACAAACCTGAGGCTGAGGAAGATTTGGAACCAACCGTTGAAATGGACTACAGTGAAGAGGATATTGACAGGCTAATCGAGAATGAGTCGCTGGAGAACTGACTGCAAATGGTATTTTCCCCGTTGTACTGACGGGGAAGTTTCTTACACGTTAAATCTGAAATTAATGATATCTCCGTCCTTTACCGGGTAGGTTTTGCCCTCCAAACGCACAGTCCCGGCCTTTCTGGCTTCCGCATACGTTTTGGCAGCCATTAAATCATCATAAAAAAGCACTTCCGCCCGGATGAATCCTTTTTTAATATCGGAGTGTATGACATCTGCTGCATCAACAGCGATGGTGTCTTTTTTAATTGTCCAGGCTCTTACCTCATCTTCACCGACCGTAAAAAAGGAAGCCAATCCCAATAAGTCATAGGAACGACTGATCACCAGCTCCATGGCAACTTCCTTGATTTGGAACTCCTCCAGAAAATCAGCTGCTTCTTCCTCGGACATTTGAGCCAGTTCATGTTCAAGTTTGCCTTTGATGGCAAGACAGTCTTCTTTTTGAATGGATTCTCCCAGTTCAGGAAGATCGTCATTGTCGTCCGGATTGTTGAATAGTACCAGCATCGGTTTCCCGGAAAGAAAGGTGAACCCTTTGAGTACAGGGTTCCCGGCCAATTCGGCCTGCTTTCTCAAGGGGGTTTCATTTTCAAGACAAACCAGGCATTCCTGAAGCAGGGTGTATTCTTCTTCGTTGTATTTCTTTCCTCTTTGTTTCTCCGTGTCCAGCGTCTCAAGGCGTTTTTCCACTACTACCTGGTCTGCAAGCATTAATTCCTGGTCAAGAGCAGCGAAGTCACTATTAACAGTTGCTGTTTCTCCTGCAAAATCCGGAAAATTGCGAATGACATGAATTAAAGCATCACAGTCCCTTACCTGGTTCCAAATTGCCTGTTTTCTCTGATCCAGCTTGCCAGGGAGAAAATACTCTACCTGGGCATAGATCGTTTTCTTGGGATTATACATGTCGCTGAGGATGCCTACTCGATCATCGGGGACTGTTACGGTTCCAATGCGGTTTTCACTCTTGTTTGGTGTTTCCGGGAAACTGCCTGTTAACGTTTCAAAAATAGTCGTCTTACCTGAACCGGCAAGGCCGATGATACCTAACTTCATGATTGCCTCTGTTTGATAGTCGAAGGGATTTGCCTCTGGTCCCGGAAACAATTTCGAAGCTTATGTTCCAGCACCGATGCAAAAGGATTGATTTTCTTTCAGTTGTTTTAATTTGAGTGAGATTTTTTACTGAGTACCGGATTGGCATAGATTTCAAGCAGGATTTTCTTAATGTCCGGTTTTAGATTATCGTAATTATGAAGGAAGCGTTTTTTATCCTCTTCGTTATATTCATCTTTGTAGGTTGTCGTTTCATTAATCTGATCAAAAGCGATATAGTTTCTCGGCCACAGTTTATAGGTTTGATGAATGGATTTGTCGATGGCATCAGCCACTTCCTTTTCGTTTTCGAAGCTGCCCGATAACGGCTTGCAGAAAGCAACATGCACGTTGCCTTTATCTCCGCTGATACCTGCCGCCATGGATACCAGATCATCCCTGCGTTTTTTCTTGTATTCTCCCTTTTGTTGGAGTTTGTGAAGCTCTCTGGCTTTTATTCGATCACAAGGGTCTTTTTCATAGGAGATGGCAACGGGAACAATGCCAATGGCATTGATAAAGGCTGAAAAATCGGGTTGGGATTTTCGTTCGGAAAGGTGAAACATTTTGACGATAGCCGGGTTGGTCTGGTCCTTTCCGTCTTTAGCCCGGCCTTCGCGCTGGGCAATCCAAATATGGTCACCCTGGTTTAACACCTGGTTGATATAGGCAGAGAGATGCTTAAGTTCCTTGAGCTGCTGTTTTGGAGGCAGGTTGCGTTTGACGATAAAAGCCTTGTTAATGCGAATCAGGTCTTCGATCATATCGTCGAACAATAGATTATTGCCAAAGGCAATAAAAGGAACTTTGAAACCGCCATTGTTCAAAATATAGTTAATCAATGCGGAGTCCAGTACGATGTCACGATGGTTGCTGATAAACACATAGCTTTTTTTCGGATCAAGAGATTCCAGTCCGGACCAGGTCAGTTGGTCAACCGATTGATCCAGCACCCATTTCAATAACCGAAGCCCGACAATCTTTTTCTGAAAATCGTCAACGGTTTTGATGTTACTGAGACGGATTTTCAAAAATAGTTTAATGGCAATATCAAAAAGACCATGCAGAAAACCAGGTATTCCTGGCCATATCATCATTCTGACAGTCGAAACCAGAAAATCATTTTGGATCAGTCGCTTTTTAACTTGCGGGAATTCCTGATCAGTATACGGCCTGATATCACGAAATTGGTCTGTTGTATCTTTCATGGAGAGCTAAGTCTGATAGCAGACGGTTATGATTAAAGACTTTATATGAAATCTGCAGCGTTATTGGAACCGTCGAATCATTCTGAAGACAAAGAATTAACCGGAACAATCCTTTATTTACAGCCAAAACACGACAGATCTATTCAAGCCATTTACCGATTCTATCAAACCTGTAACCGGAGAAGAGGCTTTTTTCAGGATCGTGCGACCAATGAATGAACAAACCTTTGGCACGGACATCTTTTTCTTCAACAAATCCCCAATAGCGACCATCCAAAGAATTCCGGCGATTGTCTCCGAGTGGCCAGATTTTTCCTTTTCCAACAGTAAAGGATTGTTGAACATAGAAACCTGGTGAATATGGGGCCGGGATGTGGTTTTCATCATAAAATGGAATCGATTGGTCCTCCGGTTCCCCATTGATGTAGATTGTTTCGCCAATGATCTCAACCTTATCACCTTCAATGGCTACAGCTCGTTTTATATAAGGTATGGAAGGGTCCCTGGGATTTGGGAATATGATGATGTCACCTCGTTCGACTTTGGAACGAAACAATTTGATATCTGTGAAAGGAATCACAAAACCATAAGCATGCATATCTGCAAACAGATAATCACCTACTTGAATGGTTGGTATCATGGAACCTGTTGGAACACGATACGGCGAATAAGCCCAGGTTCTGAAAACAAGCGCAATGGCCAGAGCTATTATTAGTGCTTCAGCCCATTCTCTTGCGGTGTCGTTTTTAATAAACCGTTCAAGATTAATGATTTTAAACTTTTTCATAATAACCGGGAGAGGTGATTGGTTAAGCGATTTTATTCCCTAGAAAACAATCCATAAATATATCTGGTTTTGTTTAAAAGAACTATGACTTGGAACAAGTGTAGCGCAATGGTTTGATTTGCCTGAAAAATTATATTTATTCAAGCTTTGAAAGGATTCATGTCGGTTTCTCAAACCCTTCCCGAGTGCAGGTGGATTCATCAAACTGCAGGTTTTTAAAAGGTCCTTTCATACCCAAAACTCATGCTGATGTCAGTTAATTCCTCGTTATCTAAACCCAAACGAATTTTCATGTATTTGTTGTATTGATATATGTGTTCATTAATAGTGATAAACACCCCAATTCGAGTCAGAACGTATAATCCTACGGCGGTTGCAACAAGGTCTTTTTTTTCATCATCACTCAGGTTATCTCCTCCCAGGCCAACCGCCAGCAAACAGCCCATTGGCAGAAATCCCCCCAGGGTCCAGTCAAAAATATATGCCGGAGGCCTGATGTTTCCGTATAGTGTATTATCAAGGATGGTAGATCCGTATATGGGAATCAACATATTCAAATTCAGTCGGACCGGATCGACCAGCCATGCTTTTTTTTCTGCAGGACTTAGATTGTCAATGTTCACATCCTTAAGTTTAAAATCAACGTGGTCCCTTATCTTTTGAGTGCCTGTTAAATCAGCGTAAACTTCCAGGTTTATAACCAGCAGAACACAACTGATCAGCATCATCAGCGTTTTCTTCATGAGACTCCTGTAATTCTTTGGTATCAGCACTTAAGAAGGAATCCCCTGATTATTACCACATCCTTTTACCAGGGGGACGATTAATCAGTTCAGTCTATTTAATCAAGCTGTTTCTCACATACATCAAAACTCGGTTTTCTTCAAATTTTACTTTGGATTCGGGCATTAAAGGTTCCGGAATATTTAGTGCTCTATTGTGAGCGTGCGACGGCTCGATTCGAATTCCAAAAGCACCTTTGCTAAAAAAAAAAATGCATAAACCTGCGCTGATCTGTTACAATAATGAAGCTTTCTCCCGATATGGTTCTATTTCGTAAGACGGTCAAATCAGGTATGAAGGTATGGAAGATACACAGGTACATTCAGGTCAACGAAGAGAGAAGAAGCTGGTGGATCTTATCTGCCTGGATAAATACCAGGAGAACATCGATCTCAGGTCTGTTTATCAATCAAAAATGAACACCTGGCTGGATTGGATGAACAAAAAACTGGATAAGGCGGCATTTGAGGAACTAAGTAACAAAGAGCAGGAAGAGTATTTCGTGGTGAATCGCTTTCTTCGGCATTTTCTTTTAAGTCGTTTTCAATGGATTCTGGAATCGATTAGCAATGAAAAGTTGCAAAGGCAGTATCTGCTCGTATTCCCGCCCTTCAACCACCAGGGAAGCATAAAGCGCTTTCTCTTACATTTCTTCTGCCTGAAAGAAGTGGATCGACAAAACCTTGAATATTGCGGTCTTAACAATTCGGAAAAGGAGATTCGAATTTTATGGGATATTTACAAGCTGGTGAAGACTATCGACACGGTAGCTGTCTTAAAAAAGTCGGTTTCAGGAGCTAATCCGTTCCAATCGCAATTTTCATCCGATTACATCGGCAAGATCCTGAAAACAGTGGAAGAGATGTTGACTCTTTTAGTTCAGATTTGCGTTAAGCCCGAGCATTACAGAGACCTGCGCTATCAATTCCCCTTAGGTGTATTTAAACCGGAAACAATTTTAAACCGAAAGGAAAATAACAGCTTTTTGATTAATACAGTCGCCATAGAAAAATTTGATTATCGCAATTACTTCTTCCACTTCTACTTCAAATCGAGCATGAAGGCCCGTTATAAGGGCAAAGAATTGAGTTTTAGGTATAATTTTCTTGATTTCGAGATTATGCGGCAGGAGTTTTTGATGGACTGGTTAAATTGCCGGCTTAAAAACAATCCTAAAAAGATGGCTGTTCTTGAAAAATATAGGGTGGGTAACAGGTCTTTTAAAGAGATCATAAAACAATCTCCGGAAAAAGAGATCCAATTACTTAAAAAACTTCCCCTTAACGTGTTTAACGATCTTGTGGCTCATGTAAACGCAAGCGTGGATCCGGACGATAGAACAGAAGTCGATCCTTTATCACAAAATACAGGGGAATTAGCCCAACAATTAAAGGTTTTTGAAAAAGCCAAGGAACTGACTAAAAAATCGACTCAGGTAACTCAGTAATATGTCAGTTCGTTAACACAGAGCGTCGGTCCCAGAAGTTGCAATAAGAGTCGTGTTTCTTCTTGATATGGTGATCGAAAATGCCTCGCTCTTTGACGAGTGATTGATTACCCGAATGAACATTCTCCCATCAGGTCGCAGTGACCGTTCGCTCCATTAACAATTCGATTACAGAGTCAATTTTAATAACAGTGGATAGTTCTTTTTTCAAAGGTTAAGATGTCATCCAGGTGAAACAAGTGTTCTGTCAGCTATTGTAAATTGAACTGATCTGCCGAACCGTAACAGCAAGGCATTTGCCCACTAAATTCTGATAGTTATGGCCTGCATGGAAACAGCGCCGGTTGAAAATAGTCTGATTGTCGTCTTCATCAGGTATAGTAAGAAAATAAATGTTTCATAATGGCCTTAAATACCGACTTAAAGGTAACGTTACTTCCCAAGGTGTGTGATAATTAATCTTTTAAACAGGATCTGTTATGTTGGAACAAACTATCAATGCTTTTGATAATCTTTGCCAGGAGATACTGGCAACACATGGCGGCGTGCTGACCTGGAAATGGGACCCGCGGTTTGAATCTCTTTTAATTGAATTTACCCAGGAGACTGTCGAAAGCGTTCGAGGAGTGCTGGACAAACATCTTAATTACGTCTGGGAAAAATCTTCTCTTAATCAAGCCCCGGAAGCCGTTCAAGACTTCGGAGAGCGATTAGGAGGGCTGATGTCAAATCAACTGTTGTTTTCTTCGGATACAGATAATGGGACCAGGATATTCTGCGCCTGGTGGCCATGGGCGGATCAAAACACAATTTCGATTCGGCTTGCTCCGGATTACAGCATATTTGATGATCCTGCTAAATCAGGGCTGATCGATCAAACAAAAAAAATGTTTGGTATTTGATTGCTTCTGTTCCACTCCATATATGTTTACCTGCCTGGTCTTACTTTTCATTAAGACATTTCATTCTGTAACCGCTGACCAGTCGTTAGAAATATCTTCAATATTTAAAAAAATTATTGTAACACCCACACCAGAAGTAAAAACTTGAAGATAGGAGCTTGCAGAAAAAGCTGTTTCGTACTAGCAATTTTTTGTAAAAATTCGGAATGTTTGTTTGAATTCGATCAATGAAAATCAATACTGTAAAACCTTGTTGGTTAAGGGAAGAGCAAGGGATTTGTTTAAAAGTCATTGCTAACAAGATATTAGCGGCTAAAGGCGAAGGAAGTGTTTTTTTTATTGATTACCTAAATAAATAATGTGATATGATTTGCTCTTTATGGCAATCGTGTAAAACTTGTTTTACCTGATCGGACAGGTAAAATAACGACACAACCAGATGAAAAGATATTGATGTTTTGGTTTATACCTCTCGACAAAACCACTTTCAGTTGGTGTAAAGGCAGAAATGACAAAGACAGAAGAAACAGGAAATAGTGGCAAACTTTCCCGAAATGCAGGTGGCAGCCCCTCAATAAACAACCATGGGCACTCAAGACTTAAAACAAAGCGTGCAGTGACTTTCCCGTCATCCAAAGCAGCAGTCAAAAATGGAAAGAGTGGCACGCATGCAAGGAAATCTGTTTCCCTGGATTCTATAAAAGATAAGAAGCTGCGTGAACTGTTTTGCCTGGATATTCCTTTTTTTACATTATTGGAGAGATATACCACCGACGATTTCCTTCAGCTTGATCCCTCCAGGACAATACCATTCTTTGCAGAGATCAGGAATTACCAGGGAGCAAAAGAAGAAAACGGGGCGGTTTGGATTGTCAGGCCAATCAAAGATGAAGAAATTCTGCAAACAGCAACCAGCACGATCGTCTATTTTCTTGACCGGTTTACAGGCTCTCTTTCGGCTCCCACCATTCTGACCAAAATTAACAATCACATCTATAGAGCGACAAAGCTGATCACCAGGGCGGATCAATTGTCCGGAGCCAATTATACTGTAGAAAAACATTTGAAGGAGCAATTGGCACTGGATTTAATCAACCGCTGGATTTTTGCTGATGAAGATAGAAATCCCAACAACTACCTGGTGAAAACCGACTCAAAGAACCTGCAGCTGGTTATCCCGATAGATTTTGGAAATGCAGATTTAACGAGCGAAGCTATTAAAATCAAAGGTATTTCCAGTAAGTTTGGATGGGCTCGTAAGGAGAAAACCCAATACCTCACTCCTTTGAAAATGAATGCTTTCACAGAATACGACATGACTTTTTACCAGCATCGTTTTCAACATTTTGAGAAGATAGACGCAAAATTATTGAGGCGAATCTGCAAAGCTATCCTGAGACTCTGTCCGCAGCCATTAAACATAGAAAAGACGACCAAGACAATCACTCGAAACATTCTGCGACGTATTCACTACGTACATGCCTATTTCGAAAAACACATTCCGGATCATATAGTAAAAACCAATAAATATAGCGGGATGGGTGAGGCGTTTCTGAAAATTTCGCAAGGTGATTTATAAATCGCAATGTTATGGTAACATCGATTGGTGAACGACTAGGGAAAATCCTTCGATTGTCTGAAGTTACAAAGCGGAAAGGAAACGGTTGGTTTAACGTGGTGAGAATTTGACGCTTTGAATTGAATTGGGCTGACACACCGAAATGTCAACAAAGTGTGTCGACCCAAATGATGATGTCATGCAACCCGGGCAGGTTGTGCTTCAAAAATTTCCGGTGAGGTTTCATCCATCGGATACTTCAAACCAATGGTATCCCGAATCTGATCCAGGGTTTCGATAATGGATGCAGTTTCATCAAGTGATATGGTAGGGCTCTCGGTTAATCCGTTCATCAGGCAGTGTACCATTTCCTTGACCTGGTAAGAATATCCCTCAAACCAGTTTTCATGAGAATCTTCGACAAGAAGCGGTGTTTTATTTTCTCTCAAAAGCTTCATTGGTCGCCGTGCCCACCAGTAGGAAGGAATCTCAATTGAACCTTTGGTTCCGTAGATATAAGAGCCATTGGAGATATTCACTTCAAGAGAGCAATTGCCATTCAGCATGGCCCCGTTGTCGTAAGTCAGGATCATGGATGTTTGCCTGTCCACACCTTTGTCGGAGAAACTGGCAGAGGCTGAAATATGGTTTGGTTTATCACCAAAAATGAATGAACCCAGGGAAACAGGGAATACACCCAATTCCAACAAGGCACCACCTGCAAGCTCCGGTAAAAGGAGCCTTTGATTGATTTTCTCTCTCAACAAGGCTCCGGAACCGTTGTGTGATTCTACCAGGTGCACATCGCCGATCTCACCCTGCCTAATCCAATCCAGGGCCTGAATGACAGATGGAAGAAAACGAATCCACATGGCTTCCATCAGAAACAGTTTTTTTGCTCTTGCCAGATTGATCACTTCCCTGGCTTCGCCGACGTTTACACACAAAGGTTTTTCACAAAACACATGTTTTCCTGCATTCAAAGCTGCAATGATCTGTCTTTTATGAATGGAATGAGGTGAAGCTATATAAACAATGTCCACATCGGGATCATTCAGAAAAGCTTCCTCACTATAATAAGTTTTACGAATTCTGTTTTTTGTTGCGAAATCTTGAGCTTCACTATTCGGTCTGATTAACACCGCTTCAACATTAGCAGAGTCAGTTATTTCGACCGCGCGGGTAAACAGGGATGCCATAAGACCTGTACCCATCAATCCAATTTTTATATTCATTTGCGTTTCAATTTTAATACATCCGAACTGCTGATTTTCCACTTCTTTTAGACTTAAAATGTAAAAAGCCTGCCTCGCGAAGTGCCTGTAAAGTGAGACCGGATCTTGTTTGTTGTTTAAGCAATTCAATTTCAATTGATAAACAATCCGGTATCGGCAAACAAACCGGTTTTAACAACGTTCAAACCAGTTTGTGAAAACCATCGGATATGGTTATTCAAAATAGGGATCTCCAAGACCGATCCCGTTTGATAGCCACGATCTCTTTTTCGGTTAGTGTAACCCTGTCACCTGTTTTCATTACATACACGAATACGGGTACCGATTAAATAAACTTCAAACTGCTTAAACCAAAGCTCCATTGCCAGTAAAAACAAGCTTTTAGTTTTTTTAAGTGTCGGTTCTCGATTCGTAGTATTTTGTATTAGAATACAGCCAGGTGGGTAATTAGTCGGTTTGGACAATCACCATACACAACACACTGTTACTCAAAAAGAGATTATTCACACGATTGCCATATTAGGCGAATCCCCTGAAGTTAGGGTTTGGAAGCTGTTTTTGCTTTTGAAAAAGATTCCTCGGTGCTTTTTTAAGCAAAATTCCAACTTCAATTATAGTAAACAAACTATAAAAATATTTTGAAAAATTCATTAAGCTAAAACAATGATGGGTATTTTTGCCTATCGATCCTGGTGATCGAAATCAAAAATAGGATAAGATTTAACATTGCTTTTTCATCGATTTTTAGCAAAAACACTGTGATATAATATAATAAAAACAATATAGTAGACGTGATTTATCTCGTGGTTCGAGAGAAACAAGGGAATCCGTTTGAAAAACAACAAAAACATGTAAGTTAAGCAAAACTAATAATTTTAATCCAACTCATCAATTTAATTTAATATTTTCAAGGCAGATTTGCCAGGTTTTGCTGTGGTATCATTACTTTATAGTTGAATGAAGGGATCAATATTTTTCAGGAGCAGGATATGGGAACTCGCCATGAGAAAATTCCGGAAAACCTTTGGCAGTTTATCAATGACCAAAAAATATTTTTTGTGGGAACAGCCACCGGCGACAGTAGAATCAATATTTCACCCAAGGGAATGGATTCCTTGCGAATTCTTGATGCAAACAGGGTGATCTGGCTCAATGTGACAGGGAGTGGGAATGAAACGTCTGCTCATATTCAGGAAGATTCCCGAATGACGCTAATGTTCCTGGCTTTTGAAGGAAAGCCCATGATTTTAAGATTATACGGAACAGCCAGAGTCATTCACACATCGGATCAGGAATGGCAGGAATTATATGCTCGTTTTGATCCTCTACCGGGGGCGCGGCAAATATTTGATCTGGCAATTGATCTGGTGCAGACCTCGTGTGGCATGGCTGTTCCATTCTTTGACTATGTCGGAGAGAGGGAGCAACTCAAAGACTGGGCGACAAATAAAGGTCCGGCTGGAATCAAACAATACTGGCAGGACAAAAATAATTTAAGCCTTGATGGCAAACCGACTCATATTATAGAAAAGAGCTTGTAACCAATCGAAATTACTCAAACAAGTTATGGTGAAAACTAAAGATTCAAAACAACATCGAATTCCAACAGATCTGATTGCACCGTGTGGATTAAATTGCAGGCTATGTTACGCTTACGATCGTGAGAAAAATGCATGCCCGGGATGTCGTGGTGATGATAGCTTGAAAATGAAATCCTGCCTCACCTGCAAAATCAAAAATTGTGAATTGATACGTTCCGGATCACAGAAATTTTGCTTTGGCTGTGACTCTTTTCCTTGTACACGACTGAAAAACCTGGATAAACGATATCGATCCAAATATGGTGCGAGTTTGCTGGACAATCTTAAAATGATCGAATCGGAAGGTATCAGGCATTTTATTCGAGAAGAAAAGGAAAAATGGACCTGTCCCCAATGCGGCGAACTTCTCTGTATGCACAAACCTAGCTGCGAGTCATGCGGCTATCAATGGAATCAAACAAGTAAATAAAAATGTTGAAATCGGTCGCTTTTTCAGCGAAATGTCTACTCCCTCCGTAAAAAGTCTGCGAGTACTCATCATCAGGTTTAACATTTTCATGAATTAAAACAGGAAAGATCGAACAATGGGCAAAACAGCGTTACTTCTTGGAGCCAGTGGGCTGGTCGGCTGGCATTGTCTGAGTTATCTTCTGAATGATGACTATTACTCTCAAGTGGACGTGATTGCGAGACGCCCGCTCGACTTTGACCATCCAAAGCTGGTTCAGCATCTGGTGAAATTTGATCGGCTGGCTGAGGAATGTCGGGATATTAAAGTTGATGACGTATTTTGTTGCTTGGGGACTACCATGAAAAAAGCCGGTTCCCGGGAGGCATTTTACAAGGTCGACTTCACCTATCCGCTGGAAGTCGCAAAGTTAAGCAAAATTAATGGTGCCAAGCAGTTTTTACTGGTAAGTGCCTTGGGTGCAAATCCTAAATCTTCGATCTTTTACAACCGGGTGAAAGGGGAAGTTGAAGAGGCAATCGGACAGTGTGGGTATCAGGGATTCCACGTATTCCGACCTTCGTTGTTATTGGGAGAACGGCAGGAAAAAAGAATGTTGGAGGGTATGGCTCAGGTAGCTTTTAACTTGCTTTCCAGGATCATGATCGGACCGTTTGGCAGGTATCGGGCAATTGAAGGTAAAGCGGTCGCCTATTCAATGGTTTGGGCAGCCAAAAAACAACAAGGTGGACGAGTCATCGAATCCCGGGAAATTCAGAGGATTTTTGATCAATCA
The DNA here is from genome assembly GCA_022360105.1 of Pseudomonadota bacterium. The sequence continues at coordinate 17,613 of JAKSDL010000856.1, forward strand.
ATCCAATGAAATAATTAATTTATTTTTTTTTGGCTTGCCCATAGGTATCATCTTGAACAATACAGGTTGTGCCACAATGCGGGTTGGTGGATCTGCTTCCCTTGATCCACCCTACATTCCGTTTAGTATTTTGCTTAAAAATCAAAAATTTGGTGTTTAATTGTAAGGTGGATCATGAGAAGCGAAACTTGCAGCTTCGAAAGAAACGACGGATCCACCTCTAATCCCGAATTCCACTTTACAATCGCTGATCAGTTTCGGCATCAAAAACCAGTACATTATTGATATCCACACACAGATCAACTGTTTTGGTATCCTTGAACTCAGTGCGAAAATCCAAACGTGCTTTAAAGATCTGGTCGCCAAAATATGAAATTACTTCCTGGTCGTAACCAAGGGGTTCAACGATGTCTACTGGTAGTTTGTTGAAACGAAACATCTGTTCCTTGCCACTCTCACTGGTATAATTCGCATCATTGAAAAAATCGGGTCGAATGCCTAATTTAACCTGACGGCCCTTCTCAACAGACCCTTCCCCGTTTCGCAATCTGATTTTATTCAAAGGCAAAGCGAAGTCTCCGAGTTGAATATGATTTTCTTCCGTTATGCCCGAGAAGATATTCATGGCCGGTGAACCAATAAAGGTTGCCACAAATACATTGTCCGGATCCAAATAAAGCTTCATGGGAGAACCTACTTGCTCGATGATGCCATCCTTTACAACGACAACTCTGTCTCCGAGTGTCATGGCTTCCACCTGATCATGCGTGACATACACGCTGGTCATCTTCAGTTTGCTGTGTATTTTCTTGATTTCGGTACGCATATGCCCCCTGAGCTTGGCGTCCAGGTTGCTTAAGGGCTCATCAAATAGAAACGCCGCTGCAGGCCTGGCGATCGCCCTGCCCATGGCCACACGTTGCCTTTGTCCTCCCGACAGTTCGGCAGGCTTTCTTTCCAGATAGTCCTCCAACTGCAACATCTCCGAAACTTCCTGCAGTTTTTTATCTATTTCTGTTTCCGGCAGCTTGGTACGTTTTAATCCAAATATAATATTCTCTTTGACACTTTTGTGGGGATACAAGGCGTAGTTTTGAAAAACCATGGCGATGTTTCGGTTTTGAGGCTCTATATTGGTCACGCAGGTTTCACCGATAAACACATCACCACTGGTCGGATGTTCGAGCCCTGCTACCATCCGCAACAAAGTGCTTTTTCCGCAACCGGAAGGGCCCACTAAAACGATAAACTCGCCGTCCTCGATCTTGAGGTTGGCGTTTTTAATGACAAGGTTGTCATCAAAGCGTTTAACGATATTCTTAAAAGTTATTCCAGCCATATTTTATTCCTGATCTAAGTTTATGGTGCTTTTTCGAAATGAATTTCCTTTTCTATTCTTTAACGCCACCTTCAGTCATTCCGGATGATACTCGTTTCATTGCGAACATAAAGGCGATGGTTACCGGTAGTAACGTAAGCATGGATGCCGCCATGATCCTTCCCCAGATCGCATTTTTGGAAACAAACAGTGTTTGCAGGGCAAGGGGCAGGGTATGGTAATTTGAGTATTGCTTTAAAAATACCGAGGCAAAAAGAAACTCATTCCAGGCAATGATAAAACAGTAGATAAATACAGTTGCCAGCATGGGCATCGATAAGGGAATAACAATCTTAAAAATGCTTTGAAATCTTGAAAAACCGTCCACCATGGCTGCTTCTTCCAGCGAGTAAGGGATACTGCGAAAGTAATTCCCCAACATATACAAGGCAAGAGGCAGTGTTTGCACGATGTAGATTAAAACCAGACTAAGTAACGACCCAAAGGTCGTAGTTGCCAGGCCAATAGCCACACTCATCTGGTAAAGAGGTACCATGAGCAGGACTCCTCCGATCATGTAGACAAAAAGCACGCTCCTTTGAATGGGTTGCCTGCCTTTGAATCGAATTCGGCTAATCGAATAAGCCCCGAAAACAGCGATTGACATCGATATACTGGCTGCAATCAACGATAATACAAAGGTATTTGCCATGTAGCGAATAAAAGGAAACACATCTTCACTGGAGGCATATTTTTTCATGATGCGATCCCTTGTCTCTTGAGGGATTGCAGGATTATTCAGGATGGTTTTAATTGATTCAGGAATGTCTGCTGTTTTCTGCTCAGCGAACCCCAACAATTCCTGATAGGATTTCCAGTTGATTTTTTGGGGTATTAAAGATGGGTTTGCCCAGTCGTATTGGTGTTTTAGCGACGTTGATAGAATTTGGGCAAACGGAAAAAGGCTGAATACCAGCACTGACAAAACAGCTAGTGTCAGCATAATTTTCCCAAAAATCGTTCTTTGTCCAAACATAGGGCTACCATTTGAGAATTTTTTTCACATAGAAGTAAATAAGAAAGGACAAAATCAGGAATTGAACCACGGAAATAGACGCTGCGAATCCCTGGTCGATGATTCCTGTAAATGCTTGCAGATATATAAATACGGGAAGCGTCTCCACACTGGGTGCCAGCAGGTAGACATCTTCAAATCGATTGAAGTTCCAGATGAATCTTAAGATGACGACTGTCCCTAATACAAAATAGATTTCAGGGAGAGTAACATGCCAGAACCGACCAATAGGACCATAACCATCTATGGCTGCTGCCTCGTACTGATCCTTGTTGATCGATTGCAACTTGGAAAGAATCAACAGATAAGTAATTGGAAAGTGCTTCCAGATATCAAAGAGTATGACCACAATAATGGCAGTATCGGGATTACCGATAAGGTTTGTGCGTTCATCGGTTATGCCCAGCACTTCAACAATAACATGGTTAAAGATGCCGTTTACGGGATCAAAGATGAATTGCCACCCAAACACAACCGAAATTACGGGAGCAAAATAGGGTAAGAGAATGATGTTGCGCACCAGCCCACGCATCGGGAACTCTTGATTCATTAGCAAAGCCACGAGCAACCCTACTACCGTTACACCTATCACTGTGCCTAATAAATAGACGACGGTGGTACCAAGCGAAGCAAAATAACGGGGATCAGACAAGAACTTGCCGTAGTTGTCAAACCAGATCAAGGTCTTTTCGCCGTTTAGTCGGACGTCAAAAAAGCTCAGGTAGAGATTGTATAGAATTGGATAAATGATCAATAATCCAATTACACCAATTGCCGGAGCCACAAGTTTCCAACCCAGTCTTGCTTCCTGTCTTGCCAGATCGATATCAATGGTTTCCATAATCTATCACAGAAAGAAAGTTTGGAGTATTCGGAAAAAATAGAAGCTGCCAGCTGACAAGATTCCGGCTGACAGGGTTTTCGATTATTTGCAGGTAGAAAGCTTCGTGCGATCTACCTGACCGAACCAGTGAATCTATTTCATCAGGCTTTTCATCTCTTTTTCAGCAGTCGCCAACGCTTTTTGGGTTGGCACGTTCTCAAAAATTGTTGAATAGATCATGCGAGGAATAATCTTTTTTGCGAAAAACTGCCCGGCCAACGGATAGGTCTTTCCATCAACGACACTAAAGGTTTTGATCGAATCAAAACCGGAGAGGATCTCCTGAATCTTTTCTTCCCCATAAGATTTAAAAATTCCTCTTGGATCATTTAAGAAGGCTTCATCCCTTCCAATATCTCTGAGCATCGGATTTAGGCCTCCGGGCTGGATATGCAGATAAGTGATGTACGAGGATTTTTCCAGCAGAAATTTTGCAAAACGAATCGCCTCGGATCTTTTACCGCCTCTTTTGTTAATAATTCCAAAAGCTTTCACAACACCGTATCCCGCGGGTTGTTTATGCTGAATTGTGGAGACCATATCCGTGTTTTTTACCAGGTTTACATCAAAGGTACCGCCACTCAGCTCCTTGAAATGATCTTTTGTCAATGAACCTTTTGCAACCTCGGCCAAAGCAAGATCATCCATGATGTAGGTGGAGTAAAAGAACATGGCCAGCTTTCCCTGTAGATAGTAATCGCGAGCCCGCCAGGTTTGAGGACCGGGAGGATTGTATTTTGCCAGTTCCTTGTAAAATTCCAGGGTTTCCAAAGTCTGTGGTGAATTGAAGACCAGTCTTCCTTTGGAATCAAACTGACTGACATTATTTGAGATGGCAAACTGGGTAAACACCTGTTCTGAATAATTTTCAGGCTTTGTTCCAATCAAAATACCATATTGGTTTTTAGAAGGCTGATAAAAATACTTCGCAGCTTTCATGATATTATCCCAAGTGGTTGGAGGCGCCAAACCGGCTTTCTTGAACCAGTCAGCCCGATACCAGATGCCTTGAATCCAGCCATCAAAGGGAACAGCGTAATAAACGCCTTTTTGGGGAGATTCCAGTAGCTGCAACGCTCCCCTATAAAACCGGCTTTTACCTGTTGCTTCAATGATCTCTTTAGCCGCAGCTGAATCCAGCATGCCTTCGTTTCCAAAAGCCAACATAAATTCATATCCCGATTGAAAAATATCCGGAAGCTTGTTCGCGGCAGAAGCAGCAGCCATTTGCGAAGCCAGGTCATTTTCATCAACCGGGACAACTTTAACTTTGATATCAGGATTTAATGATTCAAAAATCTCTGCAAGCAGGCGAATGGTTTTTACCCGGTCCGATTGAGTCTGATCAGTCCAGAATTCAATATCGGCGAAAGCTGAAGTTGAAAATCCAATCAGAGTGACAACACTAAAACATAGCGTTAACAACCGTTTCATTTTTTACCTCCTTTTTTTCCGATGAAAAGTTTGCCTGTCTTACAGCTGACAAGCGCTAAAAAGGTGCAGGAGAATCAATTTCAAAAAATCCTTATTCGATCCTGCACTTCATCAATGCCCTCTTAAAGGGCATACTTGCGGCGCACTCTTGTAACCTGGGGCGCCATTGGGAACTGAATTCAAAAAACTTCCGGGCGTTTGCCCGGGCCTTGAAAGTAATATCATTCACCAGGGCTGAAGCGGATTCTATCCCGGAAAATTCCTCATCCAGGTATTGAACAGCATCAGTCTGCAATTGTTTTGACTGATCCAGATACACACCCGGGTAGGGATGAAAGAAATCCTGGTTTAACTTGATATTTTTGGTTTTCTCAAAATATGACAATTTTTCATTCATATAAATAAAGCGCTCGATATCTGCATACACCCTTTCTTTGTTTTCCTCCAGATTTTCGTTAGGTTTGTCCGGTGGCAAGTGAGTGATTTTTAAGTCAGCATCAAAATAAAAGTCGATCCCATTCATTTTGGCATTCATAACAAAATCGATATCCTCGCCTCTTCTGATAAAAGGATCGAAGCATGTGGTTTCTATGGTTGATCGCGGAATGCACATGTTCCCGCCGAATGCCATGTTGGATTTGACTATGTTTGCACTGCTGCAGGCACTAACCAGGATTTTGATTGCCTCATTAATGACATGCTTTTTAATCCGAAAACGATTTGTCTCTTTGTCCGGAATGTCAAGATCCTTAATGTAACATTGTCCCTTTTCATCTGCGTATGGGCCGGACAAACCACCAATAGCACCCTCAGCTTTTGTATCCTGGAAGTGATTTAACACTTTTATCAGATAGTCCGGATTATCTATGATTTCATCATCATCAATACCAACCACCAGCTTGGAGCCTAACACATAAGGAGCAACAAGCTGGACATTTCTGACATTGCCATATCCGTCAAGAGAGAGAAACTGACTCTTTAAGTGGCAGTTTATGCGTTTCAAATTCCATTTTGAAATGAGATAGATAGGAAAATGATTCGTGAAGGGTTGGCAAATTTGACTGACTTTTCGGTGTACAGGTTGGGAAACCGCATTATTAGTATCCGTTGCAATGATTAGTACGTTAAAAGATCCTGACAGACGTGTGAAAGAATCGAGCATCCTTGCAAGCGTGCCGTTTTTATCCAGTTCTGTGGGATGGTCATAGATGCTAGGACCACCAGATGTTGTTTCCGCTGATTCCGTCCAATATGTGGGAACGCAAATCCAAGTGTCAGATAGGTTGGTCATGGGTCAATTGTTGGTAATAGGGCCATCTGAATCCCCGATAATCAATTCATATTCACAAATATGGTTTAGGTGATCGACCGGAAACCCTTCAATAGATTTAAACAGATAATCGACCATCACTTCTGCAGATTTTTTAAGATCGTATCCGATAGTGGTAAGAATCGGTTCAAAATAGGAGGAAAATGTCAGGCTATCGTATCCGGTGACGGAGACCGACTTGCCGACAGTCAGTTGCTTTTCTTTTAATGCTTTGACAACTCCGTAAGCCATAATATCCGAGAAACAGACAAATGCACTTGGAACATACGACTCCAGGTAGTTTAAGGTGTGATGGTAACTTGCTTCTTCACTGATTATGCAGGAAATGAACTTCTCTTCCCTGACCTCCAGCCCTGCCTCTTGCATTGCCTTTAAGTATCCGCTAAGTCGCTCAAACTTGTAATAGTAATCAGTTAGAGGCATCACCGGAATGATTTCCTTATGTCCAAGGTCGATCAGACGTTTGGTGATTGTGTAGAGGGCAGATTTTCCATCGGTATCCACCCAGGGATAGGGCCGTGATTCGGTGGTTCGGCCATGGCAGACAAACGGGATTTCATTATCCAGTAGATATGTAACGCGTGGATCGTC
>JAKSDL010000084.1 GCA_022360105.1 Pseudomonadota bacterium
AAACCGCGGTCGATACCATTCATGTGCAACTGGAGTTACCCAACGGCACCGCCTTCGACAATACCGTCGGCCGGGTGACCGAGTTGGAACGCGCGATACGCGCGGAAATAGCCCCGCAGGATCTGCTCAACATCGTCAGCCAGGTCGGACATCACGATACCGACATCTACGGCGTGTCGGAAGGAAGGAATCAGGCCTGGGCGTTGATCACCGTCTATCTCAAACCCTTGGGGCAGCTGCAGACGAAACCGAAAGCGACGCTGGCGAAACTGAAGGCATTGGCGGCACGACAGTCGGGCTTTACCTCCATAAGGGTGGAACCGCTGAAGGATACGCCGGTCATGGGCAAGCCGGTCGAGTTGGAAATCATGTCGGACGGCGACGAGAAGCTCACCGTCGCAAGCGAAGTGAAGTCCTTTCTTTCGACGATACCTGGCGTCACCGAAGTCTGGGACAGCCAAAAAACCGGCAAGGCGATCCTGGACCTCAATTTCAATTACCACAATCTCGCCGGCTACGGATTGACGGTTAAAGAAGTGGCCAATGCCGTCCGCGTGTCGATGGACGGTCTGATCATTGCTGAGCAGCAGCTAGCCGCGGAGCGCACCTACTACCGGCTCAGGCTCCCGCGCGCGGGACGTGAAAAGCTCAGTACGCTCAAAGACCTGTTCATCGTCAATGCACAAGGAGAGGCCGTCGCACTCACGGCCGTTGCCAGCTTCAGCCTGAGACCGGGCGATAGCGACATCAAACACTATGCCGGCCGCAGAACCGTCACGGTCTATGCCGATATCGATACGAGTGCTACCGATGTTGTCAAAGTGAATGAGCAGCTTCGGCAGTACCTTGCCAATCAGGACTGGCAACATCGATATCCGGATGTCGCGTTCCACCAAGGCGGCGAGCTGGAACAGCAACAGCAGTCATACGGTAACCTCGGTGTCGCATTCGTTGCCTGTCTCTTGATGATCCTGTTCGTACTGGTGGTCTTGTTCAACTCATTCAGTCAGCCCTTGCTGATTCTGGCCGTGATTCCGTTCAGCATTGTTGGTGTGCTCGTGTCATTCGCAGTGCAGGGTCTGGCAATGAGTTTTCTCGCGTTGACCGGTGTACTAGGTTTGATTGGCGTGCTGGTCAATGACGCTGTCGTTATGATCCATACGCTTAACCGCGAACAAGATCGCCTTGATGTGCCGCTCATCGCCCGGCGTGCCGCAACACGCTTTCGTCCCATTGTGATCACATCACTGACCACACTGGTCGGTCTCTTTCCGACCGCTTATGGATGGGGCGGG
>JAKSDL010000827.1 GCA_022360105.1 Pseudomonadota bacterium
ACTGCGAACTTTGTTTTGAGATAATTTCGAAAACCATCTGCCTGTGGCTCCAACACAGAAAAAGACCCCACATCCGTTTGCTCTTGTGAGGCATCAGAGCGACCAGGGGCAAAGGGAACTTTTAAATCATAACCGGCATTTTTTGCGGCTTGCTCAACACCGGCACAACCACCTAAAACGATCAGGTCAGCCAGTGAAATCTTTTTGTCTCCTTTTTGTTCTTTGTTGAACTCGGTTTGTATTCCCTCCAGGGACTCCAGAACAGCTCCCAGTTTGGCGGGCTTGTTGACTGCCCAGTCTTTTTGGGGGGCAAGCCTAATACGCGCACCGTTGGCTCCACCACGTTTATCGGAACCACGATAGGTCGATGCTGATGCCCAGGCTGTGGAGACCAATTGGGAAACATTCAGACCTGAAGCAAGAATTTTTGCTTTAAGACCCTCAATATCCTTGTCATCAACCAGCTTGTGGTCAACAATCGGAACCGGGTCCTGCCAGATCAACTCTTCTTGCGGAACCTCCGGGCCAAGATAGCGTGAACGAGGTCCCATATCGCGATGGGTCAGTTTGAACCAGGCACGGGCAAATGCATCGGCGAACTCTTCCGGGTTTTTATGAAATCGTCGTGAAATCGGCTCATATGTTGAGTCCATTCTTAATGACAGGTCTGCCGTTGTCATAATGGTGGTAACTTTTTTGGCGGAATCATGAGCGGCCGGTGCAAGATCTTTCTCTTTCGGGTTAACCGGAACCCATTGCCAGGCACCAGCCGGACTTTTTACCAGATTCCAATCGTAACCAAATAGCATGTCAAAATACCCCATGTCCCATTGGGTTGGCTTTGGTGTCCATGCACCTTCAATTCCGCTGGTGATGGTATCATCTCCTTTGCCACTGCCGTGAGTGCTCATCCAACCGAGTCCTTGCTCCCGAATATCAGCTCCTTCCGGTTCAGGACCAACCAGTGCTGCGTCTCCGGCACCATGACATTTACCAAATGTATGACCACCGGCAACAAGCGCTACAGTTTCCTCATCGTTCATGGCCATTCGTGCAAAGGTGTCACGAACATCTCGTCCGGAAGCAACGGCATCCGGCTCACCGCTTGGTCCCTCCGGATTCACATATATCAAACCCATCTGCACTGCCGCCAGGGGATTTTCAAGTTCCCGATCACCCGAATAACGCTTGTCTCCAAGCCAGGTATCCTCACTTCCCCAATATATATCCTCTTCCGGCTCCCAGACATCCTCGCGTCCACCGCCAAATCCAAAGGTTTTGAATCCCATCGATTCCAGGGCGCAATTACCGGCAAGAATCATCAGATCTGCCCAGGAGATTTTGCGACCATATTTTTTCTTGATCGGCCATAGCAATCTCCGGGCTTTGTCAAGATTTGCGTTATCAGGCCAGCTGTTAAGCGGTGCTAAACGCTGATTACCGGAACCTGCTCCCCCCCGACCGTCATTAATTCGATAAGTACCGGCACTGTGCCATGCCATACGAATGAAAAGTCCTCCATAATGACCGTAATCTGCGGGCCACCATTCCTGAGAGTCAGTCATTAACGCATAAAGATCTTTTTTCAATGCTTCATAATCAAGTGTTTTGAATTCCTCAGCATAATTGAAATGTTCATCCATCGGATTAGACAACAAAGAATGCTGATGCAGTATGTTTAAGTTTACCTGGTTCGGCCACCAGTCACGATTCGAAGTTCCGCCTCCCGCAGTGGGATTACCGGATCTGCCCGTAACCGGACACTTGCTTTCTTCACTCATAATACCTTCTCCTTCCGCTGATTTATGTTGTGACTTGCAAACTTTCTAAAAACAGTGATCGATTATAATTTTTTTAAATTCTTGCAGGAGCAAAGGTTGAACTGCCTGTACTAACCACCAGGCTCCCTTTCATTCACAGCAAACTACAATAATTTATGCATAGGCCCTCCATGTTATTGAGTTAAAGATAATTTTTACCAGGTAATAATGATTATCATTAAAAGGCAAAAAAATATATTACGCTTTTTCAGCCTGACAACTGCTGCAAATACCGAAAAAGTCAACCCTGTGATTTAGAATTTTGAATTTGGTTTCTTGAGCAACCTCGTTCTTTAATTCGTCCAGACTATCCAGATCTGGGTCGACAATTTTTTTGCATTTGATGCAAATGACGTGTGGATGGGGAGTAGGCTTGTTTCCATCATATCGGTTGCTCCCATCAGGGAATCCCAACTCAAGAACTTCGCCAATTGATTTAATCAGTATAATGTTTCTGTAAACAGTCGCCAGACTCATAGTCGGGAAATCTTCCTTAATTTCTTCGTGGATATCTTCCACACTGGGATGCCCATCACTTTTTGCAAGAATTCGGACAATAGCCAACCGCTGTGGCGTTATTTTGTGGCCGTTATCCTTTAGTTTTTGGACGATGACTTCAAATCTTTCTTTAGGATCTGCCATCATGATAAGTTTACTCTAAATAATAATGATTATCATTTAACACTGATTATCTTTTTCAGTCAACCGGTAACTTCACCTGTATTTTAATGATAGGTTGACTGAGTGCGATAAAACAAGAGGCAATAACAAGGGATGATTATATTGAAGGCATTTTTGGGGCTAGTAATTTGTTTGAGTTGATCAAGTATTTGAGCTGCTCAGGCTTAATTCTGTTATTTCGGCTGGAGAACCGATTCTGATTGGTGGTCCCCAATAACCTGTGCCTCGATTCACGTAAAGGCAGGTGTTTTTGTATTGATAGATACCTGCCACAAAGGGTTGTGCAATGTTGATAAGCTTATTAAAGGGGAAGTATTGCCCGCCGTGGGTATGACCTGATAGTTGGACATCATAGCCGGCTTTCTCGGCTTCATAAACACTTACGGGTTGATGGGCCAGAAGTATATTAGCCTCTGCCTTTGGAGCTCCGGCCAGGGAGGCAGCCGCATTGGTTTTGTGTTCCGGCACAATCTGTTCTGCTCTTAGATCATTGACTCCGCCAATTACAAGGTTTGAATTGTTTCTGGTAATCACCCTGTGTTCGTTCATCAGAACATCCATTCCCAGTTCCCGCATCTTATCAATCCAGGGAAAAACATTGGAATAGTATTCGTGATTCCCTGTCACAAAGTATTTGCCGATCTTTGCATTCAGGTTTCGCAACGGTTCTACATCTTTTTTGAGATAGTCTACGCTGCCATCCACAAGATCACCGGTTATGACAATAATATCCGGCTCCAGGGCATTGGCTCTGTCCACAATTTCTTTTACAAAATCTCCTTTGATCGTCGGGCCGACGTGAATGTCTGATAATTGTACAATACGGAACCCATCAAAGTTTTTTGTGATGCGATCAAGAGGGATGTTAACCTTTTCAATTCTGAAACGTTGCCTGGCCTCTACCACGCCGGTGCCTGTCATAACCGCGGCGGCGCCCAGCACTCCCAGGTTAACCGACTTTGAGAGTAGATTTCTACGACTTTCTCCAACCAGGCCTAAATGGGACTCTACAACGGTAGTTGTGGCAACCGGTTGAAACAGCGATTGAATCCTGGCAAGGATAAAATTCATAAATACGGCGAGATCTTTTAACAGCAGAAAAAAGAAGACAATGGAAGTGAAACCGATTGAGATAAATGACAACCAGGCCAGGCTATCAACAACACTGCCTTCGATACCGGTTAACCGCATGAAAGCAGAAGACATGGGGAATATCGCCAATAAAAAAACAGCCATCCAGGCTAATCTTTTAACAAACTTTTTTAATTGCAATGGGCTGAGTAGTCTCCAGCCAATGTAGGAATAGAGGGCTCCTAAAACAAGTATTGGAATAATCACAAAATAAACTGGCATTTCCCTACCTCATAAAACATTTGGCAAATCTAACGCCCTGGCGTTGAAAATTAATCTCATTTAACGACTATTATCCCAATTCAATTTTTTTCTTCGCAACAGTTTTTACACTCTATTAACATACTCGTGTCTTCCCACAGGCTTTCAGAATTTATTCCGTTTACAAACTTTTAAAAGATTAAGTTGGATTGCCGCAATACAAATGAGCTTTTACCAATCAAACATGGTTTCATTAACGAACAAGAGGACGTTCGTGGAAAGACCGAAAACGGTAACTGGTTTTTACTACATGATAAGATTTAACGATCATCTTGATGCAAATTTAATAATTTTATTATTTCATGATTCCTTTATCATAGAACCATATTGTTTGAGTCAAATTATCTAAAAACCTAATTATTACCGATAAACTTTAATGAGCCTTTCA
>JAKSDL010000172.1 GCA_022360105.1 Pseudomonadota bacterium
ACTTCTTCATCAAGCATTACATCTTATTGAAATTATACCAAGAGAGATATCAGCTTATGAAATCACAGCGGTAGTCAAGAAAGGGATAGGATTTGTGGACCATTCGAAACTTGAGGACATACTAGAAAAAATAATTAAGGAATCATTAAGCATCTCCGAGATTATAGAAGCCAGAACTACGCTTGCACAAATTTATACCATTGATTCAGATATAGAGAAAGCGCGTATTCAGCTAGGTTTAGTCGAAAAACTAAACAAAAATACGGATTTGAACCAAAGTGAACGAATGCAAATACTTTTTAGCTACTTTATGAGAATGGAACTTGAGACAAATGCAGAAAATTGCGATGAAACAAAACGGCAATATGGTCTTGCACAAAGCCTGGTAAAATCTTTGATAGGAGGAACATACAATACATTAATGAAAAAAGACCTAAATGAGCGTCTCACACTAGTTAAATATCGAAACTCAAACTGTTTTTCGGAAAATGTAGAATCGACCGCACCGATTCGTAAACCTCCGATTTTAACCAAACCTCTTTCCTCCATGTCTGAGTAAGCGGCTATTAGTAAAAATAACAAAGATGTAATTGTTTATTCAACGAGTGATATGATTATATAATTGAATAACTATCCCGCAATGTCATTGGATTTGACTTGGAAAACTCAGAAAGGTCGATTCAAGCTCAAACCAACTGTTATTATCCAACCTACATATGATTCAAATAATCAATTAGCAGAAGTAAATAGCATTTGATCTGGCAATTGACTAACGGACAATATGTCTAAATAATTCGTGAAGTACATCAAAATGAGCTTGGATTATGCAAATCGGTTAAGCATAACGTACCACGGAGCTGGTTGGAATTAGAGTAAATTCTGCCAGTAATCCACCATATAATTCTGCTCATTGGATCTAACTGAATTGCTGCAGTTATTAGACCTCTGCTTCGTCCTGGGTATAAAGAATGCACTTCAAGAATGCCCTTTAAAATGAAAGGTAAATACTTCTAAGAAAGGGTGATGGAGATATGATGCCGCACAGCAAATTTTATTTTTTCTTTTATAATAGTGCTTTAGATTCTATTTTTGATTCTCAAAATTGGATTATCATTTCATGCATCACCTATCAAATACCTACTGCGAATTAACTGGTACATTGCTTTAACCCTTGCTATTCTTGACCTAATTTGCATCACTGATATATTGTCAGCTATAATATCAGGTTATTTACTCATTGTATTCATAAACGGTATTTAGCACACAAATGATGAAAGGTTTAATTAGATAACTGAATATATAATATAATAACATTTACCGACACATGTTTAAAATCTGCCATTCAAGACTATACCGGGGGTACGCTTTTTTGACTCCCTTCAGAGCGTTATGAGGAAAACCTTTGAAGAAAGACAGTTGCTGCTTGGCCATACCCGGGTAATTCATTTTGAGCTCCTATTTTACACCAAAACACCCTGATATTGACGATGAATTTGCTAACCGGATTCATTGCAACTTACTTGCAGAAAGTGAATTCCTATCATCAATTGAATTATTAAGTATGGAGTGTAACTCGCTGAATTTATGATTCAAGTTATTTAGGACGCATTTGTCATGCTACTACTTTCTTTTCCTTTGACTAACAAATTGAATTCCACTATTATCCAACTTGAAAAAAAGCAACGTCTATTCTCTATATGTTTCTGTATTATTTAATGACAATATTCGAAGCAACAAACAAAAGGAGGTTATGACGATGGTTACTGCCAAGTCACAAAAGGCAATGCGCGAATTCATCCTCAAGCTGGAAAAGGATGAAAAATTGAAAAAAGAGTTTGCTGCCGATCCTGTTCGGATAATGAAGCGAGAGGGAATTGCAACGGAAGGTATGGTTGTCCCGGAAACCATAGATATCGCTGAACTTGAGAAAGGTCTGCAACACATCAAGAATTTTACCGGTGACGTACCGCAACTCGACGCGGCAAGATTGAGTGCCTGGCCGGTCAACTGGAATCGCAACGATAATGGTGCCATTTAGCCATAGTAAGAGTTATGGCTATTCAAACCTTTGACAGATCCCGAGGGAGCGAATGGCAGATAATGCAACGGTGGCGCTCTTGTCAATGCCATTTCATAGCGTGACCATTCCGCCAAATGGTCCCTCTATACTCAAAAGCACTCTGGAGGCAGAAGGAATCGACGCCAGAGTGTACAACTTCAACATCGACCTACTACCCCATATATCGCCCGACCTTGCGCATGCCGTAAATGTATTCGACGAGATTTGCCGACATTGGGCTTGTTGCCTCGGGGAATGGATCTTTGCGCCGACGAAAAATCCGCAAGAAGATGAAAGCTTCCTTTCCTCACTTGGCTTGATCGATGAAATCAGGCAACAGGTATTGGAACTCAAGTTCTCTGCGCAGGGCTTTATGGATCAGGCAGCTGAGCTGCTTCTGGAGGAGAAACACGATATTTTTGGATTTTCGCTGATGTTGATGCAAACGCAGGCGAGTTGTGGTGTCGCACGTCGTATCAAACAGCGTCGCCCAGAAGCCAGGATCATGCTCGGGGGACCTTGTGTTGCCGGGGCCCTTGGTTCGGGGTTGCTTCGGGGATTTGATGAGGTTGACATCGTCGCTCATGGAGAAGTGGACAACACCATTGTCCCTCTTGTCAGGGCCATTCGTGGTGAACCCGGTTTCGACTTAGGCTATATTCCCGGCATTTCCTACCGCAACATCGACAGAACAATCATCCAGCAAACCGCTAATGCTTCCCTACCGGAAATGGACTCTGTTGCCATCCCCAATTTTCTGGATTATTTCGAGCAGATCGCGGCAATGGATTATGACACAGCAACGGATTCACTCCCAACGTATATTCCTCTGGAAACAGCAAGAGGTTGTTGGTGGGGCGAAAAAGAGCACTGCACCTTCTGTGGCTTGAACGCGGACCGCATGCCGTTCCGCTCCAAATCGATCCCCATGGTATTGGATGAATTGAAATCGCTACGCGAGACCTATGCCACAAGCAGTTTTCTGATCACGGACAACATTCTTGATTTTCGTTATCCGGCTGCGTTGTTTCCCCTGTTACGCCGGATCGAACCAGGAGCCACATTTTATTGTGCCATCAAGCAGAATGTTTCTGCGCGGAAAGTCCGAAACATGGCGATGGGTGGGCTTACGAGGGTCCAACCAGGAATAGAAACGCTATCCACTTCCCTATTGCGAAAAATGCGAAAAGGGGCGACTTTGCTGGATAACCTCGCCTGCCTGAAATGGTTGGCCCAGTACGGTATTCAAGCCGAGTGGAATCTGCTCCACGGCATCCCCGGAGAGAACGTGGCTGAGTACCAAGCCATGGCCCGGGTAATCCCGCGGATCATGCATCTGGGTCCCCCGAGAGGGCTCTGTCCAATCGTCATCGACCGGTTCAGCCCCTATTATTCAGATCCTGCGGCCTTCTGTTTGGAAATTCTCGGTCCGACGCCCGGGTATCACCATTCATTCCCGAATCTCACACCAGACAACCGAGCACAGATCGCCTTCTACTTCGAGGCACGTGAACATGGCAGGAATGGGGAAGTGGACCATTTCATCACTGACGAAATCTCTCCCTTGATTGAGCAATGGCGGCACCAGTTCATCAACTATAAGTCAGGTTTGTGTATCGTATATGGAGACAGAGAATCACTGTTGCTTGAAGGACACTGGGCGAGACCGAAACGAGTCGTGCGTCTTCCCGCTCCCTGGAACCTGATGTTCCGCAGCCTAGAGCAGTCCTGTCTTCTGCGCCGTATCGAGGCCGGAGACTTTTCCAGCGGGAAAGACATTCGAATAATCGATAACGAAAGTATCGATCTCTTGCAGACTTTCTACTTGGACTCGGGGGCCGCGATCTCCACGTTCGATCCAGCAACTGTCAAGGAGGCGATTATTGAGGCGGATGCGCGAGGGTACATCCATATGGAGCAAAACCGCGCACTGGGGCTGGCGGTCAATTGTACGGAGAACCCGGAAGTGGTGCCCAAATGTAGCCCCCAGGCCCAACTCTCTTTTCTCTTGGGAGAAAGCGGACATCCCCTGGCGGGCCCACGATGGATTGTCAATTAACGGTACGCGGGAAGAGGTCCCGGTGGCCGTCCGCGATCAGATGGCTCACCTATGGTCAAGGCGTCTATGGTTGAATGTTTCAGACACAACACGACAGACTAAAGGTACTCTGTAACTCGGAGATTGCGAAAATGCTAGCCATGTCAAAAAATCAGCACGTAGATGGCATTATCAACCAATTGGGTACTCGTTGGCTCGACGCCGAGGTCTCACTCGTGTTCCCGCCGACCGTCATATGGAACCATGGATCGGTGTATCCGTCCACGCCGGCCCTTACGGCCTACCTACTCTCCCAAGGGTTGATCTCCGAGCAGGTTGACCTCAACCACCTGTTCATCGAGTATCTGCTAGAAAGATCGCATCTGGAGCACCTGAAAGAAGACCGCACCTTGGATGGACGCGAGTTGCCTTTAGATTCTGTTAGTCGAAATGCCGCAAGAATCCTTCTTAAAATGACGCGTCTACTACGGGATTCTCACGGCCTTCTGCGTTTTCAATGGGGCAATATCGATCTGCGCCATCTCCTGTCCTTCGCAGCCGATGCCTATCGAACCGATTTGAGCATTGAGGACATCGCAGCAGATTCTTTCCGTAATCACTGGTCCTCGAGGGTGTTCAGGGATTTCTATGAATCTACGGGATACACCGACAAACTACCCCTAGGGGTTCACTTAATCGGTATTTCGGTACCGATGGGCCCCCAACTGGTACCTTCGGTAATATTGGCGCAGTATTTGAAAGAGAAACACCCCCACATCAAGGTCGTTCTGGGCGGTGCGGTGATGAGTCTGACGGACACTACAAAACTGGATCGGCTGCTGTCGGGTATCGAAGCAATCGATGCTGTGGTGCGTTTCGAGGGCGAAATGCCACTGTCGTCTCTGGTCCAGCAGAACCGCAGCGGCTGCTGGCGTCCCGACACGATAGACGGTGTTTCGTACCGCAAGGGCAATAAGATAGTGCATAGACCGCCGGGGGAGGGGCTTAGAGCCTCCGATATCCCATTTGCTCAGTATGACATAGTCCATGTGTCTAGGATACCCAACCCTACGCTGGGTATCCTCCAAGCACGGGGATGTTACTGGGGCCAATGCCAATATTGCGACAGCAACGATTTGTACAACAGCAGCAATAGGTACCGAACCCGCACTGCTCAACGGGTACTCGATGAGATGGAGTACCAGATGCAGACGCACGGTTGCCGATCGTTCAGCCTGATAACGGAATCCCTACCGCCGACAATCGCCCGTAAGCTGAGCCGGCGCATTATCGAACAAAGATTGGGTTTCACCTGGAGTGGCTTCGCTATGGTTGACCGCGGTTTCACAAAGGAGACCTTGGAATTGATGAAACAAGCGGGATGTTCCTCACTCACAGTGGGAGTGGAAACTATGATCGACCGGGTACTGAAACTTATGCAAAAAGCCTCAACCCGAGGGCAGATAGAACAGTTTCTCGAATCGGCAAGAACCGCCGGACTGAAACTGCGGTTCAATGCCATCATCGATCTGCCTAGCACTACCAAATCAGATGCGATTGAGTCTCTCAAAGGGTTCAGAAAATACAAGGATGTGTACCATGGAATGGGCCTGTTTCCTTTCGAAGCCACACGAACCTCACCGATTGGTAGAAATCCACAAGCATTTGGGCTGTTGAGGGTTGAACAAGGTTCGAACAGATCGAAACACTCGCAATATGCGTCCAACCACCTGGATGTTTTTGATCCAGCTATGAGTGATGAGGAACGTATGGAAATCGATCTCATGTACAATGAATTTCAAGGAGAAGTGAATAACAGCGACGTTGTCGAGAACGAAAGCGTTTTCGTCACTCACATTCCCGGTAAGGGCGAAATGATGAAGTTTGCCCGAGATTTCATGTTCGAATTTTCCGCTGGAGACAGGGGAACACTTTTTCACCACTGGGGAACGTTTAGAAACTTCTCTCCGCCGGCTTCCTGGCGTCACATCATCGATCTTTATATATTCGATCTCGCGTTTGATCGTGAGATTTTCCTCAGCCGGTTCGATCCCCGAGAGCAAGGTCTGGAATTGCTGACCACATTGGTGGAAAAACGGTTGCTCGTCTGGAAAACAGACCGACCGGTACTGGACATGCTTATGGATTGCCAGCAACTCAAGGGCATTGGAGAGATCCAATGAAAGTGATTCTCGCTTATCCACCCTGCACCGACCCAACGTCCGCCTATCACTCTATTGCCTATCTGGCACCTTACGTTAGAAAAGCGGGGCATAAACTGCACGTTTTCGACATCAACTTAGAGATCTTCTCATTCCTGGCCCAGGAATCTCAAATCGAACGCGTATTGAAGCAAATCGAGATCCAAACCGGCTGGATCGAGCAACAAAAGTCGATTGGGATTGGACTACAAAAACAATATTTTCAAATGAAAGTGGCATTGGAAAACCGTGATTTTATGCGACAAGTGCCCGAGTCGGTGGCGGTGTTCCGTGATGAAGGGTATTTCTTCGACCCGGAACGTTATACCAAAGCGGTCGTTGTCGTAGAGACCTGGCTAACCGCCCTATCCAGTCTTATCCGCCCCCTGAGTCTGTCTTTTTGTCCCAATGGGGAGCGAAATTTTGTCCCCAACAGGGTAGCTGACCTTGTCACACCCGAATTGCTAGAACGTGCAAGAACTCTATTCAAGCCATACTTGGAAACCGTTCTTGGCCCGCGGCTCTCCCGGATACAGCCTGATGTGGTGGGATTCTCGATAGCCTACCGCCAGCAGGCAATGTATGCATTCTCACTCGCCGACTGGATCAGGCGACGGTACCCAAAAGTCCGTGTAATCATTGGAGGCACAGATGCCAATTACCTGTGGAAATACGTCATCGACAGAAACCGGCTTGCATGCCTGTTCGACACCATCGATGCTCTGTTCGTGGGCGAAGCTGAAGAGGCCCTTCCTGCGTGGCTGCACGCCCTAGATAGGGGAGACACCTCATTTGAGAGCATCCCCAATGTGGTGACCCGAAATTCCGAAGGCCAGGTCGTTTCACCGGCTGAGATGGTTTACCAAAATATCCGGGATGCCCTTGCCCCCGATTATCGGGATCTTTACAACGCCCCTTATTGGGCTCCAGTTCCATTTTTTTACTAT
Organism: Pseudomonadota bacterium; assembly: GCA_022360105.1. The sequence continues at coordinate 7,246 of JAKSDL010000172.1, forward strand.
TCACCCACCAGGGGATGTTACTGGAACCGGTGTACATTCTGCGACTATGGTCTCAGCAGCGACCGCCCAACGTCTCCATCGCGGGAACGGGATTTGAATCGTGTCATAAACGATTTAAATGCACTTGAGGGAAGCCCCAAGCACCTGTACCTTGCCGTTGATGCCATCTCACCCAGATATCTCAAGCGTTTTTGTTCAAAGATCGTTGAAGCGTCATTGGATGTCCGCTGGGGAGCGGAAACGCGCCTGGAAAAGACCTATGACAGTGAACTGGCCGGTCTGCTAGCAGCATCCGGCTGCATCGGGATATCGATCGGTTTTGAGTCCGGCTGTCAACGAACCCTCGACCGGATGGACAAGGGTATCGATCTGAAAAAACTGAAACTCGGTTTACAGGCCTTCAAAGAGAATGGAATCCCTGTGCAAATGATGGGCATATCCGATTTCCCGGGCGAAACGGTGGAGGATGCCATTGAATCGATTGAATTCCTGTTGGAAATGAACGACTGCTGGAGTGTCGGAGGACTTGGGGAATTTACACTGGAAGGCCACTCGTTGATTGCGGGAAATCGTGATAGATTTGGAATTAAGAGTATCCGGCCGCAAAAAAACAGTGATTTCCTATCGCCACTCTATTACGAAATGGAAAATCCAGGAAAATCCAACGAGGCCAGTACCGCTCTTTCCATGATGTCCTCGCACTTGCTTCTGAACGTTCACCCACGCCCCTATGCCGGAGGTATCGATTCAGCGCATTCTTTGTTGTATTATGAACGTTTCGGAAAAAACTGCTTCGACGACATCTTTGGAGAAATATGTTTCGCCAGGGATTCTGTGAAGTTCGAAAGCCCTTTTGATCTGAAAGAAATCGTTAAAAACAACCGCATATCCAGACACCTTTTCAATAACGCAAAAAAACAGGGAATCATACTGGAGCTGGATGCATCAATGGAGCAGGAATTCACAAGCGTCCCACGGCAACAAAAAAAAACGTACTTGGTGTCCGGCTTAAGTCTGCGCCACGTCCCTTCTCCAAATCTCGATCATGAACTCAAGATCGATACAATCACACAGGGCCTTCGCAAATAATCGTACAAACTGAAATCTTTGACAAAATTCTATTATAATCATGATGGGACTGAAAGAAAGTTTCATCCTAACATGTTTTTTATAAGTTATCTTTGATACGTTCCAAGCCTTTTCCGCACCAGTATTGAAGCTAAAATCGTTGTTTCCATATCAATCTCCTCCCGTTCGCCTTTATCTCCAATCCAAGATCCCTGACATGACTTTAGCAGATATTTCAAACACTTGATTTTTGTGTACATAATAGGATTTATGTAGAGTGCCAATACTAAGCAAGAGTCGGAAAAAATGTGTAAGATCTTTGATTATTTGTAATCTACCAAGATCTTCCTGACTGCTAAGAATTTTATCTCTGGATTTTCCATTCGTATCAGGCGAGCTTGTTGATTCAATTCTGATATCATTTCATCAAGTTGCATGTGCTTATTTCCAACTTTAAATTTCTTTTCGTAAGTAGCAAAAATGACCAATATCCCAGAATCTGTCCCGTCAATTAAATACTGTTCTACAAGTTGTTTTTTTAAAGCTTTACGAAGCAACTCTTCATTATATTTTGTGCCCCCTTTCCTTATAAGTTTAATCTCAATAACAAACTTATACCGTCCATCAGTAACTTGGATATCTGTTCTTTTGTCATTGTGAACTTCTGATTCTCTTGATATGCGGTATAAACCTTTTCCAACAACATCAAGTTGATCTGCAAGCCATACTTGGAAGTCTTTTTCATCAAGACTATTTAAACCGGACATGATTGCTTTTGATATTTCTTTTACAGCACTATTAAGTTGATCACCAATCAGACCAACTTTATTTTCCAATACTGCCTTGATTAGCTTTTTATCAGACACCTGATCCAATTTATTAGTTGTTCTTTTAAAACTAAAGTCTCCTTTTTCTGTTTTTCGAATTATATTGGAAAGTCTCCCAAGGATCATCTCATTGAACTGATATTGGCTACTAGCTGGTCCCACAACAGATTTTGATAGTCGGTAGATTTGCTGTTCTGTTAACGGTTGAAAAATATCGACTTTTTCTTTTAGATTATCACGAATGTATTCAAGGCTTACCTTCATATGATCAACAGCGGGATCGCTCAAAAGATCATTTGCAGCATCTAGTCCTACATCAGTTACCCTTTGTTCTAGCTCTTTTAGTATTGCGTACCTAAAATCTGCTGCATCATCTCGTTTGGTTGGAGAATATGCACCATCATATTTGTTGTCTTCTTCTGGTCTAATGTATTTACATACATATTTGATTACATCTTTCAAAACGAAAGTTGGTAGACTTGATAATAGTTGCTGTTTATAAGAATCACTAAATTCTGCAATCAATTCAACAGCAAACTCTTTTTCATTATCATGAGCGCTTGTTAAACTAACAATTTTTGCCCAAGCAGTTGCTGGTTCGATTGCTAACCAACCTTTTAGCCATACATATGCGACTTCATTTTCTTCTATCGCATTACTAAACTCATTTTTAAATTTATCTCTGAGACTGGGGTAGTCCTCTTTAAAAGATAACATGATTGACATTAAATGCTCTGCTACGTCTTTCAAATGTGGTGACTGTTGTTGCCAAAGATCCCAAAGAACATTTGAAAGCATGCTTCGAAAGGTGGGCGGTCCAGAAACTAATTTGCCAAGCACCCAATTTCCATCCTCTTCAGTTGTATAAGAAAACTCGGATTGCAATTGTGGTAAAATGGTATTTTTAAATATTTCAGAAAAATCCAATGCCACCATAAAATACCAGCCTGGTAATCGATTTAATTCATGCAACCCAAATGTTAATATCTTTTTTATTAAGTTCTGATTCAGCGGTTTCCAATCAAAACCCCTTTGGACAGCTAAGTCAAAAGCGTTAATACAAAGGATGTCGTTTCTAGATACTCGATTTTTGTCAGACTCAAAAGGCATTTTGGGTTCTAATTCACGCCAGAGTTTTTGCAACCCTTCATACAAAGCTTCAGGTACATTTTCGCCATAGATATTGAGAGTTTCTAACTTTGTATTTAAATAAGTGGAACTGTCTGAACTAGCTTTTTCTAATAAAAAGCTAATGTTATTTATATGTTTGCCACTTCTTATCTCTTCAATAGTTCCTTGTATGATTTGTTTTTCCTTTTCTAAAGCTTCTCTATTTTCCGCTTCTTCAATTAGCCTTCTTTCTTCATGTTCAATTTCCCATGGCTGCTTTTCTTTTTGGGATTTGATCCATTGGCAGAAGTTTTTATATGCATCAATCTGATCCTTAATTGCTATTTTTATTTTTTCTACGAGTTCATCTTTTTGGCCTCCAATGATAAAGATTAATCGAGCAAGATTCTCAATCTGTTCAGAAGAATTGAGTTCTGAGAACCTTTCAAGAAAATAGGGGATATCTTCAAATGTAGGTGGGATAAGGTGTTCGTAATGATATGGAACCCAATTGTGTGGGTGCTTCATTTCAAATAATGAAAAAATGAGCTCATGAGCATTTTCTCCAAGCCCTTCAATTAAAATTTTCCTGGCATTATCAATCTTTCTATGGCGACCAATTTTTTCTGTTGAGATAAGACAATTTGCTAAATCATTTATAGTCAAATTTGACTGTTTGAATCTGAGCACCAATTCCTTTAGCACAGCAAAAAGAGCGTCATCTTTCCACCGTATGGAAAGAGTTGTTTTTTTGTTTGAAGTCGAAAGATTTATAAAGAAGCGGAACAAGACAGGCAAATCTTCGGGTTTAGTTTTTTTGGGGTATACTTCTGATATACTGTAACTTAATACATTTGTGTGACTAAATTTGTTTTTTGATCCAATTATTTCTATCAATTGGTCTATTGACATTAGCTCAGGGAAGACTATGTCAATCAAAGCTCCGGTTAAATCATCTGAAAGAGTTTTGAATTTTGTCATGCAATAGTTCAGCAACTGCTCTTTTTGTTCATATGAAGCAAGCTGATCCAGTATCCTAACAGCTCTATACTTAGTATGACTCTCTTCTTTTTCAGAAAACACAATACCTAAACAGACCTCGTTTAAATTACCCCAGCGGCATTGCTCAGCTATCAATAAAAGATCAGATCTAACTTGATGAGCAGTTGGGTATTTAGCTAGGAGATCCCCTATATGATCACCTAATTTTGGATGAGCAAATTTCTTTGCTTGTTCAACACTAACATCTGTCCGACGATAGCTCCTGGTTTTCCGTTTTTCTGCATATGCTGTTAAAAGCTCTTTTTTCTGGTCAAATCCTAACAATGAAGAATCCGCAAATAAAACCGGCGCTTCTGGTTTTATCTTAATGATATGTTTAAAAAAAGAACGGTCTTTTTGTGCAATCCAAGCTGCAACAGTTTCCAAATATGGATTTAGGAAGATCTCCCCTTTTTCCTCTTTTGTAAAAAGACTAAGAATTCTGCTTTCATCTATCTGCCCCTTCAATAACTCTATGAACCATTGAGCTGCTAAGAATTCTTTCGCATCTCTATCAATGAAACTTGTAATATTTAGGAATTCGGCTTCTAATAGATCGCTTCCATTGAGTAAATCTTTGACCTGGCTAGAATACCAATCATACAAAACCCAATCTGGGGATAGAAGATCATCTGAAAGGTCATCAGTATCATATTTGATTAATTCTTTTTTACAGAGCAAACACGCGACAGCTAAAGACTGCATTCCAGATATTGCATTATGCTTACTGAGTTTTGATAGTTCTATATTTTGCCCGGCTGCAACTAACGGGACAATCTCTTCCATTACTTCTGAGTAACTGCCAAGTCTACCATTTCTGTGATAGTAACGAATAAGGTTGTTCAAATTCCTAGGAATGATTGCTAAGTGCCAAAGATCCTGTTTTTCAATTTGTTGAAGAAACGAGTTCGAATCGGATGGAATTAAAGTGTCTACATATAACTTTATTTGATCCGTACTCAAGTTTAATAAAGAGTATATCGGTGTTGATCTAATTTGATCACTGCCCGAATCGTCCATTGAGGGGCGATTTGAACGAAACAGATTATAGCGATCAAGTCCTGCTTCATTGTAGAAATAGACGAGACTGGCAGGTCGGCAAGACAATATCCAGCGAACCCGGCTTAGAGTACCTAATTCTTTTTCTATTATGTTGAAGAGCCGAGTTACAATCCTGTATCCTTCACCGTGATATCCTTCATCGATAGCGTCGACGATTAAAATCAAATCACTTTTTGTCCTTTTCCATTGCAGAATTTGGTTTCTTTTCTCGGTATCAATGAGAAACTCCCCTGTCTGCAAAATATCTCTTGCTGTTTGGTATAATGTTGGAATTCCTTCATTTTCTGAATGGTTTTCTAAGTTTCTAAGTTCTATCGTTTTTCCAACACCGCCGTTTCCACACAGAAGGAAGCAGTTTTGTTGAATTGCATCAAATAAGGTAATTCCGGAATCTCCACCTTCATAAAAACGTCCATCTAGTATTCTTGATTCTGCAAGTGTCCGATTCAACGAGATGTATGCTTGGGAATTATTCATATTATATCAATAATCAAAGCAGTTTTTTTAGGATATTAATAGTTGTTTTGATTTTATACTCCACAACACTAGTGTCGCGTTGATTGAAAAACAAAAATCTGTAAAAGGCTATCAATAAAGGTTTAAGACATCGTTTTACGATTTTTCGATTTGAAATTTCGGCCAGCGTCCATTGTAGTTTTTAATTTGGAAATCGCAATGAATGCAGGAAAAAGTGTCTTTTCACAAATTGTCGATCTTTATCCCAAGTACCGATTTAATAAAATCGTTCAGTAGTGTCCAAACGTTTTATTAATAAAAATCAGATAGTTGATAAAAGTTCTAACTTATTTTCTGGAGATCATTTTACCAACTATCTGTAAAGATTGAATAATTCAAAATCACCTCTATTGGAGATTTGACTCAATATTG
>JAKSDL010000331.1 GCA_022360105.1 Pseudomonadota bacterium
ATCTCCCCAAGTGTATGCAAGGATTGCGGGGGTTATTGGTTTGATAACGCTGGTAGCAGGGTCGTTTTCGGGTTTTGTAACTTCCCAGGTAATGATTCCGGGAGATGCGTTTTCGACGGCGAGCAACCTATTAAATTCCGAGCCTTTGTTTCGATTTGGTATTGTAGCCGGCTTGTTCATGCAAATCGTTTGTATATTTTATGTAGTCATTTTGTATAAGATACTCAAGCCGGTAAACAAAAGCCACGCCAGGTTGATGATCATTTTTCTGCTGCTGTCGGTCCCGATTTTTATGCTCAATCAATTGAATCAGATTGCCGCTATTGAACTGGCTGCTGACCAAATGCATGCCCAAATGATGCTATTTTTGGATCTTCACAGGCACGGAGAGGATATCACTGGTATCTTTTGGGGATTATGGCTGTTTCCACTGGGATACCTGGTGTTTAAATCGGGATTTATTCCCAGGCTACTGGGTATTTTACTGATGATCGGTTGTTTTGGTTACCTTATTCGTTTTTTGCAGGCATTCTTGTTTCCCGGATCAGAAGCTGCTGTTTGGACAAATCCCGCTCTTGTAGTGACTCACATTTCAGAACTATGTCTGATGTTCTGGCTGCTGATAAAAGGGGTAGATGTGGAAAAGTGGCAAGCCGAAGTTCGGAAAGGTAATTAGTTGGTCCCCGCTCTTCAGGCGCCGACAGGAACCATTGCTTATGGTATATCCGGTAAAACCTTCTTTGGTGTGGAGTATGGGGCTAACAGCAATTCGGAAATCAATTATGTCATTGAAGCAACAGCTCCGGATTGTGTCCGGCTTTTTCTCGGTTGTACCGAAGGACAAACCAGGACTGCTGAAATGAAAGGAGAGTTTATCAGCCGGCGGAACTCCTCATTGGGATTTGCGATCCTGTCTATCGGTTTTGCCTTTTGATCACCGGAATTACCCCCGGGAATTTTCTGATTACAAAGTGTTTAGATTGAACTATGGTATTGCTTCAACGGGATTTTGTATTTTGTTATCCGGTAGGAAATGGCGGAATTGATTGATAACTTACGGAGTCGGAAATGAGTGAACCAAAATATGGTGGATGCCAATGCGGAGCAATTCGATTCAAGGCTGAAAGTCTTCTCGATAATCCGCATGTATGCCACTGCAGAATGTGTCAAAAAGCAGTGGGAAATCTCTTTGCAGCCCTGGTTGGGGTACCATTGGATGATTTTGAATGGACCCGGGGCACACCATCTGTTTTTCGTAGTTCAGAGCTGGTGGAACGCGGATTTTGCTCGAATTGCGGAACACCTCTGTTTTTCAGGCACGATCATAACAAACACATATCGATGTCTATTGGCTCTTTTGATCAACCAGGACAGATCCTGTTGAATTTCCAGCTGGGAATGGAAGGACGATTACCCCAGATCGACCAGCTTGTGGATCTTAAAGACTACGGCACGACTGAAGAAGC
>JAKSDL010000706.1 GCA_022360105.1 Pseudomonadota bacterium
GCATGCCGGAGATAGGCATCCCGGCATGCGCGAGGTTTAAATAGCCGTCATTGGCCCAACGGAACGGCGTCTTTTCTTACTGGTCAGTATCAAGCCGATGCCCAGACCGAACAAGGCCAGCACATGTGGTTCGGGGACCGCATTGATGGTAATACGCGCAAGCTCGAAACCCGTCTGTGTGAAATCGCCCAGTACGGGGTCGATCGTCGTTCCAGCTACGGTAGTGGTGCCTAACAGGCTTCCCAGACCGGCGTGTATGCCGATCGGTACCGCTTCGTCGGTACTGGTGCCGCCGAGCGCGGAAAAGGCGGCGCCCTGGCCGTCGTTGACCTCGGTACCCGCGTCCCATATCTCGTTGCCCAGGACCAGGATCTCGAGCGGGCCGGCGAATACGCCGGTGGCGTCGAAGATCTCATAGGCCATGGGGTTGTCGTTGCCGATAAAGGCATCGTTCGACGGGATCACCATGGATGAGAAGGAGAAGTATCGATTGGTCGACGGATTCAGGTCGATGACCAGTCCATTGCTTTCACCCGGATCGAAAACCGGAGCACCGGGAAACCCGCCCGGCGAGGGAACGACGCCGTCCACACCGCCGGCGACCGAGGCGAAGTCGGCTCGTATCCCGCTGACATCGCCCTCTTCGGCGATGGCCTCGATAGACGAGCTGGCCGTCCCACCGAGGTCGAAACTGTCGAAGCTACCGTCGTGAAAGCCTACCCATAGGGGCGTGAAATAGAGCCCGCCCGAGGGCGTGAGATTTTCGACCGTTATCGAGACCTGTGTGGCCAGTGCGGATGAATGCACCCCGGCCAGCATGGCTGCGCCGATGAACGGCAGCATGAGTTGACGTTTAAACATTTTCGCCTGTCCTCTGAGATTACATTTTTGTTGCGAGAGCGAGCTTTGGCGCCGATTTCGACGCCTCTTGCCGTTCTTGTCGGAGCAAGCCTAGGAAAGGAATCTCACGAAACTATCACGACAGATAGCCTGTGCTTGGATGTGCTTTCGTCTGCAATAAAATCCCAATCGACCCGGTCTCTCTGCCTTGTGTATCGGGTCGGCGGTTCGTTCGGCCCTAGGTCCCGGCTCCAGGGGAGGGATGTGATGGGGATGAGCGGCAGATCGGTTCTCGTCATAGAAGACGAACACCATATTGCCCAGCTACTGAAACTGCACCTGGTGGAACATTGCGATGAGGTCGCCGTCGTGACCAGCGGTCACGAGGGCCTGCATGCGGCGAAGAAGCGCGATTGGGGTTTGATCATCCTGGACCTGGGTCTTCCGGGAATGGACGGCCTGGAGATTTGTCGACGGCTGCGGGCGATGGAACGCTATACGCCTATCCTGATGTTGACCGCGAGGGATAGCGAGCACGAGCGTGTTGGCGGTCTACGCATGGGTGCCGACGACTATGTCGCCAAGCCTTTTTCCCTTCAGGAACTGTTGGCACGGGTCCATGCGATTTTCCGACGCTGCGCGGTGTTGCAAAACGGGTATTCGACCGATCAGAGCGGTATCGAGCGTTATAAGGATTTATGTATCGATTTGGACAAGCGTTCCGTCAACCTCAAGGGTGAAGGGATCGCATTGACCGCGCGTGAGTTCGATCTGTTGGTGCACTTCGTCCGTCATCCCGAACGGGTTTACACCCGGGCGCAGTTGTTGGATCAGGTTTGGGGGCATGGCCATCAGGGTTATGAGCATACGGTCAATTCTCATATCAATCGTCTGCGCGCGAAGATAGAGAAGAATCCGTCGAGTCCGGAGTACATCACCACGGTATGGGGTGTCGGGTACCGGCTGGGTTGATGATGGTCGTCGTTGAATGATGCAATCACTGTCGTTCAAGCTTCCCGTGGCGCTCGTCGTGCTGTTCTCGTTGATCGGCATCACCATGGTGGTGTTGACGCGTTACTCCGGTGATCGTTATTACCAAGAGGTCACCCAGCGGCTCAATGCGCCGGTTGCGATGTATGTCACCGGTGAGGCGCCGCTCATCCGTAACGGCACGGTCAATACACCGGCGCTGGAGTCGCTGGCCCATAAGGCCATGATCGTCAACCCGTCGGTCGAGGTATATCTGCTCGATACGAAAGGCCGAGTGCTCGCGCATGGTCTTGGTTCTGAAGCCAAGGTCAGTTCGGGTGTAGCCTTGGAGCCGATCAGGCTTTTCTTGCAGGAAACTTCTGAGTTACCAATGCATGGCGATGATCCCAGACGGCCGGAGAAGCAAAAGATATTCGCTGCGGCGGAGGTGGTTTCGGACGGTGTTTTGGA
>JAKSDL010000023.1 GCA_022360105.1 Pseudomonadota bacterium
CGATCTCTTTTACCGTAACGATTGCTTATGGCGGCATTGACGCTCTGAGAAGTATGGATAAACCCGGGTTTGATTAATTGGGTCCCCAGTTGCAAATTCTGTGCAATGGTGTTTTTGGGAATTCTGTTTGCTATAAATCAACCAATAACGATGATGCCTAATTACCATGGAACGTGGTGAGAAATGAAGAGGGAATAATTGCGGAAGGCAGGTCCGAAAAATAGGACAAGTAATCCCTGACCGGCTGTCTTTGCCAGACCAGGGATCCGTGTGCCCGGTGTGCTGAGATTAATTATTGTACTCAGAGGGAATTTCCAAATTCGTAATCTCTTGCGTCACCTTAAACTCATAATCGGGATATTCGTAAACCGAAGTAATATCTTCCGTTTCTCCGATGGAATAACCATAAATGCTGTCATAATCAGAGGGATCCTCCCCCATGGCTTCCAATTGTCGGAGATAATCGCCAACTGCTTTGGATTCTGCGATCATTACCTTACCCATTTTTTCGATTATGGGGCTGTGTTTACGGGTTTTATCATGATCAAATTCCAAAATCCGACGACCATACCTGGTGATGCCGATAACCCGATAAGTCAGGCTTTTTCCGACCCCCGGCAGATTGATCACACTTCTATCCAGGGAAAGGAATGGTAAGTTGGCTCCTTCACGGACTTCGTCAATCAGATCAATGATTTTTTCGGTTGAAGAGGGAAATTGTTTGATGTGCTCATGAAACTTCTTTGGGACAAGACCGAAAGACTTTTCCTCCATTTGCTCCTGGACTGCCCTGGCGTTGGTAGCGAAATGGTGGTAGTTCTCCATGTAACCTTTCACGCAAAAGGTATAATAGGAGATCACCCCGATATCATTCAGAACTTGTCGAAGTTTTGCTGTATGACCTCTCTTCGAAGCAGCTGTTGTATAAACCAGCTGATTCACCACCAGCCAACCGGCCGAAAGCAATTGTTCCACACCCTGCCGGGCTTCGGGGGTCACCTCCAGGGGTGATTCAAAGTGAGTTTGAATGACGAACTGCTTAACGCCGATTTTTGAGGCTTTGATTCTGAATTTCCTGAGTATATCTATCAGCTCGGGAGTAATCCGCTGCGGGAGATAAACAGGTAGTTTGGTACCCAGTCTGACCCGAACCAGTTCGGCGAATTTCTCCGTCCGTTTTTTATTGGCCTGACGTTTGCGTCGTGCCATATCATAGACTGCGTCGAGAATTTCTTTGATTGAGCTGTCACTGCTCATAAACGCGTCTCCACCGGTGATCAAAATATCGCGAAGCTGAGAGTCGTTTTCAAAATACTCCATCAATTTGTCCAGACGGTTTTTCCAGGATTTTCTCGGTTGCAGCTTTTCCAGGTTAAAATTCAATTCCCCATTTTGAAAACTGTACATACGCTGGCAGGAGGAACATAAACCGCCGCAAGCCCTACCCATAGTGTCCGGAATCAGTATGGCTACGGAAGGATATCGACGATGGATATTATGACCGGGAATAAGCCAGCCTGCAGCGTTTGGTCGACCTTCCTCCACCTGGTCTTCTTTTTCCCAGGCTTTGATCTGACCAAACTCTTCGACCAGATGTTTGGTATAAAGCACATAGTCACGAATAGCCTGGTCTCCGCCTATTGCAAAATAAGGCACTCTGACATAAAGCAGGGACAGGAAATAAGGGTTGATAAAGAAAGGAATACCGACTCTTTCCGCTTCATACAAGACTTTCATACGATCCGGATCTATGGAAAAATCCAGCATTTCATTTAGTTCCCTGGGGGTTCGAATGGCGAATCTTAAATGAAACAGACGATCGTTCCACCATTCCCTCACTTTATCCCGCTTCTCATCGCGGGTCATACCCTCTTTGAATTTGAATTTGGGATCTTTTTTTATGCCACTATCAATTTTATCAATGAACTTTTCAAGAATGCGGTTTCTGTTTTCTTCTCTTAGTTGGACTATTCGGGGATCAAGACCGGAGGGATAGCGCTCCATCCATTCTTCCAGGGTTTCCCGCTTGATTTTTTTGGGTTTGGATTTACCTGAAAACTGCCTGAAGAGATAAAGCATGTCCTCAAAAAAATAATGCTTGGCACCACCAATACCTTTTTTAACTCCCATCCATAAAAGAATGATTGGATTGCTATACGTCTTCTGCTCTTTAAAGTTCCAGTCATCAACGATAATGCCGGCATTATCAATATAATCTAATATACGAATTGCCGCGACTTCATTCCATTTAATTTTTTTTAGGGCATCCATTCCGGAGATTTGCCGTTTGTAGTATTTTAATGCATGAGAACTGTTTTTCAGGCTTTTCATCACCCAATGCCGGATGCCTTCCAGGACCTCCACCTCATTCTCCGAATTCATCAGAATTTCTTCCAAAGTCGGGTTCTCTTTGAGAATCTGGTATACTAGTTTATGACATTTGGCATTGATGGCAATTTTATCCAGATCTTCCAGTGTTAACATAGTTGCTCCTTGTATATAAATCAGCCCTTTACTAAAAATAAGTCCGAAAATTCAGAGAGTTGGATAAATATTTAATGAAATAAATGACTATTCATATCAATTGAAACCCCGGTGGCGGTTGTTAGCTCACCAGAATCAAATTGCTATTATCACGCTAGATTTCGAAATGATAGCAATTCAGTTCAGCAAAAGTAGCCGGGAATGACTTTCGGACAGCCAGGCCAACTGATGAGAGAATAAAACAAGTGTTACTTTGTGTGTTGTTATGTTGGCTAATTTTAAAGTGTCTACCATCTTACCCTAATTGGAGCCTCCTTTCAACAATAGCCTTGGACCGTTTTTTCTTTTTCCGATGCATTTTTTTCTTTCAAGTTACCTTTGACAGGAGAGTTACGACGAATCCTGCTGTTATTTTTTTGATTTATATATACAAATAAGTTGCTTAATCTTAATTCACTTTCAATCCACCCGTTTTTCTATTGTATCTGAGCTTTGACTTGCAGTGTTGATTTGTTAATGATCTCGTCACCGGCTTTCCTTAAAACATCCAGGGGAGAAAAACCTGCATGGACGATCATAAAAGCCAGCCAGATCTATTTGTACTAACTACTTGAAATGGTCAAAGTTTGTGCTAAATCAAATCCTCTTCGTCTAAATTTTTACCCATATGATTTTTTTAATCTTTTGAGTCACAGGTTTACTCGAATTTATCGTAAAATGTGATATGGTTAAATTTTTACGCTTTTCACAAGTCCCTGCTGCAAATCGGGCAACTTGATTTCAACAGGGTTGTTCCAGGCAAAAAACCTGGTAATCATCTATCAAACGTACCTGAAAAACACCGAGGACTCATGTTTAACAATCAGGAACACTTTTCTCTGAATCTGAATGTCAGGGGATTGAAAAAATCAGCCACCATCGCAATTAACGACCTTTCCAACGACTTAATCACCCGGGGCAAAACCGTATTTCGGCTGGGTCTGGGTCAATCACCCTTTCCGGTACCTGCTGTTGTGGCAGACTCACTTCGTCAAAATGCCCACCAAAAAGACTATCTGCCTGTTCAAGGATTGAGAGAGCTACGGGAAGCCGTTGCCCTTTTTCATAACAAAAATGACAGCACCCAGTATCACCCCGAGGGGATTTTAATTGGTCCCGGTTCCAAGGAACTGATGTTTTTGCTGCAGATCTCTTATTACGGCGATCTGGTCGTACCGACCCCCTGTTGGGTATCTTACTCTCCACAAGCACAGATTATAGGGAGAAGGGTTGTTTATCTCTCCACCACTTATGAAAACGAATGGCGTTTACAACCGGAAGAATTAAGGAAGCTTTGTGAAGAAGATCCGGGAAGACCAAGGATTGTCATTCTAAATTACCCCGGAAATCCGGAGGGTGGAACTTACTCTACAGACACTCTTAAGGAGTTGGCTGATATCGCCCGAGAATTCGATCTGATTCTGCTTTCCGACGAGATATACGGGAAACTGCATCATGAAGGGAAACACATTTCTATTGCCAGATATTATCCGGAAGGGACCATCATTAGTTCAGGTCTTTCCAAATGGTGCGGTGCCGGAGGCTGGAGATTGGGAACCTTTGCCTTTCCACAGTCACTGGTCGGGTTGCAGGAAGCTATGGCAAGTGTTGCCAGTGAGACCTTTACTTCTACCAGCGCTCCAATCCAATATGCAGCCATTAGAGCATTTAAAGGCGGAATCTTTCTGGAGCAATACCTGGCTCACAGTCGAAGAATTCTGGCTTTGCTTGGAAACTGGTGCACACGAAAGCTGGAAGAAACCGGTGCCAAAGTAGTTAAACCCAAAGGTGCGTTTTATCTGTTCCCGGACTTTTCGCCCATTGCAGACAAACTAAAATCAAACGGCATTACCACCTCAACCGAATTATGCCGGAAGGCTTTGGAAGAGATCGGCGTGGCGTTTCTACCCGGAAAAGAGTTTGGACGACCAGATTCCGAGCTCACGGCAAGACTGGCCTATGTTGATTTTGATGGCGCTAGGGCTCTCGCAGGCAGTGAGCAAGTGCCTCTTGATAAGGAACTGGATCTGGATTTTCTGGAGACTTATTGCTACCGCACCAAAAAAGCATTTGATGTTCTGTGTGACTGGATTGGTTCGATGAAGGAATAACATCAAAAATCAGGCATTTCTCGTGGTGATGCCCATTCCGCACTCGCTTTTATGCACCCAAGAAAACCGGGTCCTCCGGACCCGGTTCTTTATTCTCGACTGACTGAAGCCAGTAATACACCTGCTCCTACAAGAACAGCTCCTGATGTTTTTTTAACAACACTCAATTTCGAACCACTTCGAAATATGCCGCCAAGCTTCTCGGCCGACCAGGCATGGACTGCTGCTACCGCGATAAAGATAGTCACAAATGTGGTACCGAGAATCAACAATTGCGGCAGAAGGTTCAGATTTGGATCGATAAAAGGAGGGAAAAAAGTGGAATAAAAAACCAATGCTTTCGGATTGGTTGAATTCACGGTAATTCCTCGCAGGAACAAACTACTGATCGATTCCCGATTATTGCCGGCTGCTGCTCCTACCTGCAGCTCTTTGGAGAAAATCTGCGTGAGCCCCAACCAAATCAGGTAACAGACCCCAAACCACTTCAGGATGATGAACACTTGGGCCGATGCCATGAGAATGGCTGCCAATCCTGCTGAAGCAACAATAAAAAACAGTGTATGAGACACTGCAGCCCCTGTAATTGTCCATAGCGA
>JAKSDL010000287.1 GCA_022360105.1 Pseudomonadota bacterium
AGGCAGATTAAACCCGTGTAACTATCGGTGAGGCGGTCGATCGGTTGAAAGCGCTGATCTTTGCTCCGGGCAGGTTATCTCAATGTTCGAATAAACGAATGTACCAGTGGAAATGATGAGCAATTAAAAAAGACATGGGCGGCGGTTGATAAAGAAATAGACGACTGTAAAGCAAGTTTTGAAGCAGCTGAACCCAAAGAGTTCAAACTTTGACTAGCAAAAGATTGTGAATGAATCTTCAATTCCGTTGAAGACCGAGCTTTTTCATGCGGCTTTGCAGGGTGGTGGGTTTTACACCCAGGAGTTCGGCAGCACCGTCTTTGCCATAAAGTTTGCCTCCGGATATCTTCAAAGCTGATGTTATATGATCGCGCATCGCGTCATCCAGACTTGGAAACGAAACTCGATCCGGATTAGGAGATGAAAAAAGGATACTATCCTTTGCTTCTTTGTTTTTGATGCCGGAAACAATTTGCCTGTTTTGTCTTGCCAATTCTTTCAAGGCAAGATGACTCGGTTCAATGCGGCTTCCTCCGGCAACCAGGGCAGACCTGCGGATAGTATTCTGTAATTCCCTTACATTCCCCGGCCAGTTATAGTTTAAAAGACATTCCACCGCAGCTCCGCTGAGATGCAAGTTGGCATAGTAGGCTTCATTCCTGAGTTCCTTCAAGAAATGCTCTGCCAACAAAACCACATCCTCTTTGCGATCCCTCAGTGGTGGCAGTGTGATAGGAAACACACCGATCCGATAATAGAGGTCCTCTCGAAACCGTTTTTCCACAGCTGCCTGTTTAAGGTTAACATGACTGGCCGCAATGATTCGCACACGGCTCTTAATGGTTTCCTCTCCTCCCACTCTCTCAAAACTGCTTTCCTGGAGAGCACGCAGTAGTTTTGGCTGGACCTCCATGGGAAGATCACCAATTTCGTCCAGAAACAAAGTCCCACCATCAGCTAATTCAAATCGACCTTTTCTGCGATTAATAGCCGAAGTAAACGCCCCTTTCTCATGACCAAAAAGTTCGCTTTCAGCTAACCCGGGACTTAGGGCAGAGCAGTTTAAGGCGATGAATTGCTTGTCGCTGCGGGGACTCAGTTTATGGATCATATGGGCGATTTGCTCCTTTCCGGTTCCGGTCTCTCCCTGGATCAGCACTGACAAATCAGATCCGGCTACAATCCGAACAGTATCCAGAACATGATTCCAGACCGAGGAATTACCTACTACATCACTAAAAAGGTCGGCATGTTTTGAAAGCAAAAGGTTGCGCTCTTCAGTCAGTCTTTCACTGATCGACTTCAAATACTCGGAAGAATCGGACTGGGCAATAATAATGGAGATCAGTTTGGCCAGGGTGTTGATAAAACGGATAATACCGGGAGAAAACATGTCGCAGGCCCGATGATCAAGCGTCAGCATACCGAGTGGCTTTTCTTGCAGGTACAGGGGGGCAACCAAACAGGAATGACCCTGGGGAAGATCGATAATGTCATGATAGGTATCTGGATAGCTATCCTCTTCTCCCACCAGATAGGGTTCTCGTTGTTCAATCAGGCGGGCTATATCATCCCGTTTTTTTAGATCTATCTGGTAATGGTCCAGCAGCCTATCGGCTAAAGGTCCCATTGTTTTTTTCACGGCAAGGGTATGATCATCCTTCAGTTTGAGAATCACGGCCAATTCGTATTCTACTATGTCGTCGAGCGCTTTTAAAATCAGTTCCAGGATCTTTTCTGAATTCTCAAGATCCACGGGAAAAGTCATTTGTCGATTCATACAATCCTTAACGATATTTCGGTGAAACGTTATTTCGTTACATTGTCCACCTATATTTCGGTAATTGACAACCCCTAACCACCAATTTTGGGTAAGTTAAATATATGATTTTAGATTTTATCACCATAATATCAATAGAATAGGATCAAGGATTTAAGTTATATTCTCATGGCATACCCCGTGAAATAAGTAAGATTAGATCCACAATAAATCAATTAAAACCTCATATGGAGAAACAAAATGGAAGAAAAAGTAAACATGCCTTTATTAGGAGACGACTTTCCGGAAATGACCGTAACAACGACACAAGGTGAAATGAACTTGCCCGGTGACCTCAAAGGCAGCTGGTTTGTGATTTTCAGCCATCCTGCTGATTTTACGCCGGTTTGTACCACAGAATTTGTCGGGTTTCAAAACCGAATCAAAGCTTTCGAAGATATGGGAGTAAAGCTGATCGGAATGTCAGTGGATCAGGTTTTCAGCCATATCAAGTGGATCGAATGGATTAAGGAAAAGCTGGATGTGGATATCAGCTTCCCTGTCATAGCCGCCAATGACTCTATTGCCAACAAGCTGGGAATGCTGCATCCAGGAAAAGGCACAAATACCGTACGTGCCGTCTTTATCGGTGATCCCCAAGGAAAGGTCAGACTGGTTCTTTACTATCCACAGGAGATCGGGCGCAACATGGATGAGATTGTGCGAGCCACTAAAGCGTTGATTACTTCGGACGAAAATGGCGTGGCCGTACCTGCCAACTGGCCTGAAAACGAGCTGATCAAGGACCGTGTCATCATACCTCCCGCCAAAACTCAGGAGGATGCGGCCAAACGACTGGATCAGTATGAAGGCTATGACTGGTGGTTTTGCCATAAAGACCTCAAATAGGATTCAAACCAATTGATCCCCACGGAAACAAATAAGGCCGTGTGACGGCATCCTGATAAAAGCCTGGATACCGTCACCGGACTCCGCAGGTTACCCTCTCTGATAAAGACCGGTTTATTTCTCCGGGCAACTTAAAAAGAGTAGGAAGCTCCAAGGGAAAAATCCCGGTACCAGCGGGGGTAATCTCCGCTGACGTTGCTGAAATTTAGATTGGCATAGGTGTATCGGTAGCCAAGAATGACTTTATAAGGATCGCTGACCGGAATGCCTAAGTCCATGAAATACGAACCACCGCTGACAGCACTGGATGTCCTGCTGAACTGACTGCATGCAGGATTGCTGTATTCCACTTCGGCATCACCGGACCTCAAAATTCCAATGCCGATGGTAAAAGGCACCGATTCTCCAAATGTGTAGGAGAGATCCCAGAAATCAAGATTGACGGTTTCTTCAGTACCGGAGACGTAATTGAAATAGGTTTTGAAAGTGGTGGTCTGCTCGGTGATATGCTTACTACTGCTGAGCCCGATGCCGAATCCGTTCTTCAGCACTATTCCCAGAGCGTATCCGGAAGGTTTACGCTTACTGTCCTCTATCTTGTAATAATCATCCTCACTGTCACCGTCTGAATAGGTGACCGGAATGATGAATGTTGCTTTGACCAGTCGAAAGGCTTTCTGGGCAAAAAGATCTTGCGTGAATAAAATTGCCAACAAAACTGTAAGTAAATGAAACAATTTTACGTCAAAAACGCTGATAATATTTTTCGTCATGATGCGATAGGTCTTTATTATATTGATATGATGGATATTTTTTGAGAGATGATATTGGCCCTACCCTATTGTAATCAGGAATTGTGCCATAGCGAATATCAGTTTACTTGTTGGAAGGTTAGGGTTGGGGAAGAGGAAAAAAAGACCCGGAAACATTTGGACTTGACAGGTCAGCTGATTTGCTTTTAACTGAGTGAAGAGTCAATGACTACTCACTCAGTTAAAAATGATGAATTCGTGATCCTGTTTTATGAGAAAGCCGCCAAACAAAAGGCTCCAACAAAAGCGTGAAACCAGGTTACGCATTGTAGCTGTGACCAGGGAACTAATTGCAGAGCAAGGGCTCAATGCTTTGAAAACTTACGAGGTAGCAAGCAGGGCAAATATCGCTCATGGCTCTGTTTTTGTTCATTTTTCCGATAAAGAGACCCTGTTGATTCACACCATCGAAGCGTTTGGCTCCTCCCTGGTGAAACAAATTCATAAATCGACGGAAAGTAACAAAGGATTGCAAATTGTCTTGGAAACCCATCTCAACATATTGCAACAAAACGAAGCATTTTATGCAGCACTGGTCGATGGACGAAGATTATTGCCCGATCAAGCCGCGAAAATTCTGCTTTCAATCCAGTCCGCGGTTTCTTTTCATATTGCCAAATCTGCGGAAAAAGGGATGAAAGAGGGAATCATAAAAGTTATTCCGGCTCATTTGTTATTCAATACCTGGCTCGGACTAGTCCATTATTATTTGACTAATCGTGAACTGTTCTCTCCGGGTAGATCGGTTTTAAGCGAGAAAGGGGAAGAACTGATCACCCACTTCATGAATTTGGTTCGACATTAAAAAGGAGGACTCATGACAAAAACTTGTATCGCTTGCGGTATGCCCATGGAAAAGCCTGAAGACTTTGCCCGGGGCGATACGAACAAACAATATTGTCGTTACTGTGCCCGACCCGATGGCACTATGCAATCATTTGAGGAAAAGCTGGATTCCATGACCTCATTCATTGTCAAGACCCAGGGATTGGCTTCGGAAGTTGCAAAGGAATCTGCCCGACATATGCTGCTGAAGTTACCGGCTTGGAAGTCGAGAAAGTAATCGTATCTATCAATTCTAAAAAATTGTTTTGATGAAAGAAAAATCGGAAGATTTACCAAATATGGGAAAGAAGCTGGCTGAAAGACTTAAGGCAATTGGTATTGATTCTTGCAGCCGCCTGCAACAGGTAGGTAGCGTTGAAGCTGAATTTATAGCGTGAAGCTCTCGATTTTTTCCCGGCAGTTTTTTTGAGTTAACTCTTTAAGCTTATTGACTCGATTTGCCAGCCATTCCAGTTGTTCCTTGCTGATATCAAAGTTATCCATGTCATACCTTGAATCGATATATGCTCGCTTCAGAAGGATAAAGTTCTGCTTTTCTTCTTCCGTGGATTGGGGAAAAATCGACACAAACGAACGGTGTTGAATAATCACCAGCTTGTTCAACTTTTCCAAATCGTGGAGTTTGGGCTTGTATCCGGTGAAAACCAGCAGGATTGTCATAAAGAACCGTTCGGTGGCTTGGTGGAGTTCAAAAGCAGCCTTTAAGAGATCGTTTCTTTCATAAGCATGATTAAAGTCGATCAGAAAACTGTTGGCACTATTAAACCACTTTTGGAAGTGCAGATCGGCCTCTTCCTTCCGTTCTTCTGCCGTTAACTCCATTGGTTCGGCCAGTTCACAACGTTTGGAATCATAAAGCATGATCCCTTCTTTCTGAATATCCTTATAAAAGTAACGCCCTTTTTTCAGTTCATTGTTTAACGTGCGAATATCGATGACCAGCAGGCTCACCCAGGTACGAAGCAGTTCATTGCGTTGAAGCTTTTTCTCGACTCTCGACCAGTAAGCCCATTTTTGGGCGGATTCAACGGATGTGGTCACTACCAAAATGTCAAAGTCACTTTTATACTCGTAGACTATACCATCCTCCCCGGTATAGCGATCTTCAACCCAATCCCCCCTGGCATGACTGCCAAACAGGAGAATCATTTCCGTTTTTTTCCCTGTTTTTTCCAGGATAATCTTGACAATATCCTGAAGTTCTTCCTGTTTGATATCCGGTAAATGGTCTAAAGAGGTTTTCATAGTCAAAATCTAATCGTGGTCACCAAATCTAAACAATTGAAGATATAGATGTATCTATCACAAGTCCCCAAAAAAGAAAAACCTCAATGATGTCCCTTGTCAGATTTTGTCGAAATATTCATTTTGTTCTCCACATTTGTGCTTAGCTGTACGTTGAGAGTCTTCTTATGGTAATGACAATGGACTTGCCAAGGCTGGCTTTCTCGATACTCAGCGGAAGGGATAGCTGCTCGTTATAGCCCTTTATTAGGCGATAAGTTAAAGTGTTGCTTTTACTTTGAACACCAAATGTGTACGATAGATTAAAAACCTACACAATGGAAAAGAAATGAGAACAAATATCGTTATTAACGACGAATTAATGGATGAAGCTATGAAGTTGTCCGGTTTCAAAACTAAAAAAGCTGTCGTTGAGGAAGGTTTGAAGTTATTAGTCAAACTTAAGAAACAACAAAAAATCAAAACCCTCAGAGGTAAACTGAAATGGGAGGGAAGTCTCGATGAAATGAGGTTGGATAAGTGATTCTTGTTGATTCTTCCGTTTGGATTGCGTATTTCAATGGTCATGTAAACTGGCAAACGGATGCATTGGACAAATATTTGGAAAATGAACCGGTTTTAATTGGAGACCTAATTTTAACTGAAGTACTCCAAGGATTTAAAGCTAACAAAGAATTCAGTGTTGCTAAGGAATTCCTTGGTTCATTGGATCTTGTTCAATTAGGTGGCTACCATAATGCAATCGCATCTGCCTCTAACTATCGAACAATGCGAAAACAAGGAATTACTATCAGAAAAACAATCGATGTTCTGATTGGAACGTTTTGCATTGAAAATAATATTTCCTTGCTTCACGACGATTATGATTTTGAACCTATGGAAAAAACGTTAGGTTTAAAGGTGCTTACCTCAAATTCACTACACTAAGTTTTCCGTCCAGCATCGGTTTTCAGTGGCCACATGCAAGGTTTTGATGTTCACAAAGGATTCGCCGGGAATTTGGATATTTGACTTCGTCCAAGGCCGGCTGCCGGTCCACTTCAGGGTAGAAGCAACGGTTGCCCGACTGCTCCTGCCAAAGATCCTTGTCCTTTATATCTCATAGTACCAAACCTCTTCTTTGCGTTTGAGTCTTTTTAACAAGCGCCCGTCAATTCCAATCAATCCAGCAAATATTAGCCCCATGCCCATCAATGCATTCCATTCTAATCGCTCTTCTAAAAACAAGACTCCGAGTAAAATGGCATTCAAGGGAATTAAAAATGTAACCAGCAGTAGATTTGTCGGACCTGCAGTGGACAACACTTTGAAATAGATAATATAAGCCAGCGATGTGCTGATCGCAGCCAGTCCAATGATCGCCGTTATTGTAAAAATACCAGGGGATAGATTCCAAGGCTGATCAATGAATAATGCCATTGGGGTCATCATTAGGGTAGAGCCACACAGCATTCCGGTAGCTATCACAAGAGGGCTAAGGCCTTTGAACCGGCGGCCATAGATTGCGGCACAAGCATAGGAAAAGGCGGCTCCCAGAACGGCGATTTGCCCAAACACTTCGATACCAAAACTTCTCAGTGAATTAATCCCGATCAACACTATGACCCCCACCCATCCAAGCAAGACACCCGATATCCGATTGGTAGTCAAGCGCTCTTCTTTGGTCAAAAAGTGAGCAAGAACAACGCTAAATACAGGTGTCGTAGCATTTAAGATACTTGCAAGACCACTTTCGATGTGGGTTTGCCCCCAGACAATCAAACTGAAAGGGATCAAGTTATTCAAGGCGCCCATGACGATAAATCCACCCCATACGGCCAGTGACGATGGCATTCTCTCCCCTTTGAGATAAACAACGGCCAGAAGAATAATACAAGCTAGAGCGACCCGGCATAATACTATCGTGAGTGATGGTAGCTCTTTAACAGCCACCCCTACAAAGAAAAAAGAGCCTCCCCATAGAATTGACAAAATTATGATCAACCCCCATTCTTGAAATCCCATTATCTGGTTGACTGCTGCAGATCCTTGTGTGTGTTTTTGTGACTTCATGTTTTCCCTGATTAATTATTATCGCCACCAAAATTTGGTCTTAAGTTTTCCTACTTTAATAATATGCACTTGCAGGAAAATATTGCGACCCGAATCTTGCTGTAAAATCCAGCAAGATTCGGGTCGATATCTTTGTTTTACCTGATTAAGATGACCGGATATATAGAACGTAAGGGGGTCGGAATTCCGCCATCCCTTTCCACTCTCAATTCCCAAGTGTAAGACAGGTCTTTTATTTTGACATTTTCATTCAAAGCCCGGGTGAATAAAGTAAAACGATTCTCCCAACAGCCTACAATTCCGTAAATTCTAAGTATTTGATCTCCCACATATGGTCTAATCCAAACTACCTTGCTCAACCCAGCAGCCATCCCATCCATACCCGGGGTATTTTGATTAACCTGAATAATTGCGTGGACAAACCTGAATTGTTACATTTAAGGATAAACAATAGTTATCTGGTTTTTTAAGAAATTTCTCTGAAGTACCCAGAGCAACGCAGATTCTTATGGTACTGTTCAAGGAATTTGCTACGCAGAATGGAGAATTTCATGAAATTTGGAAGCCCATGTCTTTTTGTTAAGGATGTTCAACAGACAATTGCATTTTACATTGACGCTTTTGGGTTGGACAAAAAATTCTATGATCCGGACTTTGATTTCGGGATAGTGATGGCTGGAGACGCTGAAATCGGAATAGCATCACACGAAGCAGGAAATAGAATGATGCCGGAAAAATATCCGCAACCTGAATCGGGAAATCCACAGGGTGTTGAATTGGCATTCTATTCAGAAAATGTTGAGGATGATTATACAAAGGCAATCAAGGCAGGAGCCAAACCCCTG
>JAKSDL010000052.1 GCA_022360105.1 Pseudomonadota bacterium
ATCGACTGAATCCTGCGGATTCATTTGATCCGGGTTTGTTAAAAGCTTTTCTGGCCAACTACGAACTGTTTGTAGAGATACACAAAAAGAGTCTGGAAATCGAAAGGGAATCGGACGAACAGCAATTGAGCATCCTTATTTTGGATGATGACAAGGAGCTGTTGGATGCCATCCGTGAGCATTTTCATGATATGGCACCCTTTTGCAACATTTTTGGTTTTTACAATATCGCAGATCTGCAACACTACCTGAATCAAAATCTTTCCTTTCAACCTCACCTTTGTTTTCTTGATGTGAATCTTCCGGACGGTTCAGGACATGACGTAGCCGAAGACATTAAAAGTCGATTTCCTGATGCTCACATGATATGCATTACAGCAGAAGATGATATTGATATCAGCAAAGTCAACTTGTACGGACACAGGGTTTTTCGTAAAAATCCCCGGCACATGGAGGAATTTATGAACAATCTTGTTAAGACAGCGGAAATCATCAAGGAACATCACTACAATCCGATTAAACTTTGACCCCTTCCTTTTCTGCAGACTCGTTGGCACCGGACAAACTTACCTTACATCAAAGGCATTCCGTTAAGACTGTTAACTCATCAAATCAAGGGGCAGGCCGGAATTTAATCAGGATGACGGGTAATGAGTTATCCATCCTACAATTAATCAGGGGGCAAAAGGGAAACAATTTTCAGTTTTGCAATAAAACGTTGTGCCCTATTGTGGAAGTCTTTCCAAACAACAATAATACTCTTTAACGAAGAATCGTTTCCTTCTCCGAATTTGATAAACCCACAAATAATATGTCGTGATGGAATTTGAAGCCTTGATTTTTGATATGGATGGCCTGCTTCTGGATACAGAAGCCATCGCAATTAAAGCTTTTGAAGAAGCCTGTGAAGCGTTTGGTCACCTTGTGAAAAAAGATGTGTATTTACGTTGTATCGGTACTAATGATCAGCGATCGAGAGAGATTTTGACCGAGGGATATGGGCAGGAATTTCCCATAGAAAAAATAATCAGGTTGTGGGGTGAATTATACCATGAACAGGCAGTTGAGCAGCCGGTTCCTTTAAAGAAGGGAGTTACAACCTTACTCAAACTTCTAAAGGAAAACAATGTTCCTACGGCTATTGCCACCTCCACTGTATACAAGCTTGCCATCAAAAAACTGAACAATGCCGGGATTTTTAACTATTTTGAAGAAATCGTATCCGGTGACATGGTCCGTCAAAGCAAACCCCAGCCTGACATTTACCTCATGGCAGCAGAAAAAGTCGGAATTAAACCGGAAAACTGTATTGCGTTGGAGGATTCGGAAACCGGTGTTAGAGCCGCTCTTGCAGCCGGCATGAAAGTGTTTCAAATACCGGATCTGATTCAGCCTTCTGCGGAATTCCGGCAGCTGGGACACATGGTAGTTGCCTCCCTGGAAGAGGTTATTCCTTATCTTGAATTGTAACCACCGGGTGTCGATATCAATGTTCAATTAAGTCCAGCAGGGACCACATTGATGCCGTGCACCCTTTCAAATTGATAATCCATCTGAAATTTTCACTGTCTCATTGACCTGTCGGGAATTGCAAAAATTTCCAGTCGTTCTATAATAAAACAAGATTTCCTTTAATTTCAATGCAGACTCTACCAGCCTTCAGGTCGATATGAGAAAAACCATTCTGGCAGTATTATTCATTTTCTTTTCGCTGATTTCCGTATCAAGTCTGGCCAAAATAGATTTTTCAAAACCGGCCCAGGAAATCCTTGATATTGAAACCTTAGACATAGATAAAGCCGGTTTTTTTGATTTTGTGAAATCAACAATCATGGCTAAAAAACCCGGTTTGGGCAAGTATGATCGTGTTTCCTTTTCTCCCTGTGATATAAAGGTCAATGATCAAAAAATAATCGATTATAGGGACAAAAACGGAAAAGAGATCAGGTTTTTTAGCAATCCTTCCTGCTACCAGATCGTGGTCCGCAGGGTGTTGGAAAACAGCTATCAATACAACAAAAGTATCATCACCAACTATCAAAACCGGCAATGCATGCAGAATGTAGTAAAAATTATCAGCCCTCTGCTTGAGTACTACACTATTATTTATGAAGAAAGAAATATGGGGAACTGCGACATTTGTGATTTCAAAGAGAAAAAACGAATTGAGCTGATTCTTGCCACTCAACAAAAGGTAATTCAACATTGTAAGTCTCAATCGGATAACGTAATTAAGTTTATTTCCGAACTGGACTCGCATATTGAATCCACTTTTAAGTTAAAAACCTCAAAGTAAAGCCTCCACCCGGGAGAAGAAAACAAATCTTCTCCTTCTTCTCAAGCTAAAAACCTCCCCCATTGGCGATAAATTCACAGGTAAATATCTGTTTATAAAACACAACTACTTATAAAAAATTTTATGCAAATGATTTGACAGTTTGGCTTCATAAGAGTACTTTTGTTCATAATTGACTCATTCAATAAAACACATGTTCAATTAAACGGATAATAAAAATGCAATTACCTGTCAAAACGAAAACCGAAAATCAGGCTTGGATTCCGAACACAAGTCTTAAAAACGATCAAAAAGAAAGAAGGGAAATGTTGTTTCTTACAGAACGTAAATGTGCGGTTTGCGGGAATATGTTATTGATTCCCACGGGGAGCTGTCATGTCTGCAAAATATGCGGGACAAGCAACGGTTGCAGTTAAATTTGGCAGGCTTACAGAGGTTTAATCCAAATAAATGACCCTGGTGGAAAGTTTGGAAGCGGTCCATTCGATCAGTCTCCAGCCAGGTCTCAGACTGTCCACCTCATAGGAAGAACTGGTCTGGGACATCTGCATCATGGTAGCCGGAGTGAGGTAGACCTGTTTACTTTCCCGGATAACTGTCTTTTCAGTGTGATAGTGACCGCAAAACACCGCTGCTACCTGCGAACAGTCGGAAATGAGGTGAAATACATCTTTTCGGTTAAAAAGCGGATAATTGGTATCCATAAACGCGCAACCGCAATCAATTGGAGGGTGATGCATAAATAAAAGGGCGTCTTTTTCCAGCGACTTGAAGGATTTATGAAGCCAATGAAGCTGTTGATTTGAGATTTCGCCTTTTGAGCTGTCCAACCCTATAATTACCAAATCATCATTCTGCCAAATAAAATCCCAGGATTGTTGTAGGGAGTCTTTAATATCGAACACTTCATCAAGGTTTAGCAGCACATCATGGTTACCGGGAACAATCACATAAGGAATTGAAATATCAGTCAAAACCTCTTTTATCCAATAATAAGCACCCAGCTCACCTTCTTCGGCAGCCAGGTCTCCACCCAACACAACCAAATCAGGCATAAAGCGACCAGCCGATTCCAATACTGCAAGAAAGTTACCCCTTACATCTATGTCCCGAACTGGAGAACCATCTTCTGAAATATGTAAATCGGTGATGTGTGCAATTTTGTAGGAGATATTCATATCAAATACTACATTAATTTTTCCGGTTTAAGAAAAAAATTGTCTACCACACGAAAAATAGTATATCCAAATAACTCCAAAAAGAAAATTCGAGCAAGACGACTGACCGTGTGATACCAGTCGGGTTGCAAAGACTCGCCATTTGTTTTGGCATGATCCTTATTATTTTTTAAAGAAGAGCTGGAGTAGGTGTGCTAGATGCCGGAATTCAGCTTAAGGGTTAGCCTGCTGTTAGTCATTAGCTTTCAGCGTTCAATTGAAGATATTACAATTGAAACCAAAAACCAGCTGAGGGCTGATCGCTGACTGCTGAAAGCACTTAATTTCGAAATACCAAGCTGATTTAGGAAATATACAACCCACCGTTAATATCAATATTGGTTCCAGTAATAAAGCTTGATGTGTCTGAAGCGAGATACGCCACTAAATCTGCTACCTCCACCGGATTTCCCTCTCGACCCAGGGGGGTTATGGAAGCTACATGTGCCCTTCCTTCATCCGTACTGAAACGATCGTGAAAAGATGTACCGATTAATCCCGGGCAAAGTGAATTAACCCTGATATTTTTTGGACCCAATTCCTTGGCCATACTGCGGGTAAAGGTCATCACCGCACCTTTGGAAGTCGCATATGCGGTTGCTCCCGGACCGCCACCATCCTTGGCAGCTTGTGAGGAGATATTGATAACAGAGCCCCCGGCAGTCATTTTAGGGACGGTAGCTTTTGTGACCAGGAATGTGGTCTTCAGGTTTATTTCCATCAGGTAATCCCAAAAAGCAACATCAATTTCCTCAAGTTTTTTTCTTGCAACCAGGCCACCCGCATTGTTCACAACAATATCAATTTTTTCGCCATAGGTTTTACATGCTTCGCTAACAAGCTGCGCAACGTCGGATTCTTTTGTCAAATCACCTTTAACGATGATAGCTTCTCCTCCTTCGTTGCAGATCAAATTCAAAGTCTCTTCCGCGTTTTCCGGGTTATTAAAATAGTTAACCACAACTTTGGCCCCGAATCGGGCGAGCTTAAGTGATATTTCACGACCAATATCTCTGGATCCACCGGTAACGATGGCTATTTTTCCTTTTAAATCCATATCTTTTTGTGTTTTAGAGTTGTTTGTTTGTTACACTTGCCATCACAAAGCTACCAAACGTGGCAAAGTAAGAGAAATTGCAGGAAAAAAGGATGTCAGCATTAGAGCGATAAAAATCGCTAAATAAAAGGGCCACATTGTTTTAACGGCACGCTCCAACGGAACACCACCAACAGCACAACCAACAAATAAAACCGAACCGACAGGAGGAGTACACAAGCCGATTCCCAGGTTCATGATCATCATGATTCCGAATTGCAGAGGATCAATACCAATGGAAAGCGAAACTGGCAGGAATATCGGTGTACAGATTAAAATCAGTGCGGCCATGTCCATGATTGCACCCAGAATCAACAACATTACATTGATCATCAAAATAATTATAATGGGGTTGTCGGAAATGCCCGTTAAAAAGTCCATCATTTTCAAAGGTACTTGATAATAGGTCAACATATAGGCAAATGCGCCGGTACAGGCTATCAAGATCATTACCATCGAAATGGTTCTGATGGAATTAACAACGGCAATTTTAAATTTATCCCAAGTCAATGATTTATAAACGATGATCGTTACGAGAAACGCGTAGATGGTTCCAAAGGCACCTGATTCGGTGACAGTAAAAATTCCGCTTAACACCCCCCCAACAATGATTACAGCAGTTAAAAGTCCCGGAACTGCAGATAAAAAACTAATCAGCAAGGCACGAAATCCCGGAAACGATTCCGATTGGTATCCTCGTTTAACAGCAACCGCATACGAAACTCCTGCCAGGCAAATACACATGAGAACGCCAGGCACCACACCAGCCATGAACAATTGCGATATGGAAATTCCTCCACCGGCCGCAATTGCAAAGATAATCATATTATGACTGGGAGGTATGACTATTCCGGCAATGGAAGATGTGACCGTAACATTGACAGCGAAATCATCATCGTATCCCTTTTCCTTCATCACGGGAATTAGTATGGAGCCCAAGGCTGAAACATCAGCAATGGCTGATCCGGAAATGCCGCCAAACAGCATGGATGAAAAAACGTTCACAATTCCAAGTCCGCCCCGCACAGAACCAACTGCAGAAGATGCAAACCGGACAAGTCGGGCCGCAATCCCACCGTGAAACATTAATTCACCGGCAAAGATAAAAAACGGAATAGCCATCAAAGCGTAAATACTGATTCCGGCTGTAATTCTTTGAAAAGCAATTAGAACTGGTAATCCCTCATAAATAAAGGCGAATACCGCCGACATTCCAAGCGCAAAAGCTACCGGTACACCGATAACAACACAAACCGTAAAAATACCAAGCAATAAAAACAAACCCATGTCAATGAAATCCCCTCAGTCTATTTCGTTAAATCATACTCTTCTTCAATACCTTTGAAGAAGTGAATCAAATGCCCGATCGAATACAAGAAAACGAGCACACCGCACAACATAATAGGTATCACTCTCAATCCTTCCGGCAAATGAATTAAGGGAATTTCCGAACCCCACTTAAACACGGCCAGCTCATAACTATTTACAGCCATAATAACCCCAAAAATGGCCATGAGAATATGAGACACAAATTCAAATCCTCTGCGAATCCGTTTTGAGCATAACTCCCGGAAAATCGACACTCCAAGGTGACTGTTTTCATGCACGCCAACAGAAGCCCCTAAAAACCCTATCAATACGATCAGTAATAAAGATATCTGCTCAACCCAGGTAGGAGTCGAGTTCAAAACATAACGACCAAACACAAGCCAACCGAAAATAGCAGTCAGTACAACCAGTGATATCCCGGTTAAAACCTTGCAAACCAGACTCAGGAAATCTAAAAGGCTGTCAAATCCGGTTTTTGCATCTGGTGGAATCGAATCGGACATATTTTCAAACCAATGGAGGAAAAACTAAGGTTAATAAAAAACAACCCGGGAATTATATATCCGCCTCTCCCGGGCTTTCCAAGTGAATCCGAACGATTTATTTTGTGTTTTTGATTAACTTCACCAAAGGCCGTAGTTTGGGATTGGATTCCAGGTATTTATCATAAACCGGCTCCATCGCCTTTTGAAAAGCGGCCTTGTTTGGAATCTCCATCACCGTAACACCGGATTTAACAGCTGTCTGACGGCTGACTTTTTCCCGCTTTGCCCAAAGCTCATGTTGTAAGTCGGCAGATTCAACGGCCGCTGCTTTCACCAGTTTTTTATCCGTGGCAGACAGCTTTCTCCAAACCCTGGCATTGATGCAAAGACACTCAGGAATGATTAAATGTTGGGAAAGAGAATAAAACTTGGCAACTTCATAATGACCTGTTGATTCATAGGATGGCCAATTGTTTTCAGCCCCGTCGACCACACCGGTTTTCAATGCTTGATAAACCTCGGCAAATGCCATTGGGGAAGGATTTCCACCAAGCGCTGCAATCATGCCTGAGTATAAATCGTTGTTCATTACCCGAACCTTCATGCCCACAACATCAACAGGTTGTTTAACGGCCTTTTTTGTCATATAAAAAGACCTGGCTCCGGCATCGTAGTATGTAAGGGCTATCAATCCCCTTTTCTCCAGACCTTCGTTGATCTTTTTACCGCCTGCTCCGTTCATCACGCGAAACATATGTGGTACATCTTTAAAGATAAACGGCAGTGAAAGAACGTTTGCTTCAGCAACGATTGGGCCGATTGGTCCCATGTTAAAATTTCCAACTTCCAAGGCACCAATCCGAACTTGTTCAATGGCATCCGGTTGACTACCTAAAACACCGGCGTGATACATCTTTAATTTAATCCGACCATTGGTTTTTTGCTCCAGCAACTCGGCAAACTTGTCCATTGCTACCGTGTTTGGGTAACCGGCTTTATGGATATTCCAGCCTTTCCAAGTTTCCGCCTGGAGTGACCCGGCAATTCCCATGATCATGATTGTGGAAATGGAAAAAAGCGCCATTTTTATGAATTTCATGCTAATCCTCCTTTTATAGATTTTGGAAAAAAAACGCATCACGCTTGCACCAATTTGTTAGCAAGTTGAAAAAACCTAAACCAATGAAGTTTTATTGTCAACCAATTATTCAAGAGTATCTAATCGAAAGTATGAATAACAGTGAAATACTATAACTATTATCTTTATATAACAGGCTATTGATAGATAAAAGCGTCATGATTTAAATTTTACCCAATGGTTGACAATACTAAACCAAAGTCTGATTGGTATGAATCCAATGCAGTAAACTCGACCTGGTGGATAGATCCGAAAGCATTGGTCAGTCTTGAATGAAATCCTCTCTTAGCGGACTGAAGACATCAATCAGAATTCCATCCTCTAGGGCAACAGCACCATGATCTACACCGGGGGGAATATAAAACCCA
>JAKSDL010000686.1 GCA_022360105.1 Pseudomonadota bacterium
AGGGCGGCAAAGAATATGTCCTGGAAGCCCTGAAAAAGGGAATTTGTTACGAAGAGGACAATGGTGCTGTTGCGATTGATCTTGAGGAAGACAAACTGGGAAGAAAAATCCTTCTCAGGGGCGACGGTACAGCCATGTATATCACCCAGGATATCAATACAACGATTACCAAGTTTAGCGATTATCCCCTGGAAGGCAGTTTGTTTGTGGTTGGAAATGAGCAGGAAAATCATTTCCGCGTTCTCTTTAGAATTTTAAAGAAGTTCGGATACGATTGGGCTGATCGTTGTGAGCATATCAGTTACGGCATGATTACTCTTCCCGAAGGCAAAATGAAATCCAGGGAAGGCACTGTGGTCGATCTGGACGATCTGATGGATAAAATGAAATCCATGGCGCGAGAGGAGATCAAAAATCGTTGGGAAAACAAAGAGATTGCCGAAACTGAAGATGTAGATGCAACTGCCGAAGCCATCGGTCAAGCCGCGATTAAATATTTTATCCTTAAAACCGGTGCTGTAAAGGAGATCAGTTTCAATCCCAAAGAATCTCTTTCGTTTGAAGGAGCTACAGGGCCTTATTTACAGTACACCCATGCCAGAATCTGCAGTGTTTTGAGAAAGGCGGAATCCACGGATTTGGCTGTTCCAGAGGATTCTTATTCCTGGAATGCCGAAGAAATTGCATTGTTGGTAAATCTGGCCAGGTATCCGGACTGTATTGCTCAAAGCGCTAATGACCGTAACCCGGCAGTGCTTTGCAGTTATGTGTATGATTTGTGCCGGGCATTCAATAAGTTTTATTATGACCATCCGATTTTAAAAGCGGAACAGACAGATACGATTAACGCCAGACTTGGATTGACAATGGCAGT
Source organism: Pseudomonadota bacterium (assembly GCA_022360105.1). Next base: position 875 of record JAKSDL010000686.1, read on the forward strand.
GAAGGGCGTTTTGAACAAGACCCTGGATATCTTCGGTATCACCGCTCTAGAGAGGATGTAATCAATAGAGGACATCCTTGTTCAACTCAATTAACCTCAACCATACGAAATAAAATGAGTAATGAAGTAACAATGGATAAGATTATCTCCCTGGCCAAGCGCAGGGGATTTGTATACCCGGGATCGGACATTTATGGCGGTTTGGCTAATTCCTGGGATTATGGTCCATTGGGCGTTGAATTGAAGACGAATGTCAAAAGAGCCTGGTGGGATTCCTTTGTAAGAAATCGACATGATGTGGTGGGTATTGATTGTGCTATTATGATGAACCCGTCTGTTTGGGAAGCATCCGGTCATGTAGGTGGTTTTTCCGATCCTTTGATGGATTGTAAGGAGTGTAAGACTCGTCATAGAGCTGATAAACTGGTTGAAGAAACACTGGAGGCACGTAAGGAACCTCAACAAATGGTTGAAGGACTAAGCAATGAAGATCTGAAAGCCAAAATAATTGAGTTGGAAATTGTTTGTCCAAACTGCGGCTCTAAGGATTTTACCGATATCCGAAAGTTTAACCTGATGTTCAAAACGCACCAGGGAGTTACTGAAGACAGTGCTGCCCTGGTTTATTTGAGACCGGAAACAGCCCAGGGTATCTTCGTCAACTTTAAAAATGTCGTAACAACAAGTCGTAAAAAAGTTCCATTTGGTATTGGGCAGATTGGTAAATCGTTTAGAAATGAGATTACACCAGGTAATTTCATCTTTCGAACAAGAGAATTCGAGCAAATGGAGATGGAATATTTCTGTCATCCTGATGAATCGATGAAGACTTTCGAATACTGGAAGGAATTCTGTTACAATTGGATACTGGAACACGGTCTTAAAAAAGAATCTATTCGGATGCGGGATCATGCCAAGGAAGAATTATCTCATTATTCCAAGGCGACAACGGATATTGAATTCAGATTCCCATTTGGTTGGGGCGAATTGTGGGGTATCGCTCATCGAGGCGATTTCGACCTGACGCAACATCAGCTTCATTCCAAAAAGGATCTGCAATATACGATACCGGGAACCAACGACAAGTATATTCCACATGTCATCGAACCTGCTCTTGGTGCAGACAGGCTGGCACTTTGTGTTTTGGTAGACGCGTATCATGAAGAAGAGCTGGAAGGTGGTGAAAGTCGGGCTGTTTTGAAATTGCACAAGAAATTTGCCCCTGTTCATGTGGCGTTTTTACCCCTGTCCAAAAAGCTTGCCGAACCAACACAGGATGTTTTTGACAAGGTATCCGGTCAATTCGTTTGTGAATACGACGAATCCCAGAGCATTGGTAAGCGGTATCGCCGACAAGATGAAATCGGAACACCATTTTGCGTGACAGTGGATTTTGATACCCTGGAAGATAACGCAGTGACTGTTCGGGAACGAGATACCATGGTACAGGAAAGAATCGCCGTGGATCAATTGGTGAATTATTTAAAGGATAAACTGGCTTAGTTTACATCTTTTAAGATGGGCAGTATTAACCCAATGTCATTTTGTTAAGAAGATCGGGACAGCTTGTCATCCTGAATGCAGTGGAGGATCTGTCAGAGCCTTCGAGAGATTCTTTCTGCGAAGTTGCAAGTTTCGCTTCTCATGATCAGAATGACATCCTGGTCAATTTCTTTTACCAAATGACATTGTGTGTTAACCGGTTCACCTTTTTGAAGTTTCTGCCTCCTTCCAATACGTTCTGGGGTTTTACATCCACTCGAAAACAAACAGCCAAATAACAGATAATGTCCCTTACACATAAAGAATTAGAAGAAGGCGACGTTCTTCAACTTGATTTTAATAAACTTTCCAAAGCAGCCGCCTGTGGCCAGCCAATCTTGCCTGCAGTAGTGCAGGATGCTGAATCCAAAGAGGTTTTAATTGTTGGTTATGTAAACCGGGAAGCCCTGGATTATGCTTTGCAGCATAAGGTTGCCACCATGTGGAGCACTTCCCGCAATGAGCTTTGGATTAAAGGGGCAACCTCTGGAGAGTATTTGGATCTGGTTGAAACCAGGGTGAATTGTGAACAAAATTCTATCCTTTACCTGGTGAAAATCAGGGGACAAGGCGCTTGTCACACAAAAAATCAAAAAGGAAATCCCAGAAAAGGATGTTATTACAGAAGCCTGAATGAAGATCGGTCGTTAAAGCTTCTTGAACCGTAATCGAAGAAGCTTTAACCAAGTCATTACTTGATGTATCCCAAATATTCCTTTTGTTCTTCCAGCATCATTGTCAGCATTTTATCTGCAGCATCCACCTTATCCACAACAGGATCAACCAGCAACGCTTGCAATACTAGCTCTCTGGAGCCGGTTAATACAGCTTCAGCGCACATGTCATGCACGGCAACCTGGTTTTGTAGCAATCCGCCGAAAGCCTTTGGGTAGTTTTTCAATTCAATACCTGTAACCCCATTTTTATCGATGATACCTGGAACCTCTACAGCGATAAAGCCGGGTAATTGTGAAATCAATCCATTATTCGGAACATTGACAGCAGCTTCTTCGTATCCCAGATCAAACAATATGCCTTCCATGATTGGCACCACACGTTCGGAGAGCTTTCGCTCAATTTGCGGTGTCATGTCGGCAATCCATTGTTTATAAAAATTCTGGAAATCAAGTATACCTCGATGATCACTGGCGTCCTGAGCCCACTGTAGATATTCACCCAGGTGACTATCGGTGGTTATGGGAAGATATCCGAATTTTTCCAATAATACTTTAAACACACCTCTTTCAGCCCACTTTTGAGCTCCTGAGCGTAATGCCGGTTCACTGCCAGGGGTTGAACCGGCTTCTGCATCTTCCAGCTGCCGCATGACTTCACCCAGGTCTGGTAAACTTTCAAAATACCCGGCCGCTTTTTCGCGGACAACAGGATACATATCCTCCCCTGAAGATTTGTCACTCACTTCCAATAAAATACTGAAATGATTTAATCCCCCCGCACGAAAAAAGATATCTTCAATCGGTCTGTCTAAAATGATGGGAAGATGTTGGGTCAGGGATGAAATCTCGTGACACATACCGATAAATTTTAGCTCCGGAAATTTACGATGGACTGTTGTGCAGATACGACTCATGGGGTTTGAGTAATTAAATACATAGGCATTGGGGCAGATTGACATAACATCCTCACAGATTTCCAAAATAGGAGGAATGATGCGCAAAGAATGAAACAAGCCCCCCGGACCACCGTTTTCTCCAAATACCTGTTTAATTCCATACTGCAGCGGAACCCTCCAATCCTGATCCCACAGTTTAAAGCGATCTCCCACTTCGATAGAAATAATACAGAAATCGGCTCCCTGAAGGGCGGTTTTCCTATCTGTGGTGGCGGTGATGGTAAAAGGTAAATTATGTTCGGCTATAAAATCTTTTCCGGTCTTTTCAACCACAGCCAAAGTATCCGGATTGATGTCATGCAGGACGATGGTGCTGTTTTTTAGTTTTTCACTTTGAAAAATATCTCCCAAGGTGTCGTATCCAAACTGTGCGCTCCCAGCGCCGATCAAGACTATTTTTGCGGCCATTTATTATCTCCGGACATTAGATTTATGTAAAACAGGTAATTTTGAATAATGTTATCGTTAACAATGCTTTAAAGCCAGATTATCCGGTAACTTTTTAACAGTCAATTTCCAAACGTTAAAACCCACATTAATTTGAAAAATAATTGTTTAATCGACGTCAAAAAAAGGAAGGGAGTAAAAAAACCCGGTTGTAACTTTTTTGAGGATCTGTCAAACTAACTTTCAGTTGGTTCACAATATGCATTTCCCCGTCAAGGGAAACAATTGGGTCCCATTTTCAATCTGATAGAGAGTTCCATTTGTCATTGAAGTTTAGTGTAAGTGGGTACTTGAGTTAGAGTAAAAAAAGATTTTTTAGAATATTTCGGAGAACAGCACAATGGCTGATGGAATTGTTAAGTGGTTTAATGAGAATAAGGGTTATGGTTTTATAGAGCAGGAGAACGGACCTGACGTATTCGTACATCATACTGGTATTAATGGCAGTGGATTTAAGACTCTCGATGAAAATGACAAGGTTACTTTTGACATTGAAGAAGGTCAGAAAGGACCCGCGGCTGTCAACGTAACAGTAGTTCGATAGTACCCATTTGACTTTAACCGGTATTGCATTCTTGCAATACCGGTTTTTTTTGTGCTTAAAATCCGATCCACTTGAAATGAATCATTTCTGATTTCAACTTTTGTTGTTCCAATCCAAATCCTCATCAAAGCGTTTCCTCAATTGGTGTTTCTTATTTCTTTTTGAATACTATCCTAATATAATAGAGGTTGACTAAGTTTTTTTTGTTCAATCCAGTTGTTTTCCCATCCGCACCTGATAGATAGTCGAAAACATGTGTCCTTGAAACTTGATCAACTTGAAGACTATAGATTTTACTTTGCCAATAGTAAGACAACGAGTAAGGAAACGGCTCAAAGAACTTCAACCTATCAAACGCTATAATGCGCAGATCAGTAAGTGACCCTATAAACAGGCATTCTCCCATGAGAAAACCTGGAAAATCATACTTGATTGGAAGGAATTAACTTCGATCCTGAAGTGGTCGATGAATTCATGGCAGAGGAAAAGCGTTTCATTGAGGTAGCTGCCGAATTTTCTGATAACAGTTGATAGCAGGAGTGTAAGGAAAATTATGTTGGAATACGAAGCACAAATTCGGACTATTTCCTTTTTCACAATTCTTATTGTGGTCGGTCTGTGGGAGGTATTTCTTCCGAGAAAAAACAGGGTTGCCTCCAAACCTGTACGCTGGCTGAACAACCTGGGATTAACATTTCTTAATGCCTTGATGTTGCGATTGTTGTTTCCGGTTTTAGCAGTGGGAACTGCACTGCTGGCTAAAGAGGAAGGTTGGGGGATAGGCAATGTTTTTAACATTCCCTTTGCCATTCAGCTGGTCATTGGTGTGATCGTACTGGACTTTCTAATTTACGCTCAGCATGTAATCTTCCATAAGGTTCCTTTGTTGTGGAGATTACATCGGATGCATCATATAGATCCTGATCTGGATGTGACATCCGGAGCAAGATTTCATCCAGTCGAAATCGGATTGTCCATGGTTATTAAAATGGGATTTGTTCTATTGCTGGGAATCCCTGCAGAATCTGTGTTGATTTTTGAGTTAATCCTGAATGCATCGGCCATGTTTAACCATGGTAACATTTTTATTCCGTTGCAGGTGGATCGTATATTGCGAATCATGATTGTAACACCCGATATGCACAGGGTTCATCATTCGATCCATAGAGAAGAGACTGATACCAATTATGGTTTTTTTCTGCCTTGGTGGGACAGGTTGTTCAAGACATATAAAGGGCAGCCAAAAGAAGGACACGATAAGATGGTTCTAGGAACGGGTTATTTTATAAATAGCAAGTATTTAAAGCTGCATTGGTTGCTTTCCATACCTTTTTTAACATCTAAACAATGATTTATTGAAAGTATTTCAGTTCTTTTCCCGGAAGTATCACTCTTACATCTTCCGGATCTTCCTCGCATACCGGCCACCTGTCAGCATTTGGAGTGAGTGCCGGCATTTCTGCTCTTGTTGTTTCATCCGTTACAAACACAGGTTTTTTATCAAGATCGACCTGTGGCACTTTCCAGGAGAACTCCAAGGGAATTCCGTTGGGATCGAAGGTGTAGATGGAGTGTAAAAACCCATGGTTGATGATGTCCGAGACCGGGAAGTTCGCACATACCAATTGATCTTGCAGGGCAAACAAATCGCTTTCTTTCTCCATGTGAATGGCCAGATGATCAAATATAAAAGGTCCTTTTACCGGCTCCCCGTGGCGTTTTGGTTTGACCCTTTCCACCTCTTCCCATTCAAAAAAAAAGACCATCATATGCTGAGAGATCCGGAAAGAAATCTGTTTTTGGTCTTTGTCCGTCATCCCAAAAATAATATTAAAGCCAAGAAGATCACGCCAGTACGCAATAGTTTTATCCAAATTGGCGGTCGCAAACGCTACATGATGAATCCCGGAAAAATTAAATCTTGGCATTGTTCCTCCGTAACAGATGTTCATATTTTATATAGTTAACAATACCGGGAGATGGCAAAATTGGCAATTGCAGGAGGCCTTCTAAACAACGATGTCATTTAGTTAAGAGAATTGAGACTGGTTGTCATCCTGAACGCAGTGAAGGGTCTGTCAGAGTCCCCGAGAGATCCTTCACATTCGTTCAGGAAGACATATCCACCAACTCCCCTTAACTTAACGACATTGTCCTAAACGAGGCCTGGTATGCAGATATGTTCAGGAGTGCGTTTTTTTCCAACTGTAAATTTTGTCGAACACTGGGAGAGTTCGCTTGAATTGGTAGTCAGAGGAAGACCTGACGCTGATTTTTGGTGTATCAAGGTAACTCCAACTTTTTCTGGACGATTCAAAAGGAATCATTGGTCGGCGTTCGCCGGCAATTACAGGTCGGACTTCAATTTTCGGACTTTCCACGGTTTTACGCCAAGCCCGGTATCGCGAATAGGAATTTGAAAACGACAAGGAAGGTGACAATGAATCGGAATTGATGCTGACATAATCCTGTCGTTTTAGAATACCAACCAAATCATGCTGTTTCAGTTCCACCGAATAGGAATTTTCTTTGAGCTTATCAAAAATATCCGTAACACGCCGATTTGGAAAATCAGCCTTTTTCAGCTTGGAACGAACGAAGTCCTGCACACCTTTTATGCTTTCTATTTCAGGGTGCATAATGGCTTCAGCATAAGCACGGTACATCTCGATCGATTCGGATTGCTGTGCCCTTACCCATCTGTCGATTTCATGCTTATCGGTATGGTCAATGGATATCTTTCCAGCCTTGAAATCGAATAAAAGCCCTTCTCTCTGATTAATTCTGTTTAAGCAGGTCTCGTAAAGTTCCTTGCGTTTCTTTTCGTGCCTGGCCTGCTCTTTGATCTCTTCTTCGTAAGGATCAAAATACGAATATTCATCGGCTACGTCGAAGGAAGAGTCAGATTCATCGGAAAAATACAAGTCGTCGTCATACTTATTGGTTTTGCCATAAAACGAATCAAATGCTTTGAACGTTTCCAATTCCGACGAAGACATTGCGAGCGTATGTTTCAATGGCAACGGATTGTGTACAATGCGATGTTTGATGCAGTCCTTTTGAATGACCAGAGAGGTAGTATCCCGATAAAACGGTCTGAAATCCTTTCTTTGAAAGCAGTTCCAGGTTGTACTACCTGCGAAAAAATGTCGTTTTTCGGCAGCCGTTTCAGAGCGGCGTTCAATACAATCTTTAAATATAACCAGCGCTGTACCGTGATCGTATGAATCAGGCGTGTTCTGAATAATCGGTTTGCGCAAGGTGAATTTAAAATTATAAAGAGGAGGAGGTGGAGAATTTGCCACGACTGATTTTTCACTCCAATTTGGCTTATTGCCTTCTCCGTTTTTTCCGTTTTCCCGGCTTTTATTAATTCTCAGGAATAATTCCTTTCGGCTTTGGATTAAACCGATTCTTGGATCGGCATATTCTTGCAGCGGTTTTTCAGATTTTGTCTGTGCGTTTTCTGACGGATCCTTGCCTTTAGCATCAGCACTACTTTCAAATTCTTTATTATTATCTCCAGGAGACCGGAAACCAACCGGCTTGTAATTCAATCCCTTTGCTACATCTGCATTATCAATAAATTTTTCGATAAATTGTTCTTCATCGGCTAATTCGCCTGATCTGTGAATTTTGAAAGGTAAAAAAAGTTTCTTTCTTTTCGACTTAGGCAGATTTGGATGATGTTCATTTTTCTCTTCAATCGATTCTCCCGACGGAGTGAGGTGATCACCCTTTAGACTCAGTTTTGCTTTTAAATGGGATATGGGCGATTTCAGCGCCTTCATGAACGATCTGTCCGTAGATTTGGGAGCCTGGACTTTGGAGGTTTTCTCCGTTGAATTTTGAGCAGCAGCCTCAGCAAGCGCATTTTCATACTCTTTATTTTCAGCACTGGCAGGCTCATTCTGATTTACCGCGTGATAAGATTTCAGGGAGTTCGATTCATCCAAATAGTGCACAGTCAATTTAGTATCTTCATTTGTGTTAATGCTTTCTGGATAAAGCTCTTCAGTGTCATGCCCTGTGCCTTCAATCGATTCATTATTCGACGATCTTGATGGTTCATCCGATTTGATCTGTGAAGAATGCCGTGTGGAATCTTGAGTGGACCGCTTTTCAGTCTCTGACTGTGTGAGATTCTGTGAAGATTCTTCTGCTGGTAATACCAATTTGTCGGCGGCTATGCTGACTTCTTTAATTCCTAAAGGACTTCTTTCGGTTGCTTTTGCATGCTCATCATCTTTAGAAACCACTCCCTCTTCAAACCCGTTTTCGACTTTCTGGTTATGAAAACCAGCATTACCTTCTAGGTGAGTAAATGAAAGACCTACCTCTTTTGCAACTGAATGTACGGAATCCGAATCAGATTCCAAGGGTGATTTTGATTGAAGCGATTGCGGATGATTTTGAATATGGTTTTCAGTTAAGCCAGACTTTGGCGGGATGTCTTCATTTAATTGCTGAAACGTTTCTTCACTTTGTTCCCTGTTTTCACTTAATTTGACACTTTCCGGTACTTCATGTTCCGGTCTTTCTTTTGCAGAACTGATTGTCTTCGGTCTCGACGAGTTCGCTGATTTACTCGACGTCGATGACGAAAAGGGCAATGCTGTTTCTGCGGGTACAAATTCGCTTCCAATTTCCCCAATACCTGCTTCTTCGTCGGACTGGTAAAAGTGAGGGTCGAGATTTCCCAGGTTCTGATGTTGATCGGAGGAATCTGGCAGCATTTCCGAAATTGATTTTGTTGGTAGTGATTCCTGCTGCGTTTCCTCATCGTTCTCAGTCAGTCCCGATTTAGTTGAAATCTCATCTTCAGGCTGATTATTCACATCTTCCGCAGCCGAAAAGTTTGATAGAGACGGATTTGGTTGCAACGATTCCTGTTTCAGTGAGCCTTTATTAATGAGAGGCGTGTGAACTGCGGGTATGCCCGGATCAACATTAGAAGAATCTTCCTGAGGGGTTGTCACTTCATCTGCTTCAAGTTGAATCTCCGGGATTGAGGGAGTTTCGATCGGACCATCTTCACTAGATAGCTTCGAAAATGAATCTGGGCGTTCATCAGGCTGATTTAAAAGGTTATCTATTATGGGGCCTTTTTTGTTGTCCGTTGGCTGATGATCAATCAAGTTGTCAGCTGTATCTTGATTAAGCCTTTCACGAGGTGCCCATTTTGAATCACTGGCAACCAATTGATCATCTTCAAATTCCGGTATATCTTCCAGGGGTTGTTGCCAGTTGTATTGACCAAATGGGATATGGTGGTCTGTATTATCGGGAGTCGTTAAGTCCGGAACAAAAGGTAAAATGGCATCTTTAAATTCCGGATCCGGTTTAATAGCTTCCCGGACAATGGGTCTCTTAATTGTGAGGGCGACAGATTGCTGGTCATAATCCAGACCCAGATCCATCTGAATTTGCTGCAAAAGTTTTTCCAATGGTTCGAAAGCCTTGTTTTTCGCGCGCTTTAAGGCTTTGTCCAGTTGCTCTTGTCTTTCAATGAAGGGAGCTGAACCTGCTGCTTCTATGGTGTAACGAAATTTATAGGCTAGTTCCAGATTTTCCTTTTCAAGAATCTGGAAAAAATATCTATAAATATCATTAAACTGGCATTGTCGATGCTTTGGTCTGGCACCATTGATAGCGGACCTGTGACCTATCCATTTTTTCAGATATGGCTTGCGACCGATCGGTTCAATAAAAGGTGATGAATAAAAACGTGCTTCCATGACAGCATAAACAAACAATATCAGGCTATTCCGGGTAGTTAAGCATTGACAAGTCAGCCTTATCGCCATCCTAGCAAAAAATCAAGCCAAAAAGAAGTAATACTTTTTCTACGTCCGGCATCGTGGACGGAAAATGCTCAAATCATTGAGCGTATATCTTCGATGAGAATGTTCGAGGTGCAGATTATTCAAAAGGGGTTGAATTCACAACTGATGCAAATAACTTACCATGCTGATGGTGAAACAACCAAATTTATATACTGCCAATTAAGGATACGACTGGAAGTTTATACGAGAGAGGAGGGAAGTCAATATATAGACTCCCCAATAGCGCCCATAGGGGGATGCAGGAAGTATCAGGATTTGTAGATTTCCTCTCCGAGGACTTTTATCCAGTGTTTTTTCAATATCTCTTTTGCTTCCAGTACTTTGTCCACCTCCAGAATCAATATAGCCTCATTGTTGTTCAGGTAGATGAAAGGATAGATCAATTCCACATTGACGTTTTTTTCCAAAAGCGTTCTTAGAATGGCATTTAATCCACCGGGATGATCAGGTGTTGCCACAGCCAGCACTTCTTTAGAAGATGTTGTATAGCCTTTGCCATCCAGTACGGAAATGGCCTTGTCGGGATCATTTGTCACAATATGTAATTGTGGGGGACCATCCTTGGCGGTTCCCATGATAGCCTTGATATTTATTTGTTCCTGTTCCAGGATTTCACAAACCTCATGGGTTGCTCCCGGAGAATTTTTTACAGCAATAGAAACTTGTCTGATAGGCATTAGTTGTTCCTTTATTGGTTGTTATTCAAAGGGAAATTTTTCGAACCCAAGTGTGACGGCCTTGTTAACGGATTCGGCAACTTTTTTCTTTTTACCCATGAGCATGATAACGCTTTCGTGAACCTTGTCCAGCTTTACAACATTAGCCAGTTTTATGAATGATCCCAGGATAATCATGTTGGTGGACCGGGTATCATTGATTTTCTGGCCTAACTGACTTGCAGGTACGGGAAATGTTTTAATATCTCCTCGATAGGGTAATTCATCCACAATACTTGAGTTGTAAATCATCTGCCCACCAGGTTGCAGTCGATTGATAAACGAAAGCACGGAGGGCTGGTTCATGGCCAGTACAATGTC
>JAKSDL010000148.1 GCA_022360105.1 Pseudomonadota bacterium
AAACTAAGTTTAAACAGATCCCTATCCGTATTTCTTTCAATGATGCCGGTATGCCGGTTTACATCGATTTCACCGTTCTCCAGCATAGCCGAGGTAAAAGGGGTCGCTGTCAAATAAGTATCCCCATGATCATCTGTTTTATACCCGATTGCATTTCGTTCAACCGAGGAGATGATTTCCAAGGGCTCCCGTTGCAGGTCTCCGAAATCACTGGGCATACATTCACTTTTGCTCCATTGTACAAGGCTGTCATTGCGGCCTCCCCCCGTCATGGATTCCCAGAAAACCTCATTTCTATCACTGCAGTGACTATGATGCATACGAAAACTATGCTCCAGTTCATGTCCTGCCTTACCAGCTATATGGTGTGGCTCGCTACCTTCGGCAGTAACAAATCCCCCACCTGAAGCAGAAAAATACGAACCGGAAGTACCCCCTATCCCTGGAGTTTTGATATAGACGCTGGTTCTTGGCGTATCGGTTAATGTCGCATCCTCATACCTCTGTGGATCTGTTGTCACATTAACCGGAAAGGGACGGAATTTTTCCGCCACTCTTTCCCAAATATATTTAATCTCTTCCAGTTCCTGTTGATTAAAGGCATTTGGATCATCGTCACCACCAACCATGGAGTAGGGCACTTCGCCGTCAAACATCAAATAGATGGTTTCAGAGGCTTCAGGATAACTGTTGTAAACGGGAACACATAAATCTCCACAATCCTGTGCCGAGAGGGGATTTGAATAAAAACAGAGGATTATAGAAAAAATGAAGATAACTTTGAGTGTTGACCTGTCGATGATCGCTCGTACCATTTTTTGCTCCTGATAATATTCAAAAAAAATCATGTATCAGATAGGTTAATGTTTTGCTAAATTGCTAATTTTACTGCAATAAGACCTGATCTCACAGTTATTTAAAAAGCGCTCGAAAAACTGCTGGTCCTGGATTGAGTACTGCGGTCTCAATTTCAGCTTGTTCCGATGAAGAAACAGAACAAACAAAAGCTTGACACTGCGTTATCAGATCAATCCTAAACATACGATTAACAGGCTCTCAAGGGTTTTATAAATGGCAACTGAGGAATAGTAGAAATTCTTTTTGGAAATTGGAAGGAAGATTTTTGAAAAAGTTAAACGTTTTAAATAATACTTTGTAATTATAGTAATTTATTTATACGCTTTCAGGATTTGACTCAGATTCAATGGTATAACCAACTGAAATATTAATTAAATCTCAGGTAAGTTCCAAGGTGATAAATGAAGTAGGGAACGTAGGAATTTGGGAATTGAGGAAGGATCGGGGGGCGGAATTCGGTTTGGGGTCATCGTCATCTTACGAAAATCCAAAGATGCAAGGCTGACCTCTTCACCTTCACACGACCTCATCGCCCCCTAAGAACTGTACAGGACGGTTTCCCTTCATAAAGCTCAAGACTTTCCGAAAGTCAAGTCGAATTTGGAATCTGGCAGCTGGCATAACTGTATTTACAGAACCCCAAATTGAGGTTATTTACCTAAAACAGTACTTGAACGTTAAGGCTGTCAATTGACGATAATCACACGAACCGAATCACCTATCCGGTTTCGTCCTAAAGGCTGACGTAACTGGCGCTCCTGTCAAACATATTGTTAATTTGTAAACAGTGCCTAATCCTGACCGGTTTTAGCATGAACCTTGCCTAAGAAAATCTCATGGATATCCTTAAAAAGTTACCTGACTCTTGGCTCTCTATTCTTAATGCGATGCATAACGGAATGATCGTCATTGATCACCAGGGTACGATTGTCATTTGTAATCAAGCCGCCAAAAGGATTTTCGGCAACGAAAAAGGCCTGGAGCCAGGCCGTCACTTCTCAGAGGTACGCCCAACGACCTGGGTCGACTTGAAAACCATTCTCGAAACCGGGGAATCCCAAATCGGTAAAAAGATTGAACTACCCAAAGCCACCATTATCGTCAACCGCACGCCAATTATAGAAGATGGAAATGTTTGTGGTGTGATATCGGTTTTTCAGGATATATCCGAGTATGAGAACATTATCTCGGAGCTCCAGGGTTACAAAAAACTTCATCGCGATCTTGAAGCTATCATCGAATCTTCCTATGACGGACTCTATATTACCGATGGCAAGGCGGACACCATCTTTGTCAACAACGCTTATGAGAGAATTACCGGGCTTTCCAGGGAAAACCTGGTGGGAAGAAATATGCGGGATTTGGTGAAAGAAAAAGTATTCGACCATTCAGTAACCCTAGATGTACTCAAAAGTAAAGAATCCGTTACCATCATGCAGCAAATCATGAAGGACAAAACGGTTATCGTTACCGGAACCCCTGTATTTGAAGACTCTGGTGATATCGGTTTGGTAGTGACAAATGTCAGGGACATTACGGAACTGAATTACTTGCGCTCCCAATTGCAGAAAAGCCGTCGTATTAGTTCCCGATATCAGGAAACCTTGGGCGAATGGCATAAGTTTGAGCATATTTTGGAAGAGATGGTGGTTAAAAGCACCTCCATGGTGCAAGTTATCCAGAAGGCAATAAAAGTAGCCAAAGTTGAAACGTCTGTTTTAATCACCGGCGAATCGGGGGTGGGAAAAAGCATGCTGGCTCGCATTATTCACCAAATGAGCTCCAGGAAGGAAAAACCGTTTGTTAAAATTAACTGCGGAGCTATCCCCGAATCCCTGGTCGAAAGCGAATTGTTCGGTTACGAGAAAGGTGCCTTTACCGGTGCCGCTGCAGAAGGAAAAGCAGGCTTGATAGAGATTGGTGATACCGGCACTGTTTTTCTGGATGAGATAGCAGAACTCTCCCCGGCGCTACAAGTCAAGCTGTTGGATATTATTGAAAACAAGTCGTTCGTTCATGTGGGAGGAATCAACCCGATCTCGGTTGATATTCGCATCATTGCCGCCACTAATAAAAACCTGGAAGAAATGATGGAAAAAGGTCGGTTCCGCAAAGATCTCTACTACCGCTTAAACGTGGTTCCCGTTCATGTGCCGCCTTTGCGTCAACGAACAGAGGATATACCGGCGCTGATCAGCAAAATGCTGATTAAGTTGAACAGCCAGGGTAATGAGACAAAAGAAATTGACCCCGATGTCGTGGAACGATTGCGATCCTATCAGTTTCCCGGAAACGTGCGGGAGCTGATTAATGTCATCGAGAGAATGTTCGTGATGAGTGATGGCAAGCAAATCAGCTTTCTGGATCTGCCGGAAGATATCAAGGAATCTCCCAACCTTTTGACAAACCTGATAACGGAAGACAAATCCCTAAAAGAAGCGGTGAGCGCTCTGGAGATTCATATGATCAACGAAGCTTTTCGTCACCATCACAGCCTGGCTTCTGCAGCCAAATCGTTAAAAATCCATCCTACGACTTTATGGCGAAAAATGGATCGTTATGGGATCAAAATGAATATTGCAAAAACGCAATAAGTCTTGCAAAAATGCAAAATCGCTCTAATCTCCTATTTTTTAAAGTAATTTACTAATCATCCCAGCCCAGCCCTCAATCAACTCCTTGCATTTTTTCAATAACTTTTGGAGACAAAAAAGTCATCTCGCCAATAATATTTAAGTAAGATCAGCATCTTACAGTATAAAAACCTATCGGCATAACCATTGCACTTAGGAAGCCACAATTTTTCACTTGCACTCTTACGCAGTTCAATTTTCCTGAACAGTTCAAAAATGTATTGCTTTTAAGAGATATTCTCCAATGGATTTGCTGTTTCCTGGCCAATCCGGTTGGTATTAGAGCAAGATTCCCAGTTGCGCATAGTCAGTTTGGTACCGGAAAATCTGCGTCTGCAAGCGATCTATTTTGCAGCACTGGCATGACTGACAAAAGCGAGCTGAAGGAAATTGATAGACCTGGTCCGGAACTGAGATAGAGATATGAAATGATATTCAATAGGGTCAAAACGAAAATTACCATGGGTGCTTTGGGAATCATAATTTTTACCATGACCTTAACCACGATTATTGTAGCGGTTATTATCATCAATCAAAACCGGGGAATTTCTTTCAAGTTGGTACAACAGTCCATGAATATCGTTCGTGACGATATTATCGGTGTTCAGGAAAAACTGCTGGAACAGTCACGACAGGCTGCAAAAGCCAATGAGATGGGAGCAAATCTGGAATTCATCTCTTCGATGAGCTACGAAATGGGTGCAGGCATGGGTTTTGAGAGCATGCTCCAGGACATGGCTACCACCCTTTACCAAATCGAATTGACCGCCAATATTTGGAAAGCAGCATTTTATAAAAAAGACGGATCCCTGGGAGGATTTGCCTTGATTGACGAGAAAGCAAGTCTGATCGGGTTTCGACGTTCTACCGATTACCTGGTAGCCGAGTTAAAAGGCAATGAAAAAATCACTTCGGAATCCTGGAAACCCAGGGAAACAATTTCCGGATTCAGCCAGACATATCCGGAAACGCTGCCCAACCAGGAATCGTTAGAGTTTTTCCCGGAAGGTGAGTTTCTCGCGCTTAAAGCTGCTGTTCCGATAACTGCTACTATTTTAGACAGCGAAACCCTGGAGGAGAAAATTCAGCAAGTCGGCGTTATGATCTGTTTTTATAAGTTTGAAACAGCTTTTGCGGAACGTATGTCCAGGATAACCGGCAACAAGATCGGTATTGTTCCGGTTGAAGGTCCCGTCATTGGAAATCTCGCAGGTTATGACAATCCGGAATCCGAACGATTCGATGAGGTCAAGCATCCGTGGAGCATTCACCAACAAAAGGTGATTCTTGATACGGTCGATCTAGAGGAGAGCAGCTTTTTCCAGGGCCTTCTACCCATATACTCCGGTAAGATGTACCTGGGATCGATCGTCGCGCTCTATTCCCAGGATGAAGCTTCGGCAAATGCCTGGTTCATTATCAAGGCTATGAGTCTGGTTTCTTTAGGCTGTATTATTATTTTGATTCCACTGGCCTATCTATTTTCAAAATCCTTTTCCGGCCCCCTGGAAAAGATGTCCCGCCTAATCTCCAACGTGGAACTCTCCGGCGATTTTTCACTCCGGGCCGATGTGTCCGGTAAGGATGAAATCGGTCAAACATCAGCGGCGTTTAACCATCTAATGGACTCCCTTCAGGAAGCAGTGAGCAAAATCAATACCGTGATGGGAGCTGTAGCCAGGGGGGACCTTTCCAACAAAGTTACGGGAGATTTTCAGGGAGACCTGCATGATCTCAAAACTAATGTCAATGAAACAATGGATGT
>JAKSDL010000535.1 GCA_022360105.1 Pseudomonadota bacterium
AAAAGAGGAGATTAATTGGGCTCCGCCTTCCACCAGTAGGGAACAGATTCCCAAGTTATAAAGTTCAGCCAAAGAAGAAGGGATCTCCGGAAACTCATTGTTTTCGACAATCAGGGTAACACCAGCTTGCTGGAGTTGTGTTCGGACTTCCGGTGCGATGTTAGCACCGGCAATAACGATTCTTTGAGTTTCGGTCCGGTTTAGAAAATGACTGTCTGAGGGAATATTCCCTGTAGATGAAAACACCACTCGTGCCGGTTGCCGAGGCGATTCCGAAACCCTGTCTGTTAACCTTGGATTATCTGCAAACAAGGTCTTATTGCCGACTGCCATCGCCATATGCTGACTTCTTAAACGCTGTCCGTCTTTCCTGGCTTCACATCCTGTAATCCACTGCGATTCCCCTGAAGCCATGGCAATTTTTCCGTCCAGGGACATGGCAGCTTTGATGGTGACATATGGTAGTTTCTTAACGATATGTTTATTAAACACCCTGTTCATGTCCTGACATTCTTGCTCACAGACGCCTTCGATAACTTCAACACCTTGCTCACGAAGTTTTTGAATGCCCCTCCCTGCGACCTTGGGATTTGGATCTTTGCAACCAACGATCACTGTTTTGACTTGTTTGTCTAGAATCAGATCCGTACAAGGGGGTGTCTTTCCAAAGATATTGCAGGGTTCAAGTGTTACAAACAGGACAGAGCCTTTCGGAGTTTTTTCGAATGATTTTAGGGTTTCCACTTCTGCATGGGGAGACCCGGCTTTACGGTGATATCCTTCGGCCAGGGTTGTACCGGATTGGTCCACAAGTATAGCACCGACCATGGGATTGGGTTCGGTTTGAAATTGGGCTTTTTTTGCCAGACCTATCGCCCGACGCATGATTGGTTGCGGATCGAATTGAAAGGGCTGCGAGGATGTCACTTTGGTAGGTTCCGAGGAAAGATCACAAATCTATTTTTTCAGCGTTGGAGCCAGTCGGTTTATTCTGTCTTCAGGAGACAAAATTTGTACTATTCGCGCACCAAATTTCTCATTAACCACTACCACTTCACCGGTAGCCAGCAATTCACCATTAATAAACAAATCCAGTTCTTCTCCCACTAATCGATGCAATTCAATAACGGAACCCTGTCCTAATGAAAGCAAATCACTGATAAACATTTTTGTACGCCCCACCTCGAACGTAATATTCAGCTTGATATCCATTAAAAAATCGATATCGATCTGCTGATCTTCAAAGTACTTTTCTTTGGGCGCTTTAACAGGAGCACCCTCTTTGGGTTTGGCTATCTCAAGTGCCGCTTCGAAAGGATCTGCTTTTGCATCAGGTGTCTCTATGCCGGTATCATCACTGGCAACAGCATCCATGGCAGCCATCGCCTGGTCAAAAGGGTCTGCCGAAGGAGTTGCAGGAGCATCTTCTGCGGGAGTTTCGGTGGCTTCACCTTCACCTAGTGCAGACTCAAGATCATCCAAATTGAGATCATCACCACCTTCCGATTCGTTATCTCCATCCATTGCAGCCATTGCTGCTTCAAAAGGATCGACTTCTTCTGACATGGCTATCCTTCTTGGTCTGGTTGCACAGGTTTTACCTGTTCATATTCCACGGGATACCTCCGAATACAATTTCGGCGAGAGACAATCCGCATCTTTTTCCGGGCGTTTTGCTGTCGCTGCCTGTATGTACGCACACACCAAAAGGGGACGCCATCGGTTTTTTTCAGTACGCAGGTATATTTGGATGTTCTGCATTCTTTAGGCCGGATTATTTTGCCCCTTGCCGTAACACTCGATGGTACAACGAACAACACAACGACTGTGGTAAATAATATGGTTGCCGAAAATCGTTTCATGACGAAACTCACGAGATATCCAATTTAATTTTGTAAAAATCACCTTCTCAAGTGCTGTAAACACTGGGAAGAGAACCTGTAGTAGATCTCACACAAGTTAGGATATCTCAATAAAAGCACATTCCACGCCAAACAATATTCTAGTCAACTGGCCATTGCTGTTGCCAGATCCTACCATAAAATCATCAACAATACACCGCCAAACAAGAAAGCCTGGGAAAAAAGGCATTCCCAGGCTTTTTACAGTCGTCCCGGAAGTGTTTGCTAAATTGTTTTGAAAAAGTCGTTCCCTTTGTCATCAACAATTATAAATGCCGGGAAATCTTTTACCGTAATTTCGTAAATCGCTTCCATACCCAATTCCGGATATTCCAGCAGTTTCACGTCGGTTATGCATTCCTGACCCAACAGAGCAGCAGCACCGCCAATGGATCCAAGATAGAAGCCTCCGTTTTCTTTGCAGGAATCCGTAACTTGTTGAGTTCTATTTCCTTTTGCCAGCATGACCAATGAAGCTCCCTCTTTTTGGAAAATGGGAACATATGAATCCATTCTTCCTGCCGTTGTTGGACCGAATGAACCGGACGCTCTACCTTCCGGTGTTTTAGCGGGACCGGCATAATAGATGATATGGTTTTTGAAGTAATCCGGAAGCCCTTGACCGCTATCCAGCCTTTCCTTCAATTTAGCATGAGCAATATCCCTACCAACGATGATCTTTCCATTCAACATCACCCTGGTTTTAATTGGATATTTGGTAAGGGTTTCGCGAAGTTTGTCCATTCCCATGCTAAGATCCAGGGTCAACACCTCTTCACTGGAGGCAGCAGACCCGGCTGGCAGGAATCGCGCTGGATTGGTTTCCAGTTGCTCAAGGAAAACACCATCTTTGGTGATTTTTCCTTTAATATTTCTATCCGCACTACAACTGACACCAATACCAACCGGACAGGACGCTCCATGCCTTGGTAGACGAACAACGCGGACATCATGACAGAAGTATTTACCTCCAAACTGGGAACCGAGCCCCAATTTCTGGGACAGCTTAAGCACTTCTTCTTCCATTTCCAGGTCTCTGAAAGCACGGCCCAGCTTATTGCCGCTTGTCGGCAATTCGTCGTAGTATTTGGCTGAAGCCAGTTTAACCGTTTTCAAGTTGGTCTCTGCCGATGTGCCGCCAATCACCACTGCCAGGTGATAGGGTGGACATGCTGCAGTACCGAGACTGGCAACTTTTTCTTCCAGAAAAGCCAGTAGTTTTTCCGGCGTTAATAAAGCTTTGGTTTCCTGAAAAAGATAGGTTTTGTTTGCAGACCCGCCACCTTTTGCCATGAACAGAAATTTGTATTCATCGCCTGATGTTGCAAGGATGTCAACCTGGGCCGGCAAATTGTTACCGGTGTTAACTTCTTCATACATGGAAATCGGAGCTGTCTGGGAATATCGGAGGTTAGTCTCGGTGTATGCTTTAAAAACACCTTTACTCAGAGCCTCAGCGTCATTGGAGCTTGTCCAGACCTGTTCACCTTTTTTCCCCATAACAATGGCAGTTCCGGTATCCTGACAACTTGGGTAGACCATCTCAGCAGCGATTACGGCATTTTCCAACAATGTTGTTGCAACGTACACATCATTGGGAGAAGCCTGCGGATCATCAATGATCTTTTTTAATCCTTCCAAATGGGATGTGCGCAGCAAATGAGAAACGTCTTTCATTGCTTCCGCAGCCAGAAGGGTTAACGCTTGCGGATCTACCTTAAGGACTTTTTTGCCATCCGCCTCAATTTCTGACACAAAATCCTTACTCAATTGTCTATATGCTGTTTCATCTTTTCCAAGTTCAAACATTTCCTGATATTCAAATTCAGCCATCGGTCATCCTGAAGTCAGTTATAAGTGAATTACCCGGCCTTTCCGGCAGACACAAATAGCCAGTTTGGGCCTGTTGGAATTTCTCACGGAAGGCACGGGTGTTTAGAAGAGGAATGTTAATTCAAGATAGTATACGGTTTTTATCCGTTCACAATGACATGAAATCCAACTGCTGTCATCCCAAAACCGTCAGCATAGAAGGCCGATATCATTGATAGTTCATCAATCCGCCTGCAGTGAAAAAGGGAAAAAACAGCGATTTGAGAACAGCCTTTGCTTAGGATTCCGGTGGGGTAAGAGGCAATGTCATATGGTTAAGGAAAATTGAACAGACAAGTGCCATTCTGTGTGGGATATGCAAGGCGTGCAATTTTGAAAAAGAGCGGTTTAGGATGACATCGAGGTTGGGAACCGACCTTTAAGATCGGTTCGACAAGTGACTAAGCTTCCTCAGGAGCAGCTTCTTTGGCAGGTTTTTCTTCCTTTGCTTCAACTGTTTCTTCAGACTTCACTTCTTCTGTGGCTGCTTGTGCATTTTCAGCACCTTCAACTTCCTCAGCTCCTTCTTTAGGTTCAGAGGGTACAATTTCATCGGCGACGACTTTGATTTCCAGGTTAGCCCTAACTTCCGAATGCAATTTGATAGGAATGATATGGCTTCCCAGGGTCTTAATGGGAACTGAAATCGCAAGTTTCTTCCGATCCAAATCGATGTTCTGATCTTGCAGTGCATCAAAAATATGCTTGGGAGTCACAGAACCAAAAAGCTTACCGTTTTCACCAGCTTTCATGGTAAAAACAATTTCCGTATTTCCCAGTTTATCCGCCAAAGCCTGTGCTTTTGCGATCGCGTCAGCTCTCTGCTTGGACAGTAGATTTTTGATATGATTAATCTGGTTGACGTTTGACCTGGTAAAAGGCAGTGCCTTTCCCTGGGGAATCAGATAGTTTCTGGCATATCCAGGCTTTACTTCGACTTCGTCCCCTAAAGATCCAAGCTTAAAAACGTCTTCTTTAAGTATCACTTTCATTTTTTACCCTTGATTCGATTTTAAGTTGAAAATTATTCCTGGACTTCGTCTTGAGCCACATATCCATCTGAGAAGGACAGTAATGCAGCATTTCTTGCCTGCTTAATGGCCCTTGTCAGTTTTTTCTGTGCTCTGGCGCTCAGACCTGAAATACGCTTGGGGATTATTTTTCCTTTTTCGGTAATAAACATCCTCAACAACTCAATATCCTTGTAGTTGATTTCTTCGACACCAGCATGAGTGATCGGGCAAGGACGTGTTGGGATGCGTTCTCTTGTAAAATGCTTCCGTTTCTTTTTTGCCATCTTATGCTCCCATTGATTCTTTTACCAAGTTTGCGTTTTTGTATGGATCTTCTTTTAACGATTCAAAATCAGCCTTAGCTTTTTCAAGATCCTCAACTGCAATCACAAAAAACTTGATGATGTTTTCATCGTAACCAAACTGACGTTCGAGTTCATCGATCAATTCCCCATTGCCTTCAATATAAAGCACATGGAAAATCCCGTGTCTTTTTTTATCGATCTCGTACGCCAACCTTCTTCGTCCCCAGCCGCTTTCAGCCTTGACCTGACCACCACCGGTTTCGACCAGTTTTTTAAACTTTTCGAAAACCGCCTGGCTTTCTTCATCAGTCAGCTTGGCGTCGGCTACTACGATAATTTCAAAATTATTTCTAACTGCCATAGCTATATTATCCTTTCGAGTTATAGCCCTGCATGAGGGCAAGGAATTTGTGGAATGTTTATTCCAAAAAAAGTCAACCTCCCTTCATTTGTCATCAACCGATGTTGATTCCTTTACTTCGGGAGTTATCTGTATTGTTTCACCTCTGATAAACAGGGTTACATATTCTGTCGTCTGTTCCAAAGCAGGATTGATAACCGATTCCATTTCCGTTGTAACCTTACTCAGTACGTAATTTGAAACACCCATGGGACCTTCCGGTCTGCCAATACCTACCTTGATTCTATGAAAATCATTTCCGCCACAAAGTTGAATGATACTCCTCAAACCGTTGTGACCACCATGTCCTCCTGACGTTCTATAACGGAGACTTCCCAGCGGTCGGTCGATATCATCCGATACTACCAGCACATCCTCCAGATCCAGCTTGAAAAACTGCATACAAGCCACCACAGATTCACCACTGATATTCATATAGGTCATCGGTTTCAACAATACATATTGATGATCACCGATTCGACCGCGAATGATTTCTCCCTTGAACTTTTGCGACCATTGGCTCTCCTGCAGGCTTTCTGCCAGCAGATCCAACGCTTTAAATCCAACGTTGTGCAATGTATCCCGGTATTTGGAACCAGGGTTGCCCAAGCCAACTATGAGTTTCATATTTCTTTTTGTTTAGAACGACTACAGATCATTCGGCTTTACTCTGCAGACTCCTCTGCAGGTTTTTCAGCTTCTTCTGCACCTTCTGCAGCTTCAACTTCTTCAAGCTCTTCTTCCTCATCCACTTCTTCTTCAATTCGACCGGCTACGGTAATGATGGTAAAGTTTCTTCCATATACAATCGGTTGAACACCTTCCTCATAATCCAGGTCTAATACGTGGATGCTTTCGCTGAATTGGAGCTCTGATACATCTATTTCAATCACTTCCTGAATGTTCTTCACAGCACATTTCACAGGAATCGATCGTCTGATCACCTGCAATACACCACCCTCTTTGACTGCAGGACAGATATCTTCATTTACAATCTTAATCGGAACTTCCAAGCTTACCTGTGAATCTGCTGTTACTTCCAGGAAATCCGCATGAAGCAGCTTATGCCCCCAATTACTTAACTGGTAGTCCTGAAGGATCACCTGTTTTTCTTCAGATTTTCCATCAGATTCAACAGTCAAGTTAAACACTTTTGTCGCCCCTTTCATCGATCGAATGAAGCGCAAAGCCTTGTCCGCTCTCATCGATACTGTTACGGGGTCTTTAATTCCGTAAATAACGCCGGGAGTACTTCCTTCTGCGCGGAGTCTTCGATTAAACCCCTTCCCGGTTTTTTCACGTAACTGGACCGTAAAATTCATCTTTTGCCTATTGGTTACGATTTCAAAACTTTGTTGATACTTTTGACCCAATCCCCATCAAGACGCGGTTTATAAAAAAAACAGAAATGAGAATTGTGCGTTTGGCCAAAAAGAAATCGGAAAAATAACAAATTATTGATGTTATCAACGATTTTCTAAACCGTCAATTGTGGGCTTATCGCTGTCTGAACTTTCCTGTTGAAGGATAAATGCGAACGACTAACATGACTGCACTGTTATTGGAAGATAGTGAGAGCTAATACAGATCAACTCTGTGATAAAATAATTAATAAAAACTTCAGTCATTCCTTAAATGGACGTTGAGCAAAAATTAGAGGGCATCCAATTTCTCGGAAATGTTAACATTTCTATAAGTTATGGAAGATTTATATCGTCCCTATGCGACTCGATGAACCTTATCTAATTTAATCCAGCGGTTTACACCGCTGGCTACTACTGTGGCATCCCTTCGGGATTTAACCTAATTGCAGGCCTTCGCGTTAATCATTTGATCGTTAAAATGAAATTTCTTACCAACTTACAGCACTAACCTAAAAACTATTGCGAACCGATCGTAAGCTCCGCAGGAGCGACAGATCATAGCCAGCGGTGTAAATCGCTGGAAGATCATTAAAATATATATATTGAGTTCCGTAGGAACGACACTAATATCGCACAATCGTATCGAATTCATTGTTCATGCTAAATCTCTCGATATAACCTAAAGACAGGATCATTTGCGAGAGCTGATAAAAAGTACTAATAATCATAGAACAGCACAATCAATAACCTTTAAGGCGGGAAGTAATGGATTTAAAAGGAAAAGAATTTGTACTTGGTGTCTCCGGTGGAATTGCCTGCTATAAGGCTTTGGAAATTGTTCGCGGGATTAAGGATGGCAGAGGCCAGGTAACCGTCGTCATGACAAAGGCTGCCATGGAATTTGTTACCCCCCTGACATTCCAGACACTTTCGGAAAGACCTGTCGCTACTACATTGTTCTCCCTGCAGGAAGAAAGCAAAATCGGTCATATCAAAGTCGGAGAAAATGCAGATGCCATGATTGTCGCACCTGCCACCGCCAATATTATTGGAAAAGCCGCCAATGGCATCGCCGATGACTATCTTTCCACCGTTCTGCTTGCCTGTCATGCACCGTTAATCATTGCTCCTGCCATGAACAACAACATGTGGGAACATCCCGCCGTGCGGGCCAACCTTTCCACATTAAAAGAAAGGGGAGCTTTCATCGTCCCCCCTGGTTCCGGATTTTTAGCTTGTGGCACTTACGGTCCGGGACGTATGGCAGAACCTAAAGATATTCTCGTTCAATTACATAGTGTGCTTAAGCAGAAAACCGACAAAGGATTACTGACAGGAGTCAAAGTGCTGATAACTGCCGGACCGACCAGGGAACGGATCGATGCTGTTCGATTTTTGACCAATTATTCCTCAGGAAAAATGGGCTACGCGCTGGCAGCTTACTGTCGGGATCAAGGAGCTGACGTTACGCTGATAAGTGGTCCGACCTCCCTGAATCCTCCTGAAGGAGTTCAATTTGAGCGGGTGGATTCATCAGGGGAGATGCACAATGCAGTGATGCGGTATGCCCCTGAATCACGATTAATCATTAAAGCTGCTGCCGTCAGCGATTACTGCATAGCAAATCCGTGTGAACAAAAGCTCAAAAAGAAAGACCGTTTGACGCTTGAACTGAATAAGACACGAGACATCCTGCATGAACTTGGGCAAAAGAAAACAGACAAGCAATTCCTGGTAGGATTTGCCGCGGAAAGTCAGAATGTCGAGAGTTACGCAAAGGAAAAATTGAAAGCTAAAAATCTGGATCTGATAGTAGGGAACAATATCCTGCAGAAAGACGCGGGATTTGATGTGGATACCAACAGGGTGCTGTTGCTGGATAATAAAGGCACCACAGAATTGCCATTGATGCCAAAAGAAGAGGTGGCCGAAAGGATTATTGAAAAAATCCTTTCGCACGAACGCTGGAATCAGACGGGATAAACTATTCGTAGATATGGGCAGTTGGCATGCTGTCCAAAGAATACCTGGTACTTTCCCATTTTCTGTAAACACCGCTAAGCGGATTCACTTTTACCTGCTCTTCAAACATTCCCGCCTTAAATTTCTCCGAATATTCATTTGGATAGGATTTAACTTCCATATTGAAAACCATTAACTGAGTAGATTTTGTTTCCACGCTGTCTCCTGTGAATATTTGTAATTCTTTTTGTTCCGGTAGAATGGGGATAATTTGTCGTTTTATGCTTCGGTATCCTAACAAGCGAAAGGGAATTTTGAAACCATTTCACCTGAATTTTGAGTTTCTTCGTTTGTACAAGGCTGGTTCCGAGTACGTCAAGGTGTTATCGGAGAAGGGTCTTTGGCAACGGTTGATCGCTTCAATACCACAATGCTGAATGCTTCCACCTTTAATGAGATTTGGTGAGATTCCAGCTCAATTTCCCGATCTTCGATAAAACTCCGGGGATCGGCTGTGTTAAGCACCAGTTTCCAAGGACTAGCAATATGCTGAAAAGGCAACTCAAATTCCGAATCCAGTTCATTAAAATTTAGAATTACATACAAAGTATCATCAGCAATGTGATCCCCCTCCATACCATCTATCATAAAGGCCAGGGACCGATTCCACTGGTTAAATCCGGGGTCAGTCACACTTGTATTGTGCCAGCTTATGTCATGTAAACCGGAAAAAGGATTCACCTTTCCCGTAAAAAACCGGTCGCGCCGCAGGGATCGATGCTGTTTCCTAAACGCTATCAATTTGCGCCAAAAGGATAATAGGTCTGCATTTGAATGAGTTAAACCCCAATCCAGCCAGGATATTGAGTTATCCTGACACCAGGCGTTGTTATTCCCGTTTTGGGAGTTTCCAAATTCGTCTCCGGAGAGAATCATGGGCGTCCCCTGGCTCAGCATTAACAAGGTCGCCATGTTACGTATCTGTTTAAAGCGCTGGTTCATGATAACAGGGTCTTGTGTGGCGCCCTCAATCCCAAAATTGAGTGAATGGTTTCCATCAACTCCATCTTTGTTGTCTTCTCCGTTTTCATGATTGTGCTTTTCCTTATAGGAGACCAGATCCATCATGGTGAAACCATCATGGGCAGTTACAAAATTGATGGAATGAAACGGATTCCTCTCCGAATGTTTGTAAAGGTCTTCACTTCCGGCAATGCGCGTCGCCAATTCGGCTGTTAGTCCTGCTTCGCCTTTGCAAAATCTTCGAATAAGGTCCCGATACCGATCATTCCATTCAGCCCAGCGTTTTGAGGCAGGGAAGCTGCCCACCTGGTAAAGGCCGGAAGCGTCCCAGGCTTCTGCAATGATTTTGGTCTTTGCTAAAATCGGATCTTTTGCGATTAATTCCAACAAGGGAGGATTTGGCATGACATCACCGTTTTCGTCGCGACTTAAAATAGACGCCAGATCAAACCGAAATCCGTCAATATGCATTTCGGTTACAAAAAAACGAAGCGAGTCGATAATCATTTTACGAACAACCGGATGATTGCAATTCAGGGTATTTCCACAACCCGAATGATTTAAATAGTCACAGGCCTCATCCAGCAAGTAGTAAACAGAATTTTCCAAACCTTTAAAATTATAGACGGGTCTGTCCTTTCCCCCTTCGGCGGTGTGATTAAAGACAACATCCAGAATCACTTCAATATCAGCGTTATGAAGAGCCTTAACCATCTCTTTAAATTCATAAGCTGCCTGTAATCCGTTGCCATTGGATGCATAGGCTGCTTTCACGGCAAAAAAGTTGAGACTGCTGTATCCCCAGAAGTTAACCAATTTCTGCCCGGTTGTCGGATTTTCATATCGACAATCTGTTTCGTCGAACTCATGCACAGGCAACAACTCCACCGCTGTGATACCAAGTTGTTTGAGATATCCGATCTTTTCGATCACCCCTTTGTATGTGCCTGGATGAACGACTCCCGAACTATTGTGCCGGGTAAACCCCCTTACATGAAGTTCATATATAATGGTGTCCTTTAAATCACGATTGATTGGTTTGTCTCCTTCCCAATCAAAACTACCGTTTTGATAGCAATTCAGTAGTTTTTCGCCATTGTTGCGTTTGTTCCAGGTTTCCAGGCTGCTGAATGCCGGACTATAGGGGTCAAGCAGTTCCAACTCTTCATTAAAGACCAATCCCTTTGCAGGATCATTGGGACCGGAAAGCTTATATGAGTAGTAAAAAGTTTCTGGCAGGCCATCCAAGCTAATATGCCAGACATCCCCGGTACGATTGATCTTATGATCAAGGACAATTTCAAACTGAGGAATGTCCACAGGGGTATTATATATAAGGAGAGTCACTTTCGATGCATTTTTAGAGAACACCGCAAAATTAACCCCCCTTCTGGTTTTTGTGACACCAAACGGTAATGGGGAACCTGGTGTATTGGAAACGGAAATGGACATACGCTTGAGTATTGTTACATGAATATAAATAGAAATGACGAAAGATTAATATACCTGATTTACTATTTGGTTTCATCAAATCTTTTTCTATTCCTTTTGCAAGACAAGGCCGGTCCATTCATTGAGACATAATTCCTTGATAAAGCTTACCTTCTCAAATGATTCCAGCATTTGATCCTTCCGTTCAGTCAGAATACCGCTCAAAAGCAGCCAACCTTTATGTGTTGTTAAACGAACCAGGTCCGGTGCCATGTTACTGAGAATGTGATCCTCGATATTGGCGATCACAAACTCGAATGGTTTGCTGGCGAAATCAGCCGGATCGGCAACCATCGTTTTGCACATTTTGGAATCGAAACCGGATAACATCATGTTATTGCCGACTTCTGCCACTGCTTCAGGATCGATATCAATGGCTTCAACCTTGGATGCACCCAGATGTAGCGAGGCAATTGATAAGACTCCGGAGCCGGTGCCCACATCCAGCACTGTGGTTAGATTTTGCCGGGAATGCAGCCACTCAAGCAGTTGCAAAGCAAGATTGGTCGATTCATGATAACCGGTTCCAAAGCCAAAGCCTGGTTGAATAACTATATTGCATCTGTCCCGGTGCTTCTGTTCCCATGGTGGTAACACCATGAAGGTATTTCCAATTGCCAGTGGCTTAAAGTGCTTTTTCCAATTCGCCTGCCAGTTTTCAACCTTTTTCTTTTCTGCTTCCAGAACCAAGATCTGTGGCCCGGTGGCCTCCATCAGCTTTTTAATCTCGTCGACCTTGGCTGTCGGACTACTGAATCCGCCATCAAAAAAAAGCTTCAGCTGAACAGACTTATCATTGGCAGAGATCTCCTCCGTTCCACCTACACCGGCCTCAAACAGATGGTAAGTGAAAACATCCAGCAACTCAGACCAGCAATTGACAATGACTTCCCAATACCAGTGTGATTCATTGTGTAATTCCGTCATTTATCTCTTATGTAAATTATAATTTGAACTAATCTTTGTATGCACAAGGTTCAACTAATATCCAAGTTTCCAGTACAAAAAGATAATAAGCCCGATAGCTGCTGCGTAGAGTAGCAGGGGAAGGATAAGAAACCACATTTTCGCTGCCAGTCCCTTCGCATTAAATTTGGATTCAACTCCAAAGTAACTGGTAAAACATGACCAAATCGGAAAAAGCAATAGTAGCAAACCACTGATCATCGCATCAGATTGCCATGCTTCGAGGTAATTCGCAAAAAAGAAAGACTGGACTATGCTGAACAATAAGGTTGGAAGGGTGTAAACAAACGATGAATAAACATACACTATTCTTGCTTCAACAGGATCAGGATGTTCGACGCCAGACCACGACAATCTTACTTTGTACCACCACCCGGCAATATACCAGGTAAACAGAGCGGAAAGTACCGCGACGCCTAATACAAAAATCCAATACCCCATCCAGCTCGATGTGATAAACTCCATGCCGGAATATCTTGTTCCTAGATCAGCCTTCATCAGGTTCTGATCAATCCGCTCCAGAGCGTTAACAATCCCAAATATATAAATCACTGATAAAGTGCTGAACTTTGATTGGATGATGATTGACTTGTTGAAGTACTTTCGTGGTTTAAAAAACAGACGAATCAGATTTTTTGGAGAAAGTGGCTGATGTTCATAGTAAGTTTCTGATTTTTCTGATAATTCTTCTTCCAAATTGGAAAGAGGCGGCGTGTACGGCGTTGTTTCACTCATCTGCTAAATCCACTAATACATTGCTGTAATTGTAAAACCTCATTCAAAATGTAGTAACCAATTATGACCTTCTGGCAATTTTACTTTATTGATTTGCTCTATCCGGAGCATTCATAATTGAATGTTGATTGTTCCAGTGACATTGGATTTTGTCAGATTGCACACAGAACAAACAAGAGCAATATGGCAGACAGATTTTGATGTCAAAATACTTGTCAATAGTTGTAAATACAGAATATTAAATCGAACGGTTCTTTTACGCAAATAAAACGAATTGATTACCGAAGGCAAACAGGGTAAATATCGTAGGGATAACACGGAATCCAAACTCGAAATCAGGTCTGTAGTTGCCAACAGAGAAGATTCACGGCTCCATGCCAGGAAGCCGGGCGATTGCCACCAATGATGTTCGTTTCCATTCTC
Source organism: Pseudomonadota bacterium (assembly GCA_022360105.1). The sequence goes on from JAKSDL010000535.1 coordinate 13,456, forward strand.
CAACAATAAACCCTACGGAAAAGCTGTGAAAAAACTTGAACACGCTATTGAATCCCAACAATTTGACAAAGAAACCCTGGATTATCTTTTTCAGCTGGCTGGCGAAATGAAAGATAACCGAACCAAGTATCAGTTGCCTGGAAAGATACTGGCTACTCTCTTTTATGAGCCTTCTACCAGGACCAGGCTTTCCTTTGAATCGGCCATGCTTCAGTTGGGTGGACGAGTCATCTCTACGGAAAACGCCAAGGAATTCTCATCCAACACCAAAGGCGAGTCATTGGAAGATACCATCAAAGTTGTCTCCGGATATGCAGATATTGTGGCAATTCGACATTTTGAAATTGGCGCCGCCAAGCGTGCAGCCAGTATTTCAAGCATTCCCATCGTCAATGCCGGAGATGGAGCAGGGCAGCATCCCACCCAGGCACTGTTGGATCTGTATACCATCCAGGATCATTTTGACGATTTGAACGGACTGACTGTGGCCATGGTTGGCGACCTGAAATATGGAAGAACAACCAGAAGTTTATGTTACCTGCTAGGTCGATTCTTTAAGGTCAATATCATCTTCGTGGCTCCTCCAATTTGCGCCATGAATGATGATATTAAAGACTATCTGGACAATAATAGTGTCCCCTGGAAGGAAATGGATTTTGAACATGCAGTGGAGTTAGCTGACTGTATTTATATGACACGTGTCCAAAAAGAGCGGTTTTTGCATATGGAAAACTATTCCAAGGCTGCCGACAAATACAGAATCGATGTAGATACCTTGCCCTTGTTAAAAGACAATGCCATTGTTATGCATCCTCTGCCCAGGGAACGTGAAATCAGTCCGGAAGTGGATGACGATCCTAGAATGATCTATTTTGAACAGGCACAGAATGGTGTTTGGGTAAGAATGGCCTTAATTAAAATGCTACTCGACGGATAATTGGGGAATTATATAATTCTGGAAAGGCAAATTCGACCGATTGTGCCAGGACTCCTTTGTTTTTAGCTAATTGGTGTGTATAAAATAGTGCTATAATACCACACATTTTAGGGTCTTTAAAATATGCCGGCTTTCCAATCCATAACCATGCAACGCCAAAGTCGTATGATATAGTGCTCAGTTTCCGGATATCCGTTATCGGTCTTTGGTGAAAGCTCCTCTTTCTATTTTGATGAATAAATAGGGGGGGACAATTATTTAAAGTATAAAAGTTACCGTTTGATTGAGGAGATGGTTTTTCAAGTGCTTGCCCAATCATGAGAAATTGTTCCGCAAACAGATAGCCGATAGCTGATAGCATAGTCAAAACCTGGATAAAGGCCTGTATTTGCAGAGTAAGCGAGGCTAAACCAAACCGTAAAATGTGTGTAATACGTGTTTGGTGATACAATCAGTTTAGGAATTTCCGAGCTTTAGCAAAGCGATCTCGCTGGTTTAAAGATTTACTCTATGCTTGATACTTTGCTTTTTTTTTTTTTTTCTCTCATAAAAGGCACCACAGGAACTCTTTTGTTGAAATAGCAAAATCCGCGTCAGCGGAAGGGCGGTTTTTTCAAGTTCTCTCTTCCGTCTGAAGTAGATTACTATCGTTTAATAAATTTTCACACGATTCTTAGGTACCAACTTCAGACTAAAATACTTTGTCTATACCACCCTTTTGTCTCGGCAAAAACAGGCAAGGAGGAGATTTCCTGAGTAGTTGATATGTGATTCGTGTTGTTCTGTCTCTTAACCGGAGATAAAACAGAAAGAGTTTTCCCAATGATTTCATTTTCAGTTTTTGTCTAACAGCTTGTTAATATTCTAACTGAGGAGAACCATTGTATAGCTCCAAAGAAGACATTGAAGATATTAGTGCTTTGATGAAGGATATTCAGGAAGGGAAAATATCACGAAACAAAAACTACTTTACCCTGGCAAAGAACAAGGAATTCAATCGATTTAAACGGGCCAAATTGCTAATTTCACTACTTGAAGACCTCAACAGGACTGCTAAAATTACGGGTAATAAGATTGAAGTAGCTAGAAATGAAGGGTTGGTAGAAATTAAGCTATTTAACCCCACCTTGAAATACAATCGAAAAGTATTGGTAACAGAAGCTGAACTTGAATTATTAACATCTCAAACCGATGTAATCTGCGTCGATTCTGCTTAAACAGCAATAGTGGTTTTGTTCCTGGGGATAGAATGCAATTATCGAAAGAGATATTTTTAAAGCTGAAGGAAAGCGTATCATTTTTTTCCTCTTTCACAGATGGCGAACTTCTTGCTCTTCTTAAACTGGCAGTCAGTGAAAAATATTCCGATGGAGACGTGGTTTTTAAAGAAAACTCCAAGGGGGATGAAATGTATATCATTCTGGTTGGAAACGTTCGAATCACCAAATACGTTGGAAATAAGAAAGAAGAAGTACTGACGGTTTTGCAGCCCGGTGCCTGTTTCGGAGAGATGGGGGTTATCAATCAATCACCCCGTTCCGCCAGCGCTTATATCGAAGGCGGCGATGCCATTCTGCTGGTTATTAATGAAAGTCTGCTATCCCAACACAACATGTTGCTGGCATTTAAATTGTATCGCAATTTTGCAAAGATGCTCGCGGAACGTTTAAGAGAAACAAACGAGAAGTTTCAAGCAGCCACCATGGGAGATAGACACACCCATACCCAAATGAAGGAGCTGCTAAAGAAAAAACTGGAAAAAGGACAATCTTTGAAAGGGGCAAATTTAAAAGGTGCTGATCTTTCGGGAATGTTTCTCAACAATGCAGATCTGAAAGATACAGTGTTTATTGAATCAAATCTTACAGAAACCAAGTGCAAGCAGGCTAATTTTACGAACGCTAATTTTGTAAATGCCAAGTTGAATTCCATTACGTTTGAGCGAGCTAATTTTACCGGGGCTGATTTTTCCGCTGCCAAGTTCGAACGTGTCGATTTCAGATCGTGTAACATGTCGGGGGCTAAATTTATCGGAGCCGAACTCTCTGAATCATATAGGTGGGACGAAGGCGGAAAACCAGACACAGATGCCATGCCAACTGGAAACACATCTGACGATACATCCAGAAACTAAACCCACGTTCCTTAGTCACTTTATTCACCACTTTGCTGATCAGACAATATGGGTAGCAAACACATTTTGCTTGTTGTGATTCTTTTGCTCTTTTTTTGCGGGTTCCTGCCATTGAGCCAGGTGATTGGTCAACAGCAAACGCAAACAAAGCCGGGCATCCAAACTCAACAACAATCGCCGGCCCAGCGTCAGCAGCCCCAAACAAAGCAAGCTGTTAAACCACCGGTAGACATACAATTCACCAATCAAATGACACGCTCCAGAAAAGATATGCAATGGAGCCAAACCTATCATGCCAGCTACAAACGCACCAAGGAGATTCCCTATTTGCAGCTGGCAGCCAGTTTTTGTTTAAAAGCAATAAACCGTCTGGCTGATACCCAGAAATCGATTTCCAGAACTACCAAGTTTTACAACATGGCTGATGAAAAACGACTTCAGGCTTGCCAGTTTTACACAAAGCTTCAGCGTATGTCGTTTCTGCTGGAACCTAAACATCACTTGGGAGGCAGCGGAAATGCTTGTAAGTAACCTGGAAAACGAAAAGCTGATAGTTACCAGCAACAGCCCAGAACCTTTAAATAACGAGGTTACGAATCCTCAGCAGAATCTTGAGTATTATAAGAAGCTGCTCTATAAAAAACTGGACGAACATCCGGAAATCGACCGACCGGCAGTCGACAAGGCAATAAAACTGGGAGAAACAGTTCATAAAAACCAATACAGAAAAACCGGTGACTACTACTTTGTCCACCCTCTCCGTGTTGCTCTCAGTGCTATTGAATACAACCTGGACACCAACACCATCATTTCTTCTCTGCTACACGATTCCATTGAAGATACCGTAGGAGAGAAAGAGAAGAAAAGAATTGATCAGGATATCTTAAAGATTTTCGGTCGCACTGTATCAGATCTTGTCAATGCCCTTACCAAGGTGCGAGAGAATCAAAATCTGACGCTTTACAAGATTTTTCAACTGGGCAACATCGATTTCCGAGTCATTCTAGTCAAATTGTTAGATCGTCTGGACAATTTGTCTGACCTGAGATATCTGGCTCGCCGCAAGCAAAGGCGCATCTGTCAGGAAACCACGGCCATTTATGTGGAGGTGGCTCACGGTCTGGGGTTAATCGATATCGAAGAGGAATTAAGGGATCGCATCTTCAAAACCTTGTATCCCAAAACCTATCGCACTACCGCTGACCGGCTAATGTCTATCTACAAGGAACGGAAAGCGGCGATCTTAAAAATAATAAAAAAGATTGAGAATTATACCCCGCCAGGACTGATCGTTTCTGTTTCCCCTCAATATACGCAACCTCAGGAATATCTTTTCAATCGCAGTGAAATTGTTCGTGTCTTAAACGCAATTATCGTGGAGACCCAAAGCACCCTGGATTGTTACAATGTGCTGGGCTACATCCATACCAGCTTTAGATCCATTCCCATGAATATTTACGACTATATTTCCAATCCCAAGGCGAACGGATGGCGGGGGCTTTCCACCAAGGTGATTATCAACGGGGAACGGATCAATATTCTGATCGTTACCAGGGAATTTCAGGAAAATAACCGACGAGGAATACTGACATTGATAAACGAAGGAGTTTATCATTCCGAAAATTATAAGGAATTCCTAAATTTGTACCTGGAGGTAGCATCGGACAATATCCGTATCGATGATGTTTTTCGCTACAGCAAAGCCAAAACAATACAAACACTTACACCGGCCGGAGACGTTATCGAATTAAGATATGGATCATCTATTCTTGATTTTGCTTTTATGGTTCACTCGGAACTGGGATTAAAAACGATCGGGGGAGTTATCGACGGCGTGCGTTACCCAAGAGACAAAATCCTGGAAGATGGAATGGTGGTTAAAGTTTTAACCTCCGAATCAGTATCACCCGATGAAAGCATGATCAATGATGTGGTGATGCCGAAATCAAGAAAAGAGATTTTTAAATTCCTGCATCAACATCCTGTCAAAAGATAAGCGCCTGAACCTATCCCTCCATTTGCTGAATAGATCTTTGACTCTTTCTTCAAAAAATACTCCGGATTAATGGTCTGCAATAATCCTGTCCAATGCCGATCCACCCAGTTTTTTATGCAGATTCACAACTTCGCCAATAATAATCAAACTAGGCGGTTTGACATCGTTTTGCCTGACTACATCAGAGATAGTAGTCACTGTCCCGGTGAACACCTTTTGATTTTTAGTCGTCCCTTTTTGCACCACAGCTGCAGGCATATCAGGCTTCATACCGTGTTGAACCAGGCCACTGGTGACCCTCTCAATATTCGCGACCCCCATGTAGAAAACAATGGTTTGATTGGTTCGGGTCAGGCAACCCCAGTTCAAATCCATGCTGCCGTCTTTTAAATGTCCTGTAACAAGTGTGCATGACTGGGCATAGTCACGATGCGTCAGCGGAATACCGGCATACGTGCTGCAGCCTGATGCAGCTGTCACGCCAGGTACAACCTGGTAGCTGATACCCTCTTTTATCAACTCCTCAACCTCTTCACCTCCCCGGCCGAAAATAAAGGGATCACCGCCTTTTAAACGCACCACCATTTTTCCTTCCCTAGCCAGATCCACCAGCTTCTGATTGATCTGATCCTGAGGGACCGTATGTAAGGCGCTTTTCTTGCCTACATAAATTAATTCGGCATCCCGACGGGCATAATCCAAAATACTTGGAAAAACCAATCGATCATAAACAATCGTATCCGCATTCTGGATTAAGCGTAGTGCTCTTAGCGTCAGCAAATCCGGATCACCAGGGCCTGCCCCAACCAGACATACCTGGCCTGTGCTGGCTTTACGTGTTTCCCTGCTTTCAAATTCCTTCTGTATTTCTTCTTTGGCCTGCCTCTCTTTTCCTGAAAGAAAGAGGTCGATGATAGGGCTGGAAAAGATTTTATTCCAGAATTTCCTTTTTTCTTCCCGGTCTCTGTTTAACTCCTTGGCCTTGATGCGGAATTCTGAAATCAGGGTTGCCAGTCTGCCATAAGCCTGGGGTAGCATTGCTTCCAATTTTGCCCGGATTAATCTGGCAAGCGTGGGTGATGCCCCGCCTGTCGACACCGCAATTAGTACGGGCGATCTATCGATGATGGAAGGCATCGTGAATGTGCACAATTCAGGGCAATCCACAACATTTACCGGTATGTTCTTTTCTGTGGTGATTGCCGTGGCTTCTTTGCGTATAGTGTCATCTTCATCAGCAACAATTACAATTCGTTTGCCGTCAAAATCTTCCGGTGTGAATGCCCTGGCATGATGGGTAAACTCGCCATTTGTCGCGAGTACGGACAGTGACTCTTTGAGGGAGGGAGCGATCACCGTCACCTTGGCTCCCGCTCTTAAAAGCAGAGATATTTTGCTTTCCGCAGTTTCGTCACCACCTAACACCAGACAGTTCTGGTTCTTAATATTTAGAAATACAGGTAAATAATCCATGTTTCAGGTCGTCTTACAAAATTCGGTATTGGTCATCAAACCTAATGAAACAGCTGATAACCGAATCATCGCAATCGAAGGGTCGAGCCGATGAAGAATAACAGGCGCAACAATAAGTTAAATCATGATCAACCAATTATCGCCCAAACCTTTATGTTAAACCAAGATTCATGATATTGATTGTCAGTCCCTTCAGAGGTATTGATTCTTGTCAGGTGTTGCAATGACTAAATATTCGCTTCAATTATGCCAAAGAAGGTGTGACATGTAAATTTGCTCTTGTAGGCATCACTTGTGAAGTGTAGTTTTGAGAGATAAGGAACATTTCTTCGACGAATCGTCTTCCTGCTTTTAATTCAACCCGATTACCATTCAACTTTTAAAAAAATGACCATGCAGCCAAATTCCTTGCTTTGTCCCAATCTGAATCTTTATAAAAAAGGTAAAGTCAGAGAAGTATATGATTTTGACGACAAATTGTTGATTGTAGCAACCGATAACATATCTGCTTTCGACGTGGTTTTGCCGAGCCTGATAATCGGAAAGGGAGCTTTACTCAATAAGATTTCCAATTTTTGGTTCGATTTTTCAAAGGACATGATCAAAAACCATATCATCTCCGCCCAGGTCAAGGATTTTCCGGAGGAATGCGCAGAGTACAGCGATATCTTAAAGGACCGTTCAGTGCTGGTTTGGAAAACAGAAATGATCGAACTGGAAGCCATTGTTCGGGGCTATCTCTCCGGATCCGGTTTTAAGGACTACAAGAAAACCGGAAAGATTTGTGGAATAGAATTGCCAGAAGGTCTGACCGAATCAGCCAAATTGGAAGAACCGATCTTTACTCCTTCCACCAAAGCTCAGGAGGGCCATGACGAAAACATAGATGAAAATGAACTGAAAAAAGTCATCGATCCGGCCATTGTTGACCTGGTAAAAGAGAAATCCCTGGAATTGTACAAAACTGCTTCAGACTTCGCTTTATCAAAGGGAATTATTATTGCTGATACCAAGTTTGAATTCGGATTGCTTAATGGAGAAGTGATCTTGATTGATGAAATACTCACGCCCGATTCTTCCCGCTTCTGGCCCGCCGGTGACTATGTGCCGGGACAATCTCAAAAGAGCTATGACAAACAAATTATCCGGGACTATCTCTCTACATTGGATTGGGATAAAACACCTCCCGGACCGGAGCTACCAGGAGAGATCATCACTAAAACCCTCGATAAATATGAAGAGGTATACCAAAAACTAACTTCCTAAACAGATGTCAATCAATAAAACAGCCATAATAGATGATTTGATTGCTATCGGGGCTGTAAAATTCGGTGAATTTGTCCTTAAATCCGGCATCAAATCACCGATATATCTCGATCTGCGACTGATTATCAGCTATCCGGACCTACTTACCAAAATAGCTGCAGCGTTAATGGAGATTTCCCGAGACCTCTCATTTCAGAGAATCGCAGGAATACCTTATACTGCACTTCCCATAGCGACTGCTTTCAGTTTGCAATCCGGGAAACCGATGATTTATGCCCGCAAAGAGGTAAAGGACTACGGCACCGCCAAACAGGTTGAAGGAATCTGGCAAGAGGGTGAATCCGTTCTAGTCGTTGACGACCTGATCACAGATGGCGGCTCAAAACTGGAAACCTTTACGACCTTTGAAAACCAGGGATTGAAAATCTCCGATGTTGTGGTGCTGATAGACCGGGAACAGGGAGGTAAGGAACGCCTGGAAAAGAAGGGGTATCACCTGTTTTCAATCATCTCGATATTTGAGATACTGGACAGAATGAAGGAAACAAATCGGATTGTTGAATCTGAATACCAAAACATTAAACAATTCTTAACAGAGCATCGATAAAGTCAATTTGATGCAATCAAGCAATTAGAACCGGAGATACCCTGTGAATAGTAGATCTCTTTTAACAGGCCTTGTGTTATTGGTCCTGTTTTTCACCATTGTCAATCGCATGGATTTCAGTGAAACCGGCACTTACGAAATCGATTACAGCGAATTCCTGCAACGACTGGACCGGGGCCAGTTAGCCAACGTAGTCATCAGCGGCGAAGTGATTAAGGGAGAAACTGCTTCCGGCGAGAAATTTCGGACTGTCTGGGCTTATCGGGACGGTTCATTGGTCGAAAATCTTAGAGCCCAGCGAGTGCGAATAAAATTCGAAGACGAAGATGAGACACCCTGGTACCTGATTTTATTGCTGCAATGGGGGCCTCTTCTTTTATTGATTGGTGTTTGGATATTTATGATGAGAAAAATGCCGGGTTCAGGCAAGATCATGTCCATTGGAAAATCCAAAGCCAGAAAATATGTCGACCACACGCTTAAAGTTACCTTTCAGGATGTCGCCGGCGTTGAAGAAGCCAAAGAAGAATTGACGGAAATTGTTGATTTCCTGAAAGACCCGGGAAAGTTTCAAACCCTGGGTGGAAAAATACCCAAAGGTGTCTTAATGGTTGGTCCTCCCGGAACCGGTAAAACCTTGCTCGCAAAGGCTGTGGCCGGTGAAGCCGGTGTACCTTTTTTTAGTATTTCCGGCTCGGATTTTGTGGAAATGTTTGTAGGTGTGGGAGCCAGCAGAGTCAGAGACCTGTTTGAAGAAGCGCACAAAAACGCTCCTTGTATTATTTTCATTGATGAAATCGATGCCGTGGGTCGACACAGGGGTGCCGGTCTTGGTAGTGGTCACGACGAACGCGAACAGACATTGAATGCCTTATTGGTTGAAATGGATGGGTTTGATGGCTCTGAAGGAATCATCACCATTGCTGCTACCAACCGTTCTGATATTCTTGATCCCGCCTTGCTCAGACCTGGCCGGTTTGATCGGGAAGTGCATGTTGGATTGCCGGATATCCGAGGCAGAAAGATGATTCTGGAAGTCCACTCCAAAAAAATTCAACTTGATCCCAAAGCGGACCTGGAAGTCATAGCTAAGGGAACTCCCGGATTCAGCGGAGCCGACCTGGCAAACCTGGTCAACGAGAGTGCCCTGCACGCCGCTCGAATGAATAAATCCAAGGTAATGCTTGAAGATATGGAATGGGCTCGTGACAAGGTGATGATGGGGGCAGAACGCCGCTCCATGATTATGAAAGAGGACGAGAAAAAAGCCACAGCCTACCACGAGGCAGGTCATGCGCTTGTAGCATATCATTTGGAAAAGGCCGACCCTGTGCACAAAATCACCATCATTCCTCGAGGACAAGCCCTGGGATTGACCTCCTTTTTGCCGGAAACGGATAAATTAAGTCTTGAAAAAGAAGCCCTGGTCGCCAAAATGGCAGTTGCAATGGGTGGCAGGGCTGCTGAAGAGCTTGTGTTAAAGGATTATTCAACCGGGGTGGAAGGCGACTTAAAAAATGCAACCAACATCGCTTATCAAATGGTCTGCAAATGGGGTATGAGTGAAAACCTTGGTGCTTTATCCATCCCCCAGGGCGATAGTGGCAACTACCTGGCCATTGACTACAATGCTGAAGATCCCGCATCCGAAGAAACCATGCAGGCAGTTGAAAAAGAGGTTTTATCTCTGATAACAAAAAGTTATAGCCAGGCGAAGCAGATTCTGACCGATAATTTCGAGCAGCTAAACACCCTGGCCAAATTATTGCTGGAGATCGAGACCGTAACTGTCAATCAATTGAAAGAAATACTGGAAGGAGGTCCGGCAGCTTCAGAAACTGCTCCGGCAACATAGAATCAAAAGTGGATCAAGCGAACAGACTGTTCAATACAGTCTGGAAGCGAATCCACCAATTTGTATTGCTGCACAGGTTGCCGGTTCAGGATGACAAATAGTCTCAATCCCCTTAACTTATTGTATTAACCAAATCACGGCTATCAACCCCAAATCTTCCATTCTATGAGATACCTGTTTCTTAGACTGTTGCCTAAAAACCTGGTAAGCAAGCTTTTCGGCAAGCTTGCAGACCTGCAACTTCCCTCGCCCTTATTGGTCTCGTTTATTCAGCTTTACAGCAGATTTTATGCAGTGAATTTGAATGAGATCAAAGCACCTTCGTTAGAGAAATTTAAGACTTTCAACGATTTTTTCACCCGGCAGTTAAATCCGAAATCCAGACCTATAGACAATGATCCGGATTCTGTGATCAGTCCGGTTGATGGCAGTGTGGCCGAGTTTGGAGACATTGCCAACGGTTTGATGATTCAAACCAAGGGAGTGTATTACTCACTAACAGATCTTGTGGGGCCAAAACACGCCAAGCTGTTTAAGGATGGGTTTTTCATTACCCTTTATTTAAGTCCTTCCGATTATCATCGAATTCATGCTCCGATTTCAGGCAGAGTTACTGAATTTAGCTATTTTTCCGGAAACTTGTGGCCGGTTAACGATTTCGGAGTAAAACACATTGGCGGGCTTTTTTCGATTAATGAGAGAATTGTTACCGCCCTGGAAGGAAAAAGCAGTTCTGTTGGAATGGTTAAAGTCGGAGCCACGGTGGTTGGCAAAATAAAAGTGGAATACAGCGATCT
>JAKSDL010000660.1 GCA_022360105.1 Pseudomonadota bacterium
GATGATTCCCATGCTGATCATATCTCTTTTTATCTGGCTGCTTATCTTGGTAGTGGCCTGGCAACTGCTGAGTATGGGAAGAGAGCAACCCGTAGCAGGATGTATGGAATCAGAAAATGACTGCGTATCAAAAGGCTGCACCTGGCAGAAAGAGTTTCTTATCATTTTTCATAAGAAGCGAAGCGGTAAATCCTCAACCGATCAAAAACTGGTAGAGAGCATTCTGCTGGGCTTTCGCAACAGGGCAGATAAGTATATACATACTATTTTGCTTCTGGCTGCAGTGGCACCCTTGCTGGGCTTACTTGGTACCGTGATGGGAATGATTACTACCTTCGATACTATCGGACAGTTCGGCACCGGAAATGCGCGAGCACTGGCTTCAGGGATTTCCGAGGCACTTATCACTACCCAGACAGGCCTTATCATATCAGTTCCGGGCCTACTCATCGGCACCATTTTAAAAAGAAGAACAGACAGGCTTCTGGAACGCATCAGACGATTTGCCTTGGGTACAGTCAACTATTTGGAAAATCAACAGTCGCCAACCGGTATACCGGCATTGGCTAACTAGTACCTGAACGGAAAGTCGCTAGACCCTTATCCGGTCTTATACCGGATACCGGAATTCAGCTGAAGATTGACGTGTTGTCAGCCGTCAGCTTAAGACATTACAATGACAAGCAAAAACCGGCTGAGAGCTGAAAGCACTAAACTTCGAAGTACCAAGCTGCTTTTAAATCTTTTATTGACACGGGTTAATTTGGTTTTCGTTCAGGCACTAACTAAGGAGAGTTAATTGAGGAGTTTACGATATGGCCACCGGGGTAAACGAAAATCACCCGGAATCGATATGGCCCCCCTGATGGACATGATTTTTATTCTGCTGATCTTTTTTATTGTCACCACGAGCTTCGTCAAAGAAGCCGGAGTGACAATCAATCGACCTGTGGCCAAATCTTCAGTCACCAGCGAAAAAACCAATATGGTGATAGGCGTCACAAAAGAGGGGCACGTTTACATCGAAGGACAGATTATTGACGTTCGATCAGTTCGAGCCAGAATGGAACGCTTCCTGGCAGAAGTTCCCGAAGGGTCGGTTGTGATTGCCGCCGATACGCAGAGTTATTCAGGAAAAGTAATCCAGGTACTGGATGCTTGCCGCCTGGCGGGTGTAAAAAATCTAAGTGTTGCGACACGGAAGAAAAAATGATCAGAGGCAGGCTAAGTCTATTTAAATGGGCTGTTATCGGAATTCTAGTTATAGCAATTAATGGTGCGCTATACCTGGCCATGTCCAGTCTTTCCAGAAAACAGGAGAACAATCAGTTCAATAGCTATGAAAGACCTGTTTTACTGACAATACCAAAAGAACCGCCGCCATTGTCCAAGGAAAAGAAAAAACCCTTAAAGAAAAAAAAGCTAAAAATAAAAAAACTCAAGGTCCCCTCGATTAAGCAGGCGAAGGTTAAACCACCACCCGATTTTGACTTCGGAGAAGTGGGTTCCGGGTTTGGCTTTGAAACTGAAATCAGCCTGGGAATCACCCCTGGCCTGCCGATGTTTCAAGCGCCCAAAACCCTGTTTGATCTTTCGGAACTCGATCAAAAACCGAGACTGCTTTATAAAATAGACCCAATCTATCCCTATTCAGCTAAAAGAAGGAACCAGACAGGATCTATCACCTTGCAGTTTATTGTGGACAGCAACGGCAATGTCGGGCAGATCAAAGTGCTTAAGTCAGAACCGTTGGGAGTTTTCGATAAAAGTGCTGTCAACGCTGTTACGAAATGGCGGTTTAAACCCGGATTTTACCAGGGTGAGGCCGTTGCCACCAGGGTAATCGTTCCCATCAACTTTCAATTGTAACTTAATTATCAACACTTTATGACCTCCATGATTAAGATTATTCTCTCTCCCCCAAATTGTCGTCGTTCATGCTGGCGCCAATTGGTTCTCGCTTTCTTAATCATGGGGGTCACAACCACGATTGTTGCGAAAGAACAGTATTCCAGAAAAGTACAGCGCCTTTTGTATAACGCACAAAAAGCACAGCAGGAAGAAAAACCGGATGAAGCCATCGGTCTTTTGGAAAGTTATCTGAACAAGAAACCTGAAAACCCCCCGGTTATTGTCTATTCCTTTTTAGGAAGCCTTTACCATCAAACGGAAAAATTGGAAAAAGCCCACTGGGCATTCACAAAAGGATTTGCTCTAAAACCTGATGATTTCTTGCTCTGTAGAAATCTTGCAATCATCTCCTATCAATTAAAACAGAATAAAAAAGCCGCCGCCTATTTTGAAAAAGCTTATGAGCTGAACAATCGCCAACAGCATGAAATTCTATACCAGGCTGCAACACTCTATTACTTTGAAAAACAGTACAAAGACACCATCCGCCTGGCCAAAAGGCACATAGAGTCACACCCTTCCGTCAAAAGACGTTGGATCAAATTGATCGTTCATTCCTACCTGGAAAGCAAAAACAAGAAAAAGGCTGAAAGCACTATTCTGGCTTATCTAAAAAGATATCCGGGTGACGCGGCCTTTTGGCAGATTCTGGCAGGTATTCAACTTGAAAAAGAGGATTACCTTCGTGGTGCCGCCAGCCTTGAAATTTACCTTAGACTTGCAGAACCAAAAGAAAGAGACTGGGTTGAATTAGGAGATATATATATGTTCCTGAATGCTCCGCTGAAAGCGGCATTCTGCTATCAAAAGTCACAGTCCAATTCTGTGGAATTGTATAAAAAGCGGGCAGCAGCTTACACCGCCTTACACCGGTATGACATGGCTTCCAAAATGTATTCCGATGCACTTATACTGCAGCCTGATGCAGACTTGTTTCAAGATAAGGGTCGCCTGTTTTACGATAACGGACAATACCACAAGTCGATCAAATCGCTTAGCAAGAGTCTGGAATTGAAGCCGGAACAGGAAAAGGTTTATTTGATGCTGGGCAACGCGGCGTTGGAAGTCGATGACTGGAAAACTGCAAAAAAAGCTTTTGTGGCAGTTTCAAATAAAAAATATGCAACATCCCAGGCTGTTGCCGGCTTAAAGATCATTGAAACACTGCAAACAGCCAAAGATGAGGCGGAACAATCAGCCTTAGACCTAAACTAGTTTATCTTGACATCCGATTTCACTGCCCCGATCTTTCCGGCAATGTCAAAGGTCAGAGTCGTGTTACCGTTGCCGGATTGAAGATTCATGGTTTCCGTGAGTTCAGTTCTTTCCACTATTTCATGGTTTACCCCGGGAACAATTTCATGGTCCTGCAGGAACTTCATCAAATCAACCGATTCTTCGAGTATCTCTCCGATATTAACAATTTGTACTATCTCCCCCTGGTTAAACTTATCCAGGCTTTGGGTATTTTCAGGTAAGAACCGGTCTTCACCAGGAAGAGGGGTTCCATGGGGACACGATTTTGGAAAACCAAGAAATTCCGCCAGCTTTTCCTCCACGAGCGGAGTTAAGCCATGCTCCAACACGTGGGCATGTTTGTGCACTTCATGCCACGATATTCCAAGTATATTACACAAAAACGCCTCCACAAGCCTGTGTCTGCGTGCCAGTGATTCGGCTCTTTCTTTACCCAGCTTGGTTAAGCTGATCTGTTTTTTTGAATTGACCTTGACCAGTTTATCCCGCTGCATTCTGGATAACGTTGCGTGCACTGTGGAAGGACTGCTTTTGAGCCATTTTGTCAGGGTAACAGCCTTAATGGTATCCCCCTGGGTGTAGAGGGAATAAATGGCTTGAAGATACTCTTCAACGACAACCGAGGTTTTTTCTTTCATTGCTTCATCCTTTGGAATATGGATAAGTTATTATCAGGAACGTACATCCCTGCCAACAGGTTGGTTGAGAGGTTGAACAGCCATCACATCAATTAATTCCGCAGTGATTGCTTTTGCACTCGCCTGACGGGAGTCACCGATAAAGTTCCATCCAGGTCATGAATACCGGTTTCCACGCCATAGACCTCTGCAATGTTTGGTTTGGTCAGGGTATCTTTCGCCGATCCGGTGGCATAAACACGGCCTTCAAGAAGCATGAGAATGCTGTCGGCATAGCGGGATGCCAAATTCAGATCATGGATGACCATCATCACACTGATCTTTCTGTCATGAACCAGATCATGGATAATTTCCATTACTTCCAATTGGTGAGCTATATCCAGGGCTGATGTGGGTTCATCCAGCAAAAGTAATTCAGGCACCTGCGCAAGGGCCCTGGCAATAAGCACACGCTGCTGCTGTCCTCCTGACAAGTTATTGAAATTGTCCATGGCCAGATCATCGAGCTCCATCAGCTGAAGAATATCAGCAACGATATCAATATCCTCATCACTGCAGCGCCAGGAATAGTAGGGTTTTCTACCCATCAGAACCGTATCGAAGACTGATGATGAAAACAGTTGGCTACTGCTTTGGGGGACGTATCCGATCATCCTCGCTATCTCGGGCCGGCTGAATCCCAATGCATCCTCACCGTTAAACAGTATCTTCCCTGAACGTGGCATTTGTAGCCCTTCCACACATTTGACCAGGGTGCTTTTTCCGCTGCCGTTCGGTCCAACCACACACATAATCTCAGTTTCCTTCAGACTGAGATTCACTCCTTTTAAAACGTCCTTTCCGGGGTAGGAGTAATAGAGATCTTCAACAACTACTTTCATGCAAAACCCCCCTTTTTCATGACGATCAGATAAATAAACAGCGGTACTCCGAGAAAAGCTGTTACCGCACCAACCGGGAGTATAACCGGTGAAATAATAGTGCGGGCAACCGTATCTGCCAGTACCAGAAACACAGCTCCGACCAGTCCGGAAGCAGGGACCAGAATTCGATTGTCGGCACCGACAATCATCCTGACCAGGTGAGGCGCCACCAATCCAATAAAACCAATTGTCCCCGTAAAACTCACAACACCGGCAACCATGATTGAGCAAACAACCATCATCAACATCCTGGTACTTTGGACATTAATCCCCAGGCTTTTTGCACTGGCATCACCGGTATTCATAATATTCAAATCCCCCGATTTCCAGATTAAAATGGTTATACCAACAACAAGGAGGGGGAGTGCCATTCCCAATTTACTCCAGTCCGTTTTGCCAAGGTCCCCTACTGTCCAAAATACTGCTGCTTTAACAGCTTCGGAATCTCCAAAGTACTGTATCATTGTGGTCATGGCCTGAAAGAAAAACAAAAGCGCAAGCCCTGTCAAAATCATGGACTCGGGCGAGGCACCTTTTCTTCCTGCTAACAATAGAATCAGTGCTGATGAAATCAATGAAAACAAAAAAGCATTACCGATAATCAGATATGAGCCCCCAAAAACGCCGACGCCAAGCACAATGGCAAGAGAGGCACCAAATCCCGCTGCCGATGCAATACCCAGCATATAAGGATCGGCAAGCGGATTTCTTAACACTACCTGCATTACCGCCCCGGTAGAACCTAAAGCAATGCCTGCCGTTAATCCCATCAAAATACGCGGAAGCCTGAGTTTCCAGATGATAATGTGTGTATGCCCCGGAATCTCCACGCCTAAAAGATTAAAACCCGGAATCAGTTTTTGGAATATTGTCGAATAAACATCCACAAAGGAAATATCTGCCGAGCCGATAGCAATGGCTGAGCCAACCAGTGAAACAACAACCGGAATAAGAACAATAACGAAGAGTTTTTTTTTGAACCGGTGTCGTTTATACTTCTCCTTGAGCAGGAGGTTTTGATTTCTAAGTGCATCAACATTCGACATATGCTATCCCGCTAAAACAGATCATCCCGGTAAATCCGGATACCTGACTTCTGAATTTCTTTTTAATATCAATTTCATTGGTTTCTAGTTCGTATAAGTGAAATTAATTTTTCTATTATACAAAAACATAATATTAGAAAAGACAAAAGATGTCTGTCAAAGCCATTCTTTGGTTTTCGACCCTCTGCCAGAATACCAGAAAGACATTCCCAAAAACCTGTGTTTCATTTGCCACTGTTTTTGGTTCATTAGAATTTATTTGGTTAGATGAGATGTTTTTACAGCGATTTGTCATATCAGTTCCCTGCTTATCGACAGTTTTTCTCTATCCTGCATAATTTATGGGTACATAGGCTAATTGGGTAGATTAGATGACAAGTCGATCCAGTCTTTCATTCTACCCATAACTCAATCCTATCAGTCGGAAAGAACTCAGAGATGTGATGTGTCGACCGAATTTCTGATGTTTGCTCGAAATAACCAAGTTAGTTCATATCTATAATGCAATTGTGATTTACATTTAAAAATTATCTTGGTATACACAAATAATATAATTCTTATATACGAATTTTATATTAACCAATGATATATATTTCAGCGTTTTGCTGAGCCTTGTTTAGACAGCAATTACAGACTTCTGCCCGAAGTTTGAAGGTGTTTTCAGCAATCGGTTTTCAATTTGATGGCACCTTCCATGTTGTTTTCCTTAACCAAGTGATACCGGGAAATGGCACACTTAACCGTAGATATGAGCAACGAGACATAGAAGGTCAATAACAACTTATTATCATTTTTGCAGAGGCGTTTTGAAAACGATATTAGACGAATACTATCAACCTTTTTTTGACATGCTTGGCCTTTTTCCCGCCAAAAACGCAGATCGCCTGAAAGATTGCGGGTTGCTCTACCAGTTGAATCCTGCCATTGGAGACGGTTATTACTGGCTTTATCCGATTGAAAACCGGTATTCCGTTGCTATTTATTCATTAAAATTTAAGACCGATTTCTTGATCAGGTATGAGAACAAACAGTGTCTGATGATAGGAAATTATGTTTTTCCAAAGACTGAGCAGACTTTTCGTACAGATTTCATGCCCACACAAAGTATATTTGGATATGCTTCCAAGCAGGAAGATGTTTTTCAAATGAAAATCAATAGAGGCACAGTTGTCAATAGTATTGCCATCTGTTTCAGTCAGGAATTTAACCGGGAATTTCTTCCAAAAAAGTTTCCGGGAATTTCTCCCAACCTGTTCACCATTCTCTCCGGAATCGATGAGAATGAAATCATACCGGAAATAACAGAGGTGTTAAGGCAGATTTGTCTGTTTCGGCCTGCGAAGGAAATTGCAAAAACGTATTACGAAAGCAAAATCATGGAGGTTCTTTGCTTTTTGATCCAGTGGTATAAAAGACAGTCACTGCTATCGGATCACGAAGAAATTCCAATTAGCGACAAAGATCATTTAAAGGAAATCGCAGCCTACCTGGATCAGCACTTTACAGACTCTATCTCTCTGGATTCTTTAGCTAAAATCGCTTGCATGAGTCAAAACAAGCTGACTGCTTTATTTAAAAAAACATATGGCTCGACGATAACGGAGTATGTGCAGTCTCTCCGCGTCAACAGATCAAAGGATATGCTGTTAAACTCAGACTGGTCTGTTGGTGCCATCGCCAATGAGGTTGGTTACAAGCTTCACAGCAGTTTTTCGGAAGTTTTTAAGAATTCCACCGGACTTACCCCCAACAAGTTCAGAAAAAACGCATTGTGACACTTGTCTTGATGGTGTGCTCGCTTTGCCGCTTGAATTTTGGAACGATGAATCCGGAAACGTCTTTGCTCCGGACCTGTCGATCGGTTTCATGCCGGATTTTCAATTCTCATGTGCACCATGGAACAAATACCCAGCAGATCGGGAATAGACATCAT
This sequence comes from Pseudomonadota bacterium, assembly GCA_022360105.1. The sequence continues at coordinate 7,709 of JAKSDL010000660.1, forward strand.
CATTCTGGCTTTCAAGGGAAGTCCTTTTTTCATGCCACGACCTATTGATACGGAGCTGATGACCTTGAATCTTTTGTCCCATTTTTCCAGGGATTTCACCGGTTTTAAGGCCCATCCTTCATCCATGGCCATCCCCATATCACCCTTCTTTAAAACTTGCTTCTTTCCGATTTTCAATCCCAAGGGCGACAGCGAATCGAAGTAAAAATCACACCCTTTAAAATAGTCTGCTGCTTTGATGAAAAACTCTTTAACCTGTTCGTCCCTGAAATAGTAGAGCACACCCCCGGCCAGAAACAGTAAACCGTCTTTTACCTCTATTTCCTCAAACCATTTTGTATCCAGAAATGATGAGGCGATGCTTTTGTGTCTGCTGCTGTCTTCATAAAAGTTTTTCCTCAGTGCTATGACATCCGGCAGATCTAGCTCGTAAAACATGATTTTACCGTTATCAACACGGCTGAAGGTAGTATCCAGACCGCAGCCTAAATTAACAATGGTTGCTTCAGGATGTTTTTTTATAAATTCAAGGGCCGTTTTATCCGTATGGAGGCTGCGTGCCACCCAACCATGCTGTGACATGGATTGTGTTTCAGCTATGGTTGAAAAGTCATAATCAAGTTTATCAATGATTTCTACTGCCTTCTCATCAATCAAGCGCGGTTTGTCTTTTTGTGTTTCATACGCTCTGCCCCATAAGGGCAATAAAAGGGTTTCCTGGATATTACCTTTGTCAACTTTGATTTTTTGTTCCATGTTTCCTCCGTTGGTTTAGGTATGGATATGCCACTCTTTTGCACGCTGTTGGGCAGACCACATGTTGAAGTATTTGCCTTTTTTCTCGATCAACGCATCGTGCTTCCCACTTTCAATGACTTTTCCGCCATCAACGACCAGAATGTTATCTGCCCCGGAAATGGTGGATAGTCGGTGAGCGATGACGATAACGGTTCGATCTTTAACCAGTTTATCGATAGCGCTTTGAACTGCAACCTCGCTTTCGGTGTCTAAAGCGGCAGTAGGCTCATCCAGAATCACAATCGGGGCATTTTTTAAGATGGCCCTGGCAATACTGATTCTCTGCTTTTCTCCACCTGAAAGGCTTCCACCGATATCGCCGACCCTTGTGTCGTATCCGTCAGGCAGTCTTGAGATAAATTCATGGCAATAGGCCGCACTGGCAGCATCCTTCACTTCTTCATCGGTGGCTTCGGGATTTGCCATCTTTATATTGTTCAGGATGGTGTCATCAAAGAGATAAACATCCTGAAATACAACAGAAATATGCCTCATCAGGTCATCGGGATCCAGGTTTTTGATATCCACACCGCCGATTTTTATTGTTCCCTTTTGGACATCCGCGTATCTCATGATAAGTCGGGTTAACGTGGTTTTACCTCCACCGGAATTTCCCACAATCGCTGTCATTTTTTTATTGGGCATGAGAAAACTCACGCCATCAATTGTTTTGCTCTTTTGCGTTTGGTATGAAAAATCTACCTGATCAAATTCAATATCAAAGCTCTCCGGTTCCCGGACGGGCTTATGAATTTCCAGTGACTCACTTGTGAGGATTGATTTAATGCGGATGAAGGCAGAATCGATTAGATCAAATAGTTTCACGACATTGACGAGCACCGTGATGGGTTCTGTAAGTCTGGCAACAATCACGAGGCTGGCGGCCAAGGTTACTAATTGCAGCGTATTGTTCAATACGAAAAAAGAGCCGAAAGCCAGAATGATAAGTAATACCGTGTGTACGATGAGACCAATCATGACAAATGGTGCCTGAGTTTTATACAGCCCTTTTTTCTGTACGGATCTGACGTGTTTGATGGCAGTCTGTAATTCCCGGGCGTCTGTTCCTGTTTTATTCACAGCCCGCAACACAGGCAGTCCCTGTATATACTCAATAAACCCGGCTTCAAGGTTAGCATTGGCTTGATTAAATGCTGTTTTATCATCCAGATTGGACTTTCTGATCCGGTAATAAAGCGGTATTGCCACCGGAAAAAGCACGATCATCAGAAGCGCCAGTCTATAGTCGAAAAACAAGGTAACCAAAATGATGGTGGTGGGAACGAACAACAACTGGGCAATCATTGATGCGACCATGCCCATGATGATAACGGACTCTTCAACATTGCTGGCGAAAATGGAGTTTAAATCACCGGTTTTATAGGCAGACAGCCGTTCCAACGGCATTTTTCTCAGGCTTGCTCCCAGCTTTGTTCTCAAGGAATAAACCACATCTATAATTTTGCCCTGGAAGTCGAAATTGTGTCCTTTCCATTTCGTTGCAAGTGATACCAGGCTCAATAGCACCATTATTCCCAGCCAGGTAAAAATCTCGGAAATCATGATACTTTCTGCGAACATGGACTTTAACAGGGGATAGAACATTCCGAATGCAAGCCCCTGGGTTATAAACGCTATGATAAAATAGACCAGGCTTCTCTTAAATTCAGCAGCATAGTCGCCGGAAATATCCAGGGATAATTTGTAAATTCCGTAAGCTGAAGTGAATCTGTTTTTTTTCATTGCTGTTTCCCTCCTTGCTGTAAGTCCCAGTTTCGCGCTTTCTCATAGTTACGCCACAGTCGTTCGTAGGTCCCTTTCATTTCCAGGAGATCATCGTGTCTGCCTGCTTCAGTTATTTCCCCCTGGTCAAAAACCACTATTTGCTCCACATCCCTGATGGTGGATAGGCGATGGGCGATCACAATGACCGTTTTGCTCTTCAGAAGGTTGGAGAGCGCTTTGACAATTTCCTCCTCATTTTCTGGGTCCGCAAAAGCGGTGGCTTCATCAAGCACAATAATGGGCGCATTCCTCAGCATTGCCCTGGCAATGGTTATTCTTTGCTTCTGACCTCCCGAAAGATTTACACCCCGATCCCCGGCCAGAGTTTGATAGCCATCGGGCAGCGTCATAAAAAAATCATGAATCTGCGCAGCCCTGGCGGCTTCTATCATTTCCTCATCCGTAGCCGTTTCATTGGCTATTTTAATATTATTGGC
>JAKSDL010000304.1 GCA_022360105.1 Pseudomonadota bacterium
CGCTGCGGAGCTCAAATTTAATAGTCCTGGACTAAATCATCGTTATTCAACCAACAGAGCAGCGGCAGGTAACCAGCGTTAAATGGAAAAAATGGTAGAGATTAAAGAAGTATCTTCAGGCTTGGTACCCAAAGAACTATTGCTTGAAGCGGACCCATCAATTGAACACGTAAATCAATATCTAAAAGATTCATTATGTTACGTGGCTGTACTCAAAAAGGAAACAGTTGGGGTATGTATCTTAAAGCCTATAGACAAATTCAGGATTGAGTTATTCAATATAGCCGTCTTACCGGAGAAACAAAAATCAGGTATTGGGTCACAATTACTCCAATTTGTTTTGGATTGTCTCAAAAAAAAGAAGTTCAAATCGGTGGAATTAGGAACCGGTACTTTTGGATATCAATTATCATTTTATCAACGCTACGGTTTTCGAGCGGACTCGATTAGTAAAGACCATTTCATTAACAACTATGATGAACCAATTTTTGAAAACGGTATTCAGCTTAAAGACATGCTGAGGCTTGTTTTAAAACTGGAGTAAAAAAATCATTTAACAAATGGATTGAGAAGGGTTTTCCCCGCCGCATCATCTCTGGGTGGAACCTCTCATCCCGGTGTTAACTCTTTAAAAATTAACATGGAACTTGGTGAAAGCAACTATCAAGAGGCTGTTAATGCTTTAAAAGATATACTTTACATGTTTGTTGATGCTGTCGTTCAAGATGGTGATTTTTCAGAACTATTTTTAGGTAGCTTCAATCCTTTTGATTTCTTAGAAGTAAAAGATAGTAGTCAAAGCATCTCGTATATGAGTGATGGCGAAATTGATCTTTTAATGAAGGGAGCTGCAATAACACTGCTCGCAAAAATTGCAGATGTTTACTTCGATGATGAATGCCATGCAGCAAACGAAGAGGAAAAGAAAAAATATGGAATGATGCCTAATTTTATTGCAAACAACGAATATCTGCCGGAAAGTCATCATTTCTCATATTTAACCAAAATATACGACATTTATAAATCAGGTAAATATATAGATAATAAATACATTGAAAACGCGTTCGCTGCAGCTTTCAGAAATGAAGATGATTTTTATAGATCCATGAAAATAGTGTTAAAAAAAGTTATTATACCGAGTTACAAAATATTATCAGAGTTCAAGAATTAACAAAGGTTTGCAGTAAATCACCGGCTGACTTTCGATATTGCTGTTGAAACTATCTCACCGGTCACATTGATAGCAATACGGGTTACTGGCGCAACCTTTTTACTGTTTTAGTGTGGAAAGGTGTAAAAATGCCAAAGGATATACGATCCTGGCGGATGCTTTTTATTCAAACAATCTTTAATAGCATCGGTGCATGGACTGTATTGGCCTGGGGCCAACAATATGTGGAGCGGGCTTGCGAGCGTCCTAAACTCGACCTCAACAAATTATTTGAGGAAATGGCGACTGTCATTTGACAGAGTTTGACGCAGAAACCCGATTCTGACTGAGAGCATCGAGAGGATCAGCAATACATAGGCTAGAGCTAGTTGAGACGTTAAGAGAACGTTACAAAAAGTAACGTGTGCCACAAACAATACAACAAAGGAGATTTATCAATGCCAGTAATTCAAATCGATATCGGAAAAATCAATTCTGAACAGAAAAAGCTTTTAATTGAAACTCTTACTAAAAAAGCAGTGGAAGTCACAAAAATTCCTATTGACGCGTTTTCTGTAATCATAAATGAACATGAGGATGAAAACTACGGAGTAGGTGGATTAACGCTTGATAAGATTAAAAAACACTGAATCAAAAAAAGCATAACAACAGCATGCAGTCCCACAGTCCCAGCCGCCCGTTCCTCGCTTTGGTGCTTGCAGCTGATGCAGGCGTCGAGGCTGTAGGAAGACATTTATACGATTGATATTATTAATTAAAACATTTGTATATGAATCACATGCGGCATAGCACGTATAGGGAGACCATGCCTCGCTACAAACCAACCAATTTCCACCAGATCACCATGATTCCGATGGAATTTTCCTCTCAACTATACACCTGGCACTTTCGAATATACCCTGGACTATTTAGTCGAACATAAACTGGATCTATCCTCATTTGGTCAACGGCACAACAACGATAAGACAGGAGCTACGGCCAATGATGCCAAGATTCTGTCGAAAATTATCTATCTTGATGGCCTATTCACGAGGAATTACCTACAGAATGGATACTGCGACACTCCGTGAGGAAAACATCATCTTCATGGCCTTGTCCCGAGATATACGCCCACACTTTACCACCATTGCCGGTTTTATCTCAAAGTTTCCTATGGAGATGGAAGATCTGTTTGCAACTGTGACGTGTCCTGCGGAGAAGCGGTGTCTACGTTCTGAAAACCAGAAAGAGCCGAGAACCAGTGAATACTCCCCTTCCTTAGTGATCCAGGAATTTCTATTGCATATAAAGTCTATAGTTTATATCATGAAGTATAAACTTAAAATTTAAAGAGGTGAAAAATGCAAGCAACTGCTAAAGATCTTAGATTCTATACCAAAGAACTGCTAGCCACAGTGGATAGGGGAGAAGAAGTGATAATTACTTTCAGAGGTAAACCTTGCGCAAAGCTGGTACCAATAAACGAGGAAGAATCAGATGTCATTCAGCCTAATAGTCTATTTGGTATGTGGAAAAACAATGCAGAAGTTGAGGATGTTAAAAAATACATGAGAACCATTAGAAAAGGTCGATTTGATGTTGATTGATACGGATGTACTGATTTGGTATATGAAAGGTAATTTCAAGGCTCTAGATGAAATTGAGAAAAATAAGAACTTTTCGATTTCTGTGGTAACATACATGGAACTTGTTCAAGGGATGAAAAATAAAAATGAATTAAATGAACTTCGAAAAGCCTTAAAATCCTGGAATACAAAAATTATTTATATTTCTGAGGAAATATCAAGTAAAGCAATGTTTTATGTTGAGCAGCACTATTTAAGTCATTCGGTGAAAATAGCAGATGCATTGGTTGGGGCAACTGCGGTTGCATATGGCTATCCATTACTTACAGGTAACGACAAACACTACAAAGTCATTAAGGAAATTTCGTTAAAGAAATTCCGGCCGTAGATAAAATCATGGTATAACAAATTGCTAAAGAGAAGCATGGTGCTAGCATCAGAATCACTCGAAATAACTGAACTTATTTCATAACATTAGTCTTTTGGTTGGTCTGCAAGTTCGAAGGAAGGATCTGTCAATGATTTTAGGAGATCAATTTTTTTGAATCAATAAATTTTGCTTCCCACGGTTAGTCAGGTTAATGGGCAACGAGTTGCCCATCCTGCATCTTTCACCCGGAATGCTCACTCATGGGTGATTTCAAATTAGTCCGTTTCTATTTTGGCCAATGCCTCTTTCTGTACCTTAGAGAGGTCAACTTCAAGTTGCAGATTTGCATGCTCTGAACCGATTGCAACCGGTTGCTTTCCGTTTGTGTTAAATGTCAGGTACTGGACGGCAGACAGTCTGTCTTCACCGATTTGCGCAGAATCAAAGGACGCATAGACTTTCTTTCCGTCGGTCAGCGTCAAATAGAGTTTTTCCGGCAAACCCAATAATTCCTTCAGCTTTACATCCCGTTCGGCCGGGTCATCGATTTCTATCAGGAGTGTGCAGCCCACTTCACCGGGTTTACCAAGCAGTTGATTGTAGGTATCAATTTCATGTTGAATGTCGGCTTCCTTAACGATTTTTTCGATCCGCATCATCTCCTGAATTTGATATCGAACTGTGGCTTTGGTCTCGAATAGAAAGGTTAAAACACTACCCAGATGCACTCGCAAGGTCTTCTTAAGTTCCATCACCTCAGCCCGGATACCTTCCCGCCGCTCTTCATAGGTGACGTAGTCCATGATCTCTTCTCTTGTAACCAATTTCATTTCAAACCTGTCTGTTTTCGTTTAACTCAATCTTTTTGAAAAGGCTCACCCCGGTAACATTTGGCCAGAATAGTGATCGGATGAAGCGGTTTGGTCCCGGCAAACTGTTTGAACTGCACAGCTGCCAGCGGGCAATCGGTTGCCCATGTATCTCCTCCGGCTTCTTTCATGCCGTCAAATGCCTTTTGGCCAATCCGTCCGGAATCTTCAAACGTCTCTTTTTTCATGGCGTAGGTACCATTATGACCGCAACATTCCATGACCGGTTTTACCGTTACATCGGGCAGTTGTTTCATCAATTCGCGACCGCGAAATCCAATCCCCAATGCTCTCAAATGACAGGAAACATGGTAGGAAATCACTTCTCCGGGGCTGGATTTGAAATCGGTGTTAAATCGCTCTTCTTTGCGAATGGACCACAAGAAATGCGAGGGTTCGGTGATGGCGTCCGACAGCTTCTGCGCCCGCTGCTTGTCACCACCTTCCAGAAGGTCCGTGTATTCACGTCTCATCATCATGGAACAGGTTGGATTGATGGGGATGACTTTTGCTCATTTTTCCACATACGGAAGCATCAGGTTTAAATTGTGGTGGGCATTGGCTCTCAACGTATCCAGGTCACCAATCTCCCAGGCCGGCATTCCGCAACATTTCAGACCTTGCAAACAGGTATATTTCACCTGGTTGTGTTCCAGCACTTCCACCAGGTCTTTACCGATATCAGGCTCATTATTATCAACATAACAGGTCTGAAAGATAACGACTTCCACATCGGTGTCTGCCTTGATCCATTTATTGCGGATCGCTGTTTTTTCAAAGGTTCTGGAGGCAAAATCGGGTAATAACTTCTTCCGGTGGATGCCGGCCACTTTTTCCAATATCCAGCGATGTGGCGGAAATCGATTCATTAAGTTAGCCAACCCCAGGCTGGAGCGTGCCAAAACACCAAGACTGGTGATATTGGTCAAAATCAGCTCACGTAATGTTTTGCGTCGTGCTTTTAAGTTTATGGCCTGGTATCGATGCATCAGCTTGGGAAAATCAAGCTGGAATTCATGCCCTTCTTTAGGAGTATAAGGACACTGAACTTCGCAAAGTTTGCATTGAAAACAGGCATCGGCCACATTTTTGATTTCAACTGCTGTTAGTTTTGTTGCATCGTCGTCGTGGTTATCAATGGCATCAAACATAGTGGGAAATGAGTCGCAATATTTAAAGCACATACGACAACTGTGACAGAGGGCAAATGCTCTCGTTATTTCTTTGCCCAGCGCTTTTTCCTCCCAGTAAAGGTCGTCTGATGTGTCATAGGACAACCCATCGGAAGGGGCGAATGATACAATTTGCTTTTCTGATGTCATTGTTTTTCCGCTTTGATGTTATTATGGCAAACCATTGTATGTTGGTGGACTCGCTTCGCTTGATCCACCCTGAAATCTTCCGGATTAACCCTATAGAAAAACAGGTTGTTACAAATTAACTATAGGGTGGATCAAGGGGAGAAGCGATGGATCCCCTAAGAAATTGAATCCAATAAGCTCTGGAATCGTCCGGCATGAGACTTTTCTGCCTTGGCCAGGGTCTCAAACCAATCGGCAATTTCAGCAAAACCTTCATCCCTGGCTGTTTTTGCCATGCCGGGATACATATCCGTATATTCATGCGTTTCCCCAGCGACAGCTGCTTTCAGATTTTGCTCGGTATCACCAATGGGAAGGTCCGTTGCGGGATCGCCAACAGGCTTGATGTAATCCAGGTGACCATGGGCATGCCCGGTTTCACCTTCGGCTGTCTCCCTGAAGTTGGAAGCAATTTCAGGGTATCCTTCCACGTCAGCAATTTTGGCAAAATAGAGATACCTGCGGTTGGCCTGGGATTCACCGGCAAAAGCATCTTTTAAATTTTGAAGTGTTTTGGAAGTTTTTAAATCAGCCATGTCTACTCCTTTTTATAATTGTTTGATTTAACAGGGGTTGAGTTGAATAGTTGGAAAAGAACCGCCAGGAATCATATCTATTGAACAGCCGCATTTTTTCATTGCCGATACAATTAGTCAAGATTTTGAAAAAGCTGACCAATTTTATGATCCATCAATTTCCTCTGACGGGGTGAAAAAAACTGCGTAGTGCCTGAACGGAAAATCGTTATACCCTTATCCAAATTTATTCCAAATGCCGGAATTTAGCTTGAAGATTAACGTGCTGTCAGCTTAAGACATTACAATGATCAGCAAAAACCCGGCTGAGAGCTGATCGCTGAATGCTTAAAGCACTGAATTTCGAAGTACCAAACTGCTTCTAAAGCTTTTATTGGTAAGGGTTAAATTGGTTTTCGTTCAGGTGTTAAGTAGTTACTATTTAATAATAATGAATACTTAAGGAAAATCATTATTGTTTTGAATTCAAATTTTTTTACTTTTTTTGACAGTCAGGACAAATGCCATAGAAGTCCAATCTATGGTTGGTTACCTTGAACCCGGTTTCCTTGATAATCTCCTTTTGCATATGGTTAATTGAGTCCAGCTCCGGATCGATTATTTTTTTACATTCGGTACAAATTAAGTGGGGATGCGGGACAGGCCTCTTGCCATCATAGCGATTACTATCATTGCTGAATTCCAGTTCCAACACTTCCCCCAGCTCCTTTGCCAGCGCGATTGTTTTGTACACAGTCGCAAAACTGGTAAACGGATAATCCTTTTTAATTTCGTCGTAGATCATTTCAGCGCTGGGATGTCCATTACTCGCAGCAAGAATTCTCAAGATAGCCAAACGTTGTGGAGTCATCCGGTGATCTCGTTTCCTTAACGCTTCAACCATCTCTTCAAAACGATCCGTGGAATGACTCATGTTGATTAATGATAATGGTTTTTTATTGATACTTGTTGTTGATAAGGTAATTGTTTATGAAAATAGAGTCAAATAAATTCAATGCGATCTGTCAAAACCGGTCTCCAAAGCAGCATAGATACTGGCCGGCTTCTTACCCTTATATCGTTTCAGCATTAATTTGTACCCTTCATGGTCAAAGGGTTTGTGCTCTACCATGACATCGTACATGAAATGAGCGAGAATACAGCCAACCAGGTGTATGGACTCGTGTCTGTCAATCTTTTTTGCCCGCATGGAGTTGAAGAATTGATAGGCTTCGATGGGGTCTTTATCCCTGATTTGATTTTCAACGGTGGCGTGAATAGTCATATGGACAAAAGGATTTTGTTCAGATGCAGAGGCATCATTTGATTTATCCCTGTTAGCATAGGTTTCGAATTCGTCTCCATATTCATCTTCATGCTCGATCATGATTTGAGCCAATTGCTTCTCTTCCGCGCTCAATTGATCTGTTTGACCGGCTTTAGCCATTTTCCACAGCTTGATCAAAAAATGTTCCGGATTATCTTGCAGGGAATTGTCATTTAGATTGGTCATCGATTTATCTCCAGGGCTTCGTGATCTGATTGGCAGCAGCTAACATTTGTCATTGTAGGCGACCATGACAAAAATTGCACTGCATAAGTTTTGTCTGAAATGACCTTATAAATGTCGTTTCTGACTCTGGTGTTTTAATAGTTCATCTTTTAAGGTTAACTCAAAATACATTCTTGTAAATTGAAAGGCAGGATTTGATAGATTATCGATTGCGGTTGGATCTGTTTGTTTGCGTAGTGAAAAATTACTCAAAATTGGAGATTAATTTAGTCTGTCGGTGACCATGTAGGATCGCCCTACCGTTCGGAATCTGCATCAATCAAGATCATAAAAGACTAACAACTTAAACTAAATGACATCGGACACCAGTTGTAGGATGGGCAACTCGTTGCCCATCAACCTGACTAATCAGGAGGAGCGAGAATCGCTTTTTCAAAGTGTCAAAATTCAGGCCTTTGATCGGATTGATGGGCAACGAGTTGCCTGTCCTGCAGTTGACTCAAAATATTACCGAAATAATAAATGTAACTATTCACCACAGAGATCACAGAAAAAAGACTTAGAATAGCAAAAGAATAAACATATGTAGGCTTACCGCCATTGTTACTGACTTCCACAAATCCGGGGAGTAAAAAACCTGGTCAATCTTTACCGATTTTTTAGATTTGAAGTCATTTCAATTAATAAAGCTTCGTGCCCTTCGTGTCTTCGTGGTGAAAACAGAAAGGGGTAATTACGCTGAACAGATACTAAAAAATTATCTTAAGTGGAATTTGCAGGATGAATTAAACAATAACAATTAAAAGGGGAGGTATCATGGAGGATTGGTTAAAAACAGCATGCGTACTTTGCGCCCAGAATTGCGGTTTAAAGGTTCTGGTTGAAGATAACAAGATCGTCAAAGTCAGGGGAGATAAGGATAATCCTCGTAGCGAAGGATATGTCTGCAGAAAG
>JAKSDL010000503.1 GCA_022360105.1 Pseudomonadota bacterium
CCTCCCACCACCAGGATTTTTCTTCCCAGGTCCATTGTTTCCCCGTCAAAAATCTTGTTAAGAAACGTCAGGCAGTCCAGTAAACCAATTGCATTGGATTCGTTAGCGATATGCATGTCGGAACCAATCGTTGTTCCGGTTGCAATGATCACAGCTTTAGCTCCTTTATCCATCAACTCCCGGGCAGTAATATCATCACCAAATCGAATATCAGTATGAATGACAACTCCTAGGGATTCTAATTTATCGATCTCTTTGATCAACACACTACGAGGCAGTCTGAAGTCCGGAATTGCCCACTGCAGCATTCCTCCCGGTTCTGAATGCGATTCATACATTTCCACCTGGTAACCGGCAATAGCTAACTCAAAGGCAGCGGTCAAGCCGGCAGGTCCTGAACCGATAATAGCGACTTTTATTCCGTTACCAGGCATGAGAACTTTGGGTGGTTTTATCAAGTCATAATTCTCTGCAACAAATAACTTTAACGCCCTGATTGGTACCGGATTGCTGAGTGATCCTTTAATGCAGGCACTCTCACAAGGTCTATGGCAGACGTATCCGCAAATTAGCGGAAAGGGATTTGTCTCACAAATCACTTGCAAAGCGTCCTGAAACTGTCCCAGGGCAATAAGTCGAACGTATTCTCTAACATCCTGGTTGATGGGGCAGGCCAGTTGGCAGGGTGGAGCTGTTGTTTCCAGATTGGAAACTATAGACGTTTCACTCTTGTTTTTGGTGTAAACCAATCCACAAAGGCTCTCTTCATCTTTTCTAAGCCCAACCATCGGCTCGGCTGGACAGGCACGGTAGCAGACAGAACAGCTGTTGCATTTTTGCTGATTTACCAGGGGCTTGTGGGTTCTACCTTCAACACTCATCGTATAGTCTCTCCAAGCCTTCCACCCAGGTGTAAGGCTTTTAAATTCATTTCCAGCAGTCGTGATGGCAATTCAGCCCGCATTATGTTCTCCAGTGAATTTGTATCCACTAAACCAAGCTGTGCATTCATCGCCCCCAGGAAAGCGATGTTAACGACCTGTTTATTGTCCAATTCCTTCAGCACTTGATTCGTGATGTCCACGCCAATTTGCCGAAAGGAATTGTCAGCCTCGGGACAAAACCGGGATTGATCAAACAGAGCGATACCCGAACCAGATTTGACAAGTGCTTGATTTGATAAATAGGCACTTTGAGTAAAAGCAACCAGTATATCGATTTCCATAATATGAGGAAAAAGAATATGTTGATCAGATATCACAATGTCTGCACTGGTTAGGCCCCCTCGTGCCTGAGAGCCATATGCATTCGCTCCGGACACCCATTTACCTTCCGATATCGCTGCTTTACCCAGGATGATTCCGGCAAAGACAACGCCATCTCCTCCAAGACCACTCAAACGTATTTGTTTAATAGTCGCCATTCCTCCACTCACCTGTAACTATTTTATCTGCCCGTTCAGCCTCATCCATCAAATCAGCTTCCTCTCGACTCACGCAATGCGTCATCAAAGACTCCAACATGGGTTCGACCGATTTGACGGCATTTCTTCTGCCATATTGAGTTTGGCAGGGAGACAACACTTCTATAAACGAAAACCCTTTGAATTCAAGACATGTAGTGATGGCTTCAATCAAGAGGTAGGGCTGTGTCACGGCAAATCTTGCAGCATACCCTGCACCTGCCCCCAAAACCAGGTTTATAAGATCAAATGGTTTGTATGGATTGCCTTGTTTGGTTGTGGAACTGATGGTTCCCAGTGGAGAGGTTGAAGCCGCCTGCCCGCCTGTCATTCCATAAATCATATTATTGGCACAGATGACGGTTATATCAAGATCCCTTCTTGCCGCATGAATCAGGTGATTTCCACCTATGGAAGTCAAATCGCCATCACCACTGATCACAACCGTCTTCAAATCCGGATTGAATAACTTGGCTCCTGTTGCAAAAGCCAGCGCTCTCCCATGAAGAGTGTGCAAGGTATCAGCTTTGAAGTTAGGACTGGGTATCCAGGCTGCACAACCAATCCCTGAGACAAAGAGCATGTC
>JAKSDL010000095.1 GCA_022360105.1 Pseudomonadota bacterium
ATCATGTTCACGCATTCAAAATGGGTAAATTAGTTCTGTAAATCATAAGATTGTATGTTACAGAAGACTATATCCACCCATTCTTCCCATTCTTATTTCTTAAGACTGCTTACATGTTATCTTCAGGCTCAAAGCTTGCACAATCGGTTTCGTGCATATTCTGTGCTTCACCTTGACTATGCTTGACTACTTCTATATGTTGTAAAGCACATTGCTGCACGTTTTTTGCATGATGCTTACACTCAGAAACTGTACAACCTATACTATTATTTCCTTGTGGCATTTAAATTCACCTCCTTATACGGCAAGAGAATAACTATATCATAACCAAATTCCCAGAATAATATTTAATTGAGAATAGTTTACATAATACTTTCTGTTGCCGCAACTAATATTAATATTTGTTTCTTTGCAAAAAAGTATTCTACTATACAAATTAAATTTATGAATAATGATTTACAAATAATTTTTGGTGGAATAATAAACTTAAGATGCGAAAAGGAGGACTTTTAATGATTTCTAAAAAACGTTCTAAAATTACTGTTGTTGGAGCAGGATTTGTAGGTTCTACTACTGCATATACATTAATGATGAGCGGCTTAGTTTCTGAGCTGGTATTAATTGACATTAATAAAAAAAAGGCCTTAGGTGAGGTAATGGACTTAAACCATGGCATGCCATTTGTAAGACCTGTAGATATTTATGCTGGTGACTATAGTGATTCAAAAGATTCCGATATTGTTATCATTACTGCCGGAGCCAACCAAAAAGAAGGCGAAACCCGAATTGATTTGGTACACAAAAATACCAAGGTATTCAAAAGCATTGTAAGTGAAGTCATCAAGCACAATCATGACACCATCATCCTGGTAGTGACAAACCCAGTGGATGTTCTCACTTATGTAACCTATAAAATTTCGGGCTTTCCAAAGGAAAAGGTCATCGGGTCAGGAACTGTTCTTGACACCGCACGATTCCGTTATCTCTTAGGCGAACATGTCAACATTGATACAAGAAATATTCATGGCTATATTATTGGTGAGCATGGGGATACGGAAGTACCCACTTGGAGCCTTACGAATATTGCCGGCATGCCTATGGAAAAATATTGTGAAAACAGTACCGGCTGTGAAGGTCCTAATTCAAGAAAAGAAATTTTTAAAAAGGTAAAAAATGCCGCATATGATATTATTCACGCAAAAGGAGCTACATATTATGCTGTTGCTTTGGCTGTAAAAAGAATCGTAGAGGCAATCTTAAGAGATGAAGACTCAATTTTAACTGTGTCAAGCTTACTGGACGGACAATATGGTATCCGCCATGTCGCTTTAAGCGTTCCCACCATTGTTGACAGGCAAGGAATTTCACGGGTCCTGGAAGTCCCTATTAATGAGGAAGAACAAAAATTGCTGATCAACTCAGCAAAAGCCATAAAGGAAGTGCTGGCTGGGCTTAAGTTGTTTTAGGTGCTAGGTTGTAGATATTTGGGCAGTTCTATAAAAAATCCAAAAAGCTTCTTTATAGAGGTATCCCGTCATCTAGTACCTAGTACCTAGA
>JAKSDL010000825.1 GCA_022360105.1 Pseudomonadota bacterium
AAAAAGAAAATATCCGAAGCAGATCATCAAGCCCTGTTTGATTTGTATTTGGCCAGGCATGACAGCTTGAACAACTGGGATTTTGTGGATCGGGCTTCATATAATGTTGTTGGCAGGTACCTGGAAAAAAAGCCTCGTGACATACTCTATCAATTGGCAAAGTCGGACAATACCTGGGAGCGGAGAACAGCTATTGTGGCTACCTACCATTTTATCAAACAGGGTGACCTGGATGACACGTTCAATATTGCCGAAATTCTCATCCATGATGAACATGAACTGATCAACAAAGCAGTCGGCAGTTGGATCAGGGAAGCCGGCAAAAAAGATGAAAAAAGGCTCAAACAGTTTTTGGATAAGCACGCAGCCACCATGCCCAGGATTACCTTGAGATATGCTGTCGAGAAGTTTTCCAAGCAGGATAAAGAGCATTACATGAAGCTGAAGAAAAACTGAGATTGCCCTGTCCCCGTACAGGGGACCTCATAAAAGCCCAGGGTGAAACCCTGGGAAATATAAACCGATACGGATTGCACTCTGAAGGAGTGCCTCAATATTGAAATACTCTTTCAGAGTATTTTTTATTTTGCCGTTTTGTCCCAGGGTTTCACCCTGGGCTTTTATGAAGCACTCCTCCGGAGTGTGGAAAAGAACGACTGTAATTCTTTGTTATTCAATGCTGAAATCAAACATAACCATGTCCAATATTACAATTTACCAATTAAACAGCAGCGACCTTGAACTCATGAGATCACTACTCAAGGTCTTCGGGGATGTTTTCGAAGATACAAAAACCTACTGTGATGCCCAGCCTTCAGATGAGTACCTGCAACGATTGTTAGATAATGAACACTTCATTGCCCTGGCAGCACTAAAAAACAAGGAAGTAATCGGCGGTTTAGCCGCTTATGAGCTGCAAAAGTTCGAACAGGAACGTAGTGAAATCTATATTTACGATCTGGCTGTTTCTGCTGATTATCGACGCCTGGGAGTAGCGACAGCATTAATTGAAGAATTAAAACGAATTGGAGCCCAACGCAAAGCCTACGTAATTTTTGTTCAGGCGGATCACGGAGATGATCCGGCTATAGCGCTTTATAACAAACTTGGCATTATAGAAGAAGTGCTTCATTTTGATATAAAGGTCACCAATAAAGACTGAATTGGTCAATAAAAGCAATGAAACTTAAAGGGCAAGTCATATGAAATATATGCTTTTGGTGTATCTGGATGAAAACGGGTTAAGTGAGCAGGAGCGTGAGGAGTGTTATGTGGATTCTGCCAAGTATGCGCGTGATCTGAGTGAAAGTGGAAAATATCTGGATGCGGCACCTCTGCATCCTACTCCTACTGCAACAAGTGTCCGAGTACGAGAAGGAAAATTCCACATTACCGATGGCCCTTTTGCGGAAACCAAGGAGCAGCTTGGCGGTTATTACCTGGTTGATGCTGTGGATTTGGAAGATGCCGTCGAGATTGCATCCAAAGTCCCCATCGCTAAATTCGCTACAATCGAAGTGCGACCGGTCATGGAGATCGCTGGTTTGCCGGAAGCATAAACTGGTAAAACCCTATCAGAAACGAAATCGAATTCATCATTCTCTATGTGCTGTCCCTACAGGATTCACGCATATTCCGGTCTGTTACCGGTGTTAAAACACCTGGTTACTCCCGTTTAAAAGCCTTGTAGAGGCGTCATATAGTAGCCGGTGGTGTCAACCACCGGAAACGATTACCTCGCTCAAAACGAGTCCCGTCGGGACGGCACAAAATCTTGCTAGATACTCCGATTAGGCTGTTGCAGGCTCAACTGCCTGAACCTTGGTCGATTCACGTATGTGTGCATCATCCGGTCGTTTTAGCATTAAAGCCAGAACAACTGAAATCAGCAGTAGTCCTCCCGACAAATAAAACGCCAGATCCAGGCTTCCCGTTTTGTCCTGAATTATACCTCCCAGTTTCGGCATAAAGGCACCAACACCCCATCCAAAGAAAACCAAACCATAATTCAATCCCAGGTTTTTGGGACCAAAAAAGTCAGCCACAAAGGAGGGCATCAGGGAAAGCAGACCGCCGTATTGCCAATAACCGATGCCTACAGCCAGAAAC
>JAKSDL010000522.1 GCA_022360105.1 Pseudomonadota bacterium
GAATCTTCGGATATTTCCCTGATGTCGGATGATCTCACCCTGGTTCCCAAACTGATAAAATCCAGCCGCAAAACAGTTGATATCGTGAAGCAGAACATTATCGTGTTTGCCGTACTGGTTAACGCCATAGGGATCTGGCTGTCTTCCCTGGGTTTTCTAACCCCGCTGATCGCTGCCGTAGTGCATAATGTGTCCTCAATATTTGTAGTAGGCAACTCAGCACGACTGCTCAAAGTTAGTTACAATGACCATTAACAGGTTACCACATATTGCCTCCGCCCTCTCAGCCGACCTGAAAGCACGGCTGATCGCTACACTTGTCAATCTCATCAGGATTGATTCCCGATCAGCCGTTGCCAACACAAACCATATCATTGCATACCTGAACAGGAATGCCCGGCAATACGGCCTGGATTCTGTTGTTACTGGCCCGACAGGCGGACCGGACAGCCTGATTATAACCATCAAAGGAAAAAACAGTCGGAAAAACGGCTTGATTCTCCTTTCCCATCTGGACACAGCTGATTGGGAGGAAAAATCCTGGCTTTACCATCCTCTTTCGGCCACCCAGACTATAGATGGCCGAATTTACGGAAGAGGAGCAATCGACTGCAAATCCCTGTCAGCCATCTGGTTTCAGCTCTGCATTGAATTCTCAAGATCGGAAAGTATTCCGGAAAAAGATATCTGTTTTATTGCCACGTCTGATGAAGAAACCGGGAAAGGGGAGGGAATAAACTGGGTACTGGAAAACAGTGATATCCCTGATCGTTGCAAGTTCGCCATCAACGAAGGTGGCGGTTATATCTGCACATCCGAAAACCAACAACAAAAAATCATCACCTGCCAATATGGAGAAAAAGGACGGATAAAGATTCATTCTGCTCCAGGTCTCGACAGATATGAATCAATTATTCATGAGAAAGGAGTATTCGGCTCCCTGAGACGTTTTTTGATGGTACGCAGCCATAAAAAAGCTCAAAAACAATTCCGGACTTTCACCACCAAACCGGATCTGATCCACTGCTATTTCAGCACGGTAAAGTCGGATAATGACAACACTATGCTTTATAACCACCCGGCTGCGGATTTCCGGAA
>JAKSDL010000060.1 GCA_022360105.1 Pseudomonadota bacterium
AAAAATCCAAAAATTGATTCAACGCTTAAATCCTTGATTTTTGATGAGATGCCGGAGATGCAGGCAGATTTCATAGATATTCTTACCTACAGGCAGTCCATCAATCTTACCATTTGGCAAAAATTACTTGATACAGCTGAAGCGCCTGTGATTGAGAGAATAACCAGATCATATGTTGAAAACAATATCCAGTTCGATAACTCACTCGTTAATGGTCTAATAGAAGAAGTCGAGAATCCGATATATGAAGAAGGATTGTTTACCGGGATATTATTAGGTCGTAATAATTTATTAATAAAATCCAGGTCTACCTTCCATCAGTCGTTAGATAAGATAAAGAACCTACCATTGTATTTCTCCTGTGCTTGCCGATTTGAAGATTATCCACTTTTGAAACTATCACTTGAGGAAGAGAAGGCCAGGCTTTCTGCTGTTAAAGCTCTGGGGATGATGGGATTGGGTGATTCAATACCCCTACTAATCAGAAATTTCTCAAATGATATTAAAAGCAAAAAAGAATGGGACATTCAAAAAAGCATTGCAGAGTCACTTGAGTTGATTACTGGGGCCAATCTGGAAATGCCAATGCCTGACGTGGTCGAAGGGCCGGAAGGTAAAGAACATGAAGTTAAAATTGCTACCGGATGGAACGAGATTTGGGCAAAATGGTGGATGAACAATAATACGGAATTTCAGGATTACATTAGATATAGAAGGGGAAAACCGTTTTATCTTGGTAGTTGCATTGAAGAAATGGAATATTCCAGGGGTAATTACTGGTCAAGGCAGCACGCCTATTATGAATTACAAGCAAGATCCGGTGAACACATTGCACCATTTTTTGCAGATTGGTATGTAAAAGATCAAAATGATGCCATTCGTCAATGGAAACAGTGGTGGGAGGAAAACAGCCATAAATATGGTTCCTCCCAATGGCTTTATGCAGGAAAAGAAATATAGAAACCGAATGTGTAGCTTTCACAAATTTACTGATAACCGTTTTAATAAATGTAAAATGTGGAATATCAACAACGAAACACCTTATGCCGCTTCTTATGCCGTTTCACAAGACTTCAAAACCGGCGGTTCTATCTGGCAGGTTGCTGTAAAGGGAACCTATGATATCTCAGAAATAGGAGAATTGAGAATTGCAGACGAGCAACCGGAAGTTCTTACTGATCCGGAATACCGGGACCAAGAAGATAATTCCAGCATTATTTATCCGGGAGATTTGGATGCTCAATTTAAAGATAAAGTTGATCTTCTATTGAATGCTCATGCATACGCTCCCCATGGAAACACCGTTAAGGAAATTGATGTTGGGGTCAAAATTGGCAGTTGGGCCAAACAATTGAAAGTAGTCGGTGATCGACGTTGGGACACAAGCATGGGGATAATGTTTCAAACAGACCCGGTTCCTTTTGAAAAACTACCAATTATTTATGAAAATGCTTTTGGGGGTATTGATAATTCCAAAGAAGAATTAAGTCTGTTTTTGGATAATCCAATAGGGAGAGGTTATGCAAATAGCCGTAGCGACAGGGTTGGACAAAAATTGCCGAATGTTGAGTATCTCGATTCTCCGACAAAGAACAAGAAACCAAAAAATAATAAAGTTGCTGGCTTTGGCCCATTATGTTCTCACTGGGCCCCAAGGCTAAACTACGGCGGAACCTATGACGAGAAGTGGCAAGAAGAACGATCGCCTCTTTTCCCCCTGGATTTTGATCCCAGGTTTTACCAATATGCTCCTGAAGATCAACAAATCCAAGCCATATATGGCGGTGAAATCGTCACACTCTTGAATCTCACTTCATACGCTGGCTTGTTTGAGTTTAAACTGCCAACTGTTGAACTGGAGTTTTTCACGAAATTTAAAAATGATGTGATCACGCATAAAGCAACTCTGCATACAATAATTATTGAACCGGATAATCCTAGACTGCAAATGGTCTGGAATACTTCAATCCCCTGTGCCAATAAAGAACAAGATATAGAACATACCTATATTACTTGTAAAACAAACGAATTTTAACATTATTTACAATATGCAAAAAAAATCACTGCTGAACGAAATAATCAACGAACTTAATCCAATAACATCAAGTCGAATTGGAAGAATTACCAAAGTCGATGAGCAGTCAAATACCATTTGGGTCGACTATGAAAATAATCCGACTAATGCTCCCTTAAGAGCCAAATTATCGAATGCCTGGATCACTTTGGAGGACTTGGAAGAAGCAATCGAAAGGAGTGCTACAGTACAAATCTGCTTTGAAAATGACAATCCATTAAAACCAATCGTCAGGGACATATTTTATTCTATTCGTTCCAGGAATAACTCAAAAAAGAATTCTACCCTCAATAAGGTCCTTCGGGTTGAAGCCGAGGAAATAATTTTGGTGGGGAACAAGAGAGTAGTGATTCAAAGTGGGAATGTTAAAACTACCTATGAAGCGGATGGTGGCGAGTTGATAACTGAAGCTGAACAAATTGATTCCAGCGCATCGAAGAACCAAAGAATCAAAGGCAAAAGCTTGTTTTTAAATTAGTGACAAGCATCTGAATTAATTTTT
>JAKSDL010000345.1 GCA_022360105.1 Pseudomonadota bacterium
GATTCGGAGACTTCTTCTGTTTTTTCAATGCGGTCTTTTTCGAAAGGCTCTTCTTGTTCCGTTAATTCATCCGATACTATTGATTCTTCCGGAATAGTCGTATCATATTCAATATCATCCAGGCCTTCAGGACTGGACATTACAGTCTCAGTAGTAAAAGCTGCTACTGTTTCCGGTTTTTGTTCCTGCTCAACTTCATCAACGGATTCTTTGTCGGTGTCTGTTTCGGCGACCTCTGTGGATTCCACCGTTTCATCACTGTCGACTTCGACTTCCTTTGTGTCTTCCTGCAAATCATCAGCAACCGTCTCCAACTCTTCTGCCGATATCTTCCCACTAGCCTGTTCCGTTTCTTGGACTACTGTTTCCTCGGGTACTGCCGGGTCGGAAACACTGTCTTCAATGTCATCCAGGGCTTCTAAAGTTTCATCAGTATCTTCAGTGTCATCTTCAGTCTCAACGTCCCCTGTTTGCTGTGGATCATCTTCAATGTTTGCTTCTTCCACGATCGTTTCTTCAAAGGGCTCCTCTTCATCCGGCGATTCTTCATGCTCTGAAATTTGGTCATCAGCACTTATCGTTTCTTCTAAAACGGTGTCTGCTTCTTCAACCTCGGTCAATTCGCCTTCTGACACATCTAATTGCTCCGGTACGGTACCAGCTTCTTCGATCTCAGTTGTTTCATCTTCAGATGCTTCTGCGTCTTCAAGCAAAGTATCTGCCTCATCGGCTTCCGTCATTTCGTCATTTGCTTCCGGCACCTCTTGGGGCAGGGAATCTGCTTCAGAAGGTTGTTCACTGGTTTGCGCCGCCGGCTCGCTTTCATCTGCCGCAGAAATGTCTTCTTTTGACTCCGTCAGATCCTCGTCTACGTCTTCCCCTGCTACTTCTCCGACAACACCGGGTTCATCCTCATCGCTTTGTTCCTCCACCGGGTCTTCTTGCTGATCGACAATGCCTTCAGATGCATCTGCTGCATAAACATCCTGGTCTTCCGGCTGCTCTTCCGCGGATTCAATGTCTAAATCCTCTTCCGATTCGGTTTCAACATCTGTTGCCAGGTCTTTCTTTTGAACGGACAATACTCTTTCAACAGCTACCTTCTCCGGTTGCGGAGGGAGTTCAAAGGTTGATTCGATTGCCGATTCCTTGCGCTTCTGAACTGAGTCTTCGAATTCTTTGGCGAAGATGGTTAATGTGCTATCCGATGTCTCGCTTTTATAGTGAATCGCAATGCTGGCTACATTCAAAATCAAAATCACGGCATCACTGTTCCGGTCTGTATAACAGCCGTAAACAAACTGATTGCTCAGATTTATCGGCAACCTCCTCTGCAGGTCCGATTTAAGGGAATAAGGCTCAAACACCCGATCTGTGGCAACAAATGCCTTGAAGTTGCTGTTTTCAACCAGGACCATTTTCCATTCCGGGGTGATGGAAGAGACTTCGCCATAACACAGCGCCAGATCAAGAACCGGAATGATATCTCCTTTGTATTCTACCACCCCCAATATCATGGGGGATACATTTGGAATGCGTGTCAAAGCCTGAATGTCAAGACTGTCTTTAACCTCAGATTCCGGCATGGCATGTTTTACACCAATTAAAGATAGTTCAACGACATCAGTATCATTCGATCCCGGTTCAAAAGATATATTCGGATTGTATTGATCACTCTCCCCTTCTATTTTCTCGTCTGCATCGGGTAGTAGCAGGGAGAGAGCATCGATCACGGGAAGGATTCTGTTTTCCCTGATAATGGCATTTTCAAGCCATTTGGATTGAACAAGCGGTGGCAAGGTTTCAACTGCTTGTTTAGATTCCGGTTTGCCTCTGTCAGCGGTTACAAGAAAGCAGATGATTTGATCTTTTATACAAATTGGCAGGACGATATGACTCTGATCTTCGGCTGAGAAACCAATTCTTCGTGTTAGAGAAATCAGCGGAACCGCTTTTTGGTCATAAAGGATCAATCCTTCCGCATAGTCAGGCAACTGGCTGATTGGGGTGATTTCTTCGGGCCTGGCTATTGATTTCTTGATATCTGTTGCCTGAAGAGCAAATGGGTTGTTGTTGCATTCAACGACATGCAGCTTTTTTTCCCCTTTTTTTTGAGTAGCTTTTTTTAATTGCAGCGATTTTCCGGAGAGAACGAAATCTGCTGATTGAACAGCTTTGTGAAGGGCAGCAATATTGATAATCGGGACAAGGTTTGATTGATAACTGACGCAACTGTCAACAATTGAAGATTGTGCGCATTTTTCAACAGGAATTATCGCGTTTTCATCAGAATCCACCGTCTCCAAACCGCCTTCAGTAACAAATCCGGCAACCTCGTTGTCACCGGGCATGACAAGGACGGTGCGGTTTGCATCCTCAACCTGGGGATAGCCCATGCAGTAGGACAAATCGGCAATTGACAGAAATCGATCATTAAGCCTTGCTACTCCGGCGATGCAGCGATTGTTGTAAGGTAGACTGTGTACTACCAAATCGGTTCTGACATCTTCAAGCTCATTCTCCCAAATTCCAAAATTGGTATTCGCCAGCTTGAGCAAAAGTAGTTTTCTCATAAATCGATTGAATGAAGAGGGTTGAAAAACGATAATCCGTTATTCGTTTTGTTATTTTGCCAGCAGGATACATTCGCTTGACAACAAAAGATAGGGTGTCTTTTGATCCCACTGAACTCATTTACTTTATGTTATTGAAAATGCCCTGTAAATGAAGGTGTTTATCCTGCCTCACCAATCTCTGTTTGGTCCGTATTGTTTTTTATAACACAGATTAACCCAATTCGAAAATCTGTTTTCTTTATTCAAATCAAATAGAAATCCTGACAGGGATGGAGGTTTGTCTAAAGTCAAACAAAGGAAAATTGGTTTTTTTCCGTAACTTTTATCATCGATTTTCGACTTCTTTATTGTCTGTTTTCATCGTGATAAAATAGCCCTGCCAGAAAGTAAAATCCTGTGAAAAGATCTTTTCCGGGCAGAAATATACAGGAAGTTCATGTTCCTGCAGAAAAAAGCAAAAAGTTAATGGCGACAGGTGATGTGTTAGCAAAGATTGAAGGCGCCAGGGAATAAGAGAATGCAAAAATATTCAACAACTCAAGAAAAAGATCTGTTTTTAAAAGAAGAAGTGATCCCCAAACGCGATTTGTTTAAAGCGATGTTTTTCTTCGGAGGGCCCCTTTTGGCTGGTATGGCTGTGAATAGCTTTTTATCTGAAAGATATCCGCAGTCTGCATCGGTATTCTTGCTTTTAGTTGCCATGGCTGCACTTTTTTTCGGAATAAAAAAAGTAACTGATATTAAAATGGAGCATCGTCTCTACACTATATTTTTTGTGATGTTTTATCTGTTTTTGGGCTATACGCTGGTGCTGGTTTTAGGGATTGAGAAAAATCTTAGCCGTGTCCCTTGGTTCTATTTGTTCCCTTTCCTGATTATGGCTGCTGTTGGGCATAAAAAGGGGCTCATCTGGATGGCGGTGATGTTTCTGGCCCTGGTGGCTACTCTTGAGTTTTACCCGGGATCAGGAGAAGTCGTTTTTGAGGACCTGCAAACGCGTTTCTTAATATCGGTGGTGATTACCACTCTGATCTGTTTTTATGTCGAATACCAAAACAGAACCTATCAACGACGATTGGTTTCTCAGCGCATGAATTTGGAGCAAAAGAACCAGGAGTTGAAGTTAGAGATTGCAGAAAGGGAAAAAGCCGAGCAGCTTCTCAAGCAGGCTCAAAAGGAGATGGTTGAACAGGCGCATAAAGCAGGTATGGCTGAAATCGCTGCAGATACCCTGCACAACATCGGCAACGTCCTCAACAGTGTTGTAACTTCAGCCCAGGTCATAAAGGATTCCGTTAATCAAAGCCCGTCCGGGAATTTCTCAAAAGTCTGTCAGTTAATTGAAGAGCATGCTGATGATTTACCATCGTTTTTTTCTGCAAAAGATAAGGGAATCAAAGCTATAGAGTATATCCTGAAACTTGATGAGGCTTTTGCCGAATCTTATGATGAAATCGGCAGCAACGTCGACCGACTGGCCAGCAAGGTGGATACTATCACTCAAGTTGTTGTTGCCCAGCAAAACTATGCAGGAAACAAATTTTTAATAGAATCCCTGGATATTTCCACTATTCTGGAAGATGCTCTCTCACTGGTGCCGAGTTTGTTTATGGAACAATCCATTCATTTGGAGAAGAACCTGGAACCAGTGCCGGAAATCAAAGTCCCAAAAATCAAGCTCCTTCATATCCTGGTGAATATTCTGAAAAATGCTGCCCAAGCGCTTGTGGACCAAAGTTTCGGAAAAAAACGGATCATGATTCGTTTAAAACACACCGATCAAAGGGTGGTTCTTGAGGTCACCGATACCGGCCAGGGAATTGATCCCGAGAATCTGGAGAAGATTTTCAACCATGGTTTTACCACCAAAGAGGATGGCTTTGGATTTGGACTTCATAGTTGTGCCAATTATATGGCGGAAATGAATGGTAAGATTTCGGCCTACAGTGACGGACCGGGAAAAGGAGCCACCTTTCGTCTTGAATTTCCGATTTTACAATAGATTGTCTGCTCTATTTCAGATTGTTTCCTTCTAACTCCCGCTTCAAAAACTCCAATTTGAAACTCCGATTGTAGTTTAATTTCCTTTTTCGGTCGCGATTTCTTGCAAAACTAATCCAACAGATTAATATTGATAATTTAAGTTTCGACTGGTTAACAACTCGTTCACGTTGCTCCAAAAGCTATGTTTATAAAATTTGGAAGCCACAGGTTTATTTGTTTCCAAAGTACGAAACTTGCGTTATTAAATTGGTAAGTTACCAACCCTCATACCCTCCAATCAAACTCGCAAGGCCGGGGTTGTGTTGTAACAAACAGGCGCGTTGGTAAGGAACTTACTTTAAGGTGTTATAAATAAAGGAAATAAATTAATGGATACTTGGAAGTTTAATGGGCAAAAGCAGTTTTTTAACGTGGGCAGAGATCTTTGCAACGGCCATGTTTCAAAAGTGAAAAAAACGCTGCTGGATCAGCTTGAATCAAACGTCGATGAGGAACTTGATAACGACAGACTTTTGCGGCATCTGATTTCAGAAGCTTTGTTGCGACGAATTGATCACAACCTGTTGGATTCCAAACATATCTATCTGCAAAAATTTGAGATTTCACAGATAGACATGTTTTCAAAAATGAATAAAATCGTTCCGCAAGTATCAGCCTCTCATGAAATTGCCAATCAGTTCCTGGTAAACACAATAGGGCGAAATGAAAGCGCAACCCTGTTCGAAATCGGAATTGGTAAGGCCCTGCAACTTGTAAAATTAATTCAATTATTATCAAAGGATAGCTCCTCCAAGCTAAGGTCATTGCACGTTATAGGGTTGGATCCGGACGACGGTAATTTAAAATATTCCGAAAAGGCATTAAACGAATTAAACAAAAAAGTATCTTTCACAATCAGCTTTACGGGGCATCACAAGCTGCTGGAGGAGTTCTCGGAAACAGAGTTTGATTCGATAAACAATTGTGAGAGTGATGTGTTAATGATCAATGCAGCTTATAGTTTTCACCATATCTGCAGCTATCCAAGGACAAACGAAGTTCGTATGAAATGGTTGAAGAAGCTCAAGTCGTTAAATCCCGATGTTTTTACTTTGATTGAGCCAAACTCCGACCACAATTCCGACAATATTATTGAACGCATCAGGCATTGTTATCATCATTTCTACTCGATGTTTGAATCGATCGATCAGTCCCAACTGCCCAAATCATACAAATACACCGTGAAAACACAGTTTTTTGGCAGGGAGATCAGCGATATATTTAGCAAAGACGATCGGTACAGAGTCGAACGACATGAAACCACGGATGATTGGATCTATAAATTGACCAATGCCGGTTTCACCCCCTTGAATTTTAAGAACGTAGACGTCCAGGTTCCTCAATATTGTGATTTTGAGTTAAATGACGGCCTGGTCAATTTAGGTTACAACGATGAAAATTTAATTACTGTTTTTGCCTATAGTTAAACCCCGAAAATCTCTCGCCTGGCCCCTCGTTCCCGTGTTTTGAATCTGGTAACAACAATCCGAAATGCGGGAACACCCTGTTTTTCAAAAAATCAAGCTGCTCCACTGAACTGAAATCCAAATCAAAAGCCTCACAAAAACCCATTTGAACCGGGTCAATCCCTGACTAAATGTTACTATTTGAAGAAATTATTAAGAGAAAATACTTTATTCATTTGGTATCTAAAATTAACGATTAGCTTAATAAATAAAAAATAAAAATGTATATTTTTATTGCATTTTTTTTTATTTAATGAATAATGTGCTAACTCTATTTTACACTTCGATATTAATAGATAACTAGCGATAAATATTGAAGTTACGGGAGGAATGCCTGTGTGACTCTTACCTTTTTTACTCCCTTTGAAAGGGGATCACGGAGATTCGCTTGAAACCCGGTTTGATGGATAGAGTTGAGGTTTGTAACTGAATAAGGTTGTTCATTTCAGGTTTTTCTTTTTTTAAAAGAAATACTATTCGCAAAACGAATAGTATCTATTGTTTATGAATCTTGTAAGGAGAGAAAAAATGGAAAATAAGTTGAAATATATCTTAAAGAAAAACTTGCTAACAATTTTTATTTCATTGATCGGATTATTGTTAGCAACGACGGGCTATGCGGCTGACCGGATTGATCTAAGCAAAAGATCGACTGCTGGAAAAAGCATAGCTACACAAAGTGCAGAATCCGCATTGGGGTTATCGAGAAACGAAAGCTTGAGGCTTTTGAGGCAGAGAACAGACCTCAGCGGCATCACTCACGCTCGTTATCGTCAGTTGTTTAATGGCATTCCGGTTTGGGGAGAGCAAATTATTATCAGCAGGGATGCCAAAGGTAACGTGATGAAGTACCGAGGTATTCTGGTCGAAAATATTGACAGTGATGTACAATCTGTCGGTTTGATGTCTAGCTACGATACCAAGGCTGCCCTGGATAAAATGAAACAGGCCCTCGTGAAAAAGAATTCCAAAGTGACCTGGATATTTGAAAATGAAACCTCGGAAGTGGTGATCTTTGTCGATGCCAACTCCATAGCTCATGTGGCGTATGCCGTTTCCTTTTTTGCTGATGATATAAAAGGTGGCGCTCCAACACGCCCCACTTACATTTTTGATGTGGAAACAGGCAAAATGCTGCTTACTTATGAAGGCTTGACTCATGCGCAAGGAACCGGTCCCGGGGGAAACGAGAAGATCGGAGAATATGAATATGGAACCGACTATACAGGATTTCAGGTCTCCCAGAGTGGCAGTACCTGCACAATGAACGTTTCTGATGTGAAGACGGTTGACTTGAACCATGGAACCAGCGGGTCAACAGCATATTCCTACACTTGCCCCAGGAATACACGCAAGTTCATCAACGGAGCTTACTCTCCGTTGAACGATGCCCAGTATTTCGGCAAGGTAGTGTTTGATATGTTTAACAACTGGTATGGTGTACCACCACTCACTTTCCAGCTAACCATGCGCGTTCATTATTCAACCAACTATGAAAATGCTTTCTGGAACGGTTCATCAATGACTTTTGGTGACGGATATACCAGGTTCTATCCATTGGTATCACTTGATGTATCAGCGCATGAAGTTGCCCATGGATTCACCGAGCAAAACTCTGATCTGATCTATTCAAATCAGTCCGGCGGGATCAACGAATCATTTTCCGACATGGCCGGAGAAGCTGCTGAGTTCTTTATGCGCGGTTCCAACGACTTCCTGATCGGATACGACATCACAAAGGGTTCAGGTGCCTTGAGATATATGGAGGATCCACCACTGGATGGCAAGTCGATTGGAAGTGCTAACGATTATACACCCGGTATGGATGTTCACTACAGCAGCGGCGTCTTCAACAAAGCGTTTTGGGTACTCGCCAAGACATCGGGTT
The DNA here is from genome assembly GCA_022360105.1 of Pseudomonadota bacterium. Next base: position 7,974 of record JAKSDL010000345.1, read on the forward strand.
GGGGAACAAGAAAAGCGTTTGATATTTTCGTGAAAGCCAACCAGGATTATTGGACACCTAGTACAGATTTTGTACAAGGTGCCGAAGGTGCACGTGATGCGGCAAATGCCCTGGGATACAATGTAAATGATGTTGTCAACGCATTTGCAGCGGTTGATATCAGTATATCCTCCGGACAAGGCCCGACAGCAAATTATAGCTATGCTGTTAACGATAAAACCGTGACCTTCACTGATACCAGTACCAACAATACCGGTACCAACGTATCATGGGAATGGAATTTTGGTGACGGCGCTACATCCACCACTCAAAACCCTGTTCATACCTATGCAAATTACGGTGACTACAACGTGACTCTCAAGGTGACAGATAATGCAGGATTATGGCATCAAACTGCAAAACCGGTTGATGTAAATGAGCCCAAGTCCGGTTGCGGTATCGATCCTGATTATCAGGAAAAATCGACCTTGGCGGCCCTGGGTTCCATTGATCGTGTAGTTTGGCCCCTGGCATTTGCCATCCTGACACTAATTGTTATGGGATTTGTAAGAAGAAGAAAGTCTTAATAGGAGGATCACACGTTACCGAGTGTAACAAATGAAGCTGATTAGTATGCCCCAAGTCATTCCGACCGATGGTGCGAGCCTCGCATTTCATGACCCGGAATCTAAAAAGGCGTTAGTGGCAAGCCGGTTTTAGATTCCGGATCAAGTCCGGTATGACACAAGGTCTTGATAATCGCTTCATTAGAGAGATTATTCTGTAAAAAAACAGGATAGCAACTATCACCAATTCATAAAGCCCTGTTGGTTCTGAAAAAACCAACAGAGCTTTGGATTTGGCAAGTGACCTTAAAATGTTATATTTAGTTGTATCTTTCAGAAATCAAATTGTTTTCTGAAAATGTTTAATACAGCCGGCAAAGCTGGCACCTGCCGAAAATCTTAAATCTGAGTCCGCTCCAAAAAGTGTTTTTATTAGTCATTCCGGGCTTGACTCCATAAGCGCTAAATTGATCCATATTCCCCTTTCAGGGGAACTCATAAAAGCCCCGGGTGTTAACCCGGGGTAAGAATTAAAAATTCGATTTGCACTCTGAAGGAGTGCTTCATCGAGATGATGATTTTCAAACCTTGGTTTTGAAATGCTCCTTCAGAGCATAAAAACTGTAGAACCTGTCAACATAGGGTTTCGC
>JAKSDL010000853.1 GCA_022360105.1 Pseudomonadota bacterium
AAGGCTGTCCGCCATAGCTTCAGCGATAGCGGGCAAAATTCTCACCTAAAAAGTCAATCTTCAAATATTCAACAAACTCTATATACGTCTATATCCTCCGATTTTGCTCTTCCTCCCAAATACGGAGTTCTAAGCTTGGCCAATCTCTCTTTGCGACTGACCAGGTGTATTTCAATCCATCAACTCCGATTTGCCTGACTTTTTTTGCATTTGTGTATCGCAAACACAGAGATGCTGACGTTTGACTTGGGTTGATCATTCCTAGATTAAATTTCGAAATTTCAACTAGGTCGCCTATTTTGTGATTGCTGAAAACAACTGAGGAAAAGTGCTTCTAACTTTTGCCAGATAGGTGGGCCCGATCGGAATTGAGTTTTTTTGGCGAGTCAACAATTCATAAAAATTTTTGGAAATCTTATTAACTCCAATTACAGCATTCGGGTTAACAAAATAGTTTTTTCTCACCCTGATTAATTCTTCTTTTTCAAAAAATATCTCAATGTCTTTTAACGGCATATCGAACATACTTGATTGCCCATTACTGCAAAACACTTCGATAATTCCAGCATTAGCACTGATAAACTCCACTTTATCCATGTTTGTCTGAATGAAGTAATAAGCTTTTAACCCTTCTTTATCTTTCACCCTATCAAATTTTTCTTTGATTCTTGTTGCAAAGGCTTTTGTTTCATTTACAGCCTCCAATTTGGAAGCAACTTCATTCAACGCATCCAGCTTTTCTCGCTTAAGCACATATATTCGGTCTATTAAACTGACTGATAATAATATAGCCTCAAGTGCGGATCCCAGTTGAAAGCTATAACTTGTTAGCGGTTTTCAAATGCGCATAAAAATCTAATTCCTCACCGTTTCCAATCTCAACGATAGGAACAGTGAAATTCGGATGAGCAACAACTCTCTTTTCAAATGGCAATAAATCGCCTGTTTTAAATGATTTTACCAGCTCATTTGATTTGTACAGATAGATAGTGACGTAATCCAGGTTCGAATTTTCGATTTCAAAAAAGAGATCCTTAAGCGTTTCTCCTGAACTATTTTTGATTGTGAACTTCAGCCAAACGGGATCCCCAATATACCCAAAATTAATGTCTGTTTTGCCATTGGCTGTGAACTCTTCCCTAAGAACTTTCTCAAGTGTTTTATCCCCAACCTCATCAATGAAATAATAGACACTCGAATCCAATTTGATCGGAAAATCATCAGAATCATCGATGTGAACTACCCCCGAAAAAACATCATTTGGTATCCAAATGAGTAGCGTTAA
>JAKSDL010000471.1 GCA_022360105.1 Pseudomonadota bacterium
AGGCAAATCGAACTAGTGTAGAGAGCTTTCGGGGGCCGGGAATAGAAGAAGGTTTGCGTGTATTGCAGGATATAGCAGCGGAATTTCAATTACCGGTGCTGACAGATATACATGAATCCTGGCAGGCAAAGATTTGTGGAGAGGTTGTAGATATAATTCAGATTCCAGCGTTTTTATGTCGTCAGACAGACTTGCTTGTTGCTGCAGCTAAAACCGGGAAGGTCGTACAGGTAAAAAAAGCTCAGTTTCTGGCACCGTGGGATATGAAAAATGTTATAGGTAAGCTTAATGCTTCAGATTGCCATAAGGTAACCCTGGTAGAGCGGGGAAGCAGCTTTGGCTATAACCGGCTAATTTGCGATATGACATCTATCCCGACAATGCGAGATTTTGGCTGTCCGGTAATTATGGATGCTACTCATGCTACCCAGCAACCCGGCGGTCTTGGCGGTGCATCAGGTGGGGCACCAGAGATGGCAGGGCTCCTGGCGAAATCTGCAATAGCCGCGGGAGCTGATGGTTTATTTATTGAGACTCATCCGAATCCATGTGAGGCTTTGAGTGATGCGGCATGTATGTTGCCGTTAGGAGAGCTGGAAAAGATCTTAAAGGCTTGTAAAGATATTTTTCATATTGTGAGAAATTAGGCATACACGTTACATTTTATTGAGAATGGATGTATATTTGGCAATGAATAGAAGTAATCAAACAGAAAGTCTGAACAGCAACGTTCACTACCAGATATTCAAGGTTGGTACTGACCCACATTGTATTTGGGATGTTAAGCTTAGAGAGAAGAACCTGGATGCAATTAATTCAATAGATCCAGATTATTTTCTATTTCTTACCGATCTTTACTATAGCCATTTGCAGACGGCGAATAAAGATAAAGCGGCAATGGCTATACGTACTACTTACTATCATGCAGCGGAGACTTTGTTTTCACTTATTGCTGCTACAATGCAGGCCCCGTATTGTATTTATGCCTGGATGCTAAGGTACTGGCCTCGTCATGTGCGAAGTGTAATAGAGAAGTTTTTTGCCAATGACTTTGGACCATGTTTACACCCGTATTTTGCCGGTAAGGTTAAGACATGGCATGAGTTTGTTTCGCAGGTTAATTTCGGAGTATCAATTACTGACAAGGAGAAAGTTAATATAGCCGATCACTTTGCCAAATTGTGGCAGCAGGTTGGAGTTGAGTTTTTAGATGATCGATACCGTAATGAATACAACAGCCTAAAGCATGGTCATAGAGCTATGTCAGGGGGCTTTTTTGTAGCTGTGGGAAAATCGG
>JAKSDL010000594.1 GCA_022360105.1 Pseudomonadota bacterium
TGCATGTAGATCGTTTGCAGAAGAAAATAGCTTATTCATTTGTTTGTTATTCCTTCCAATCCTGTTTCTCGGCAGGGATGTAACCCCGCCCTACCATTTCCTCTCGATTTAATCAGTCGGATATAATATAAAATATCTCAACCCTCGGCATAGATATTCAAAATTCTTCAAATGTCGGTGTAGCCGACACCTACCGGAAATCTTAAATCTAAGATCTAAAATGCCCCTACATATAGTTTCTAACCTTGCGGAATTCTCCTGAATTGATCTGATCGTAGCGCCTGCGCCTTTGCACTTGAACCACATCCGCTTTTCTCTGTTGCGGTCCAAATACCTGGGAAACCAGCAGGGAGAAACCATTGCCTTCCACCTGTAATCTGCCCAGTACGCACAAAAAAGCTTGTCCTTCGATTAAATGGCTGTATCGGCGATAAATATTGGGGCGGATTACCAGGGGGATGGTGCCGTATTCGTCTTCCAGGGTCACAAACAGCATTTTGCGGGCAGTCCCCGGAGACTGGCGTACCTGCACCATACCAAAAACCGGAATGAAACGTTCCGGCTGGCATTGCATGATACGATTAGAGGAAACCACCTGATCCTGGGGAATCTGGTAAACCCAGGCTTGTTCGCGTATCAGACGAGAGAGATGTCTACCCAGGGAGGTTCCGGTTGCCCGATAATCGGCTTCCACACTTTCGATTTCGCTTTCCGTTGCGAATACCACATCCGGCTCCGCCACTTCATACTCAGGAACAGATGGCTGCGAATAACCTTTTGGAGTGTTCGGTGTCTGGTAAGGAGCAGCCTCTGCCATCCAGATAGCATCCTTGCGTTTAATACCAAAGGTCGAAAAGGCATTGGAGGCTGCCAATGCTGACAGATCCGGGCGAGACAGGTAATTTCCCTCCAGAAATTCCGCCATGGAATGCCACACACCCATTTGATTGCGTCGTTCCAAAAGCTTATGCATACCGGTTTCGCTGAGTCCTTTTACCAATCGAAATCCCAGGCGCATGCCATATTCAGCCTGACCCGACTCCCAGCTCACCAGCTCCAAAATCGTATCCCATTCGGAGCGATTAATACAGATAGGCAGAACCCTCACACCGCATCTTCTGGCAGTTTTGATCAAGGTATCAGGTTGATAGAACCCCATGGGTTGTGAATTTAACACCGAAGTAAAAAATGCCCCGGGAAAATGGCATTTCAAAAAAGAGGAGGCATACGCCAGCAAGGCAAAAGAAGCCGCATGGGATTCGGGAAAGCCATAACTGGCAAACCCCTTAATCTGCTGAATGACCTCATTGATAAATGCTTTGCTGACGCCATTGTCGATCATTCCCTGGATCAGCTTTCCCACCCATTTGTCAATTTTTCCTTTGGTACTGAAAGAACCGATGTTTTTGCGAATCTCATTGGCTTCTCCCGGTGAAAAATTACCGATAGCCATGGCTACCCGCATTAACTGTTCCTGGAAAATAATAGTGCCGTAGGTTCGTTTCAAAATAGGTTCCAGCTTCGGATGTGCATAAGTCACCGCTTCCAGACCATTTCGTCTTCTCAAAAAGGGATGTTTAACACCAGCCAAGATGGGCCCGGGACGAATTATAGCCACTTGAACCACCAGATCGTAAAAATTGGCGGGTTGCAGAGTAGGTAGACTGGACATCTGGGCAGTGGACTCGATCTGAAAAACGCCGGTAGTATCAGCCCGTTGAATCATATCGTAGGTTGCCCGATCATCGGCGGGGATGCTGTCCAGGGTTACTTTGAGTCCGTAATGATCGTTGAGCAACTCAAAGCATTTGCGAATAGCGGTCAGCATGCCCAGGGCCAGCATATCTATTTTAAAAAATCCCAGGGCTTCGATATCTTCCTTGCACCACTGAATAACCGTACGACCATCCATAGTGGCCGGCTCCTGCGGTACCAGCCAGTCAATCTCCCTTTCCGCAAGCATAAATCCACCGGAATGTATCCCCAAGTGTTTCGGGAAATGCAGAATCCGCTGCGACATATCAGCCCATACTTGCCAGACATGGTCACTAACTTCCAGGGGGAGTCCATTCTCTTCAAATTCCTGCTTTACGCCTGTAATAGTTTCTTCAATCGTGCTTCCGCGGAAACTTATGAGTCCACGCAGTTTCGAAGCCCTGTCTATCATCGCTCCTGGAATTCCCAGGGCTTTTCCGGCAAAACGTATGGCACCCTTGGATTTGAAGGTGATCACGTTGCAAACCATGGCAGCCTTCTGCCGTCCATAGCGCTCGTAAATGTATTGGATTACCTCTTCGCGTCGGCTGTTTTCAAAATCCACATCAATATCAGGTGGATCACCCCGCTCCACCGAGATGAAGCGTTCAAACAACAAATCAAATTTGTCAGGGTTGATAGCCGTAATTCCCAAAGTATAGCAAATCGCACTGTTAGCAGCACTTCCCCTACCCTGGCAAAGAATGTCCTGGGAGCGTGCCCAACACACAATATCCCAGACAGTCAAAAAATAATCCGCAAATTTCAGCTGCTTGACCAGATTCAGCTCATGCCCCAGTAAGTCTGACACTTTGTCAGGCAAAGGGTTCCCATACTTTTTCTCCGCCGCTTCCCAGACCAGGTACTCCAGATATTGCTGGGCATCGTATTCATCGGGAATCATCTCCTTGGGATAGTGATAGGTCAGCTCATCCAGGTCAAAGGCAAAGGTTTCCGCCAGTTCAAGGGAATTGCGCAACGCAATCTCTATCCCGGGAATGTCACCATAGATTTTCCGCAAGGCAGGCAAAGAATGCAAACAACGTTTGCTGTTGACAAACAGTTGATCCGATACTTCATCCAGGGTTTTATTGAGACGAATACCATGCAGTAAGTCACTAATATCCTTGTCCGCAGCTGTGGCAAAATAAACGTCCTGACTGGGCAGGATGGGAAGATTCAGCTTACTGGCCAACTTTAGAGTGGGAGAGATCCATTTGTCTTCCACATTATTGAGATGGCGACTGACGGCAAAATAAAACTGTTTGGCAAAATGCTCTTTGAGTTTTCCAAAATGATTTTGCAGAAAAGCCGGATCATTTCCTTCTTCCCGGCGGATCAGACCTCGCATAGGCTGGATGGCTACCAAATCTTCAACATCCGCCGCCAGGAGATACTCCAGGGGAACTGTGGCATTTTCCTTTCCATCCCGATGACTGTATGTAAGCAAACGACACAAATTAAAATATCCCCGGTGGCTTCTTGCATAGAGCACCAGGGTATTTTGGAAATACACAGGCAGGGTATGATCTTTTTCCAGGTGGATTTCTGCACCATAATAGAGTCGCAGGGGCAGGGAGTTTTCCTTTTCTTTTAGCTCTTTCAGTTCGCGATAACTGCGGGCAATGCCATACACCCCATCTAGGTCGCAAATTCCCAGTCCATGATATCCCAGGTTTGCTGCACGATATACCAATTCGTAAGGATGTGATGCACCCAGTAAAAAGGAAAAATTGGTATGGCAGATCCATTCATGCCAACTGTTAACCGAAAATGCCATGTTGATACCACTGTCCTGCAGTGTTGCGAAACACCCAAAAAGCATTACCCTCGGGATCGATGTGCTTAAAATAATTGCGCTCTTTTTCAGCGGAATTTTCAGCTTTCCACCACTTGCCCATGGTGCTCTCAAGAAAACGAACAGCAACCTTTTTCCCTAACTGACCGATCGGCAGTGGTTTGTTGCGAATAAAAAGCGGTCTTTCTTCCGCCAATGCCTCCAGGGAGCGCCGGATTTCCGGAGTTTCGGAAACGATCTCTTCCGCCTCAAAATGCTCAGGGGTGAAAGAATCTTCCGGAAACCAGTCTCCCCGGGGTGAAAAACGACTGAGATGAACCGGCAATTCATTCTCCAGACGTAACAACACATCCAATTCTTGACCTTTTTCCTGTCCCTCACCAAAGATATCCAATACCACATCCGGTAAATACAGACTGTCAGTGATTCTTAACTCCCAGGCCAAAACCAGTGGCATGGTTTCGTAATGCCCGTTTTCCGGGTCAGGGGGGAATGCTTTGGTTATAGTATCCGTAAAACCGTAATTAGCCTGCAGCAGCGAAGTAAGATGCCGTTTCTTTTCTTCCTGCAGATTGTGAGGATTCCGAAAACAGATAGGAACTGTCAGCTCATTCATGTTTTCAAAGGTCAGAGTCCATTCGATACGGGTCACTCGCTGTCCGCTATTCCCGGTTGCCAGACAAAGCTTGTCAAAATCATCCACCAGGAGTGGTTCGAACTGTTGCCAAAGGAGCAGCGGGTAGTCCAGATTTCGTCGGACAAAAGGAGGTTCTCCAAAACGCCAGGATTTCCAGGGAAAACGACTCTGGTAAACGCTTTGGGGCTTTTTGGGATCGGAGCCATAACTCCAGCCCCAGATATTGGCCAGCATCTCTCCAAAACGTTTTTTAACGCCCGGCCAATTAAGGATTCTCATTTCCCAGGGATGTTTAAAATCCAGACGGGGAGTGGCCAGCTGCAAACGCTTACATTGCTGCCTGAAGCCTGACTGCTTGAATCCTTTTATTTTCGCATGCAAAAAGTGATCTTCAATGGTATTGATCTGCTCCCACCAGGTGGTCCAGGTGATCGATTGAAACAGGGATTGACCGGATTTCCCCCGCAGGGAAACCAGACCTTTTGCACCTCTCTGTCTCATAGCCTGCAACAACAGCATAGCAGACCATGGGTTGCGGGCACAGCACGCCCGATAGGATGGTGCCATTGAAATCACACGGGAACCAGGATCAATGGCTTCTTCCCCCAGCAAATGATTAAACAGTTTCCGCCAGAGTCCCAATACCCCAAGCCGGGTTCTTTCCGCCTGTTTCAGCCAATACTTGTAATAACGGGAAAGATCCATGATCCAGGTATTTTCAGACCACCGCATGACATCGGTTGTCAGACTTTGTAAGATCTGTGGGTCCTCTCGATTTGTTTCCAGGGCAATATACACTTCCGGATAAACATCTTCCTGAAACGGTTTCATCTTAATCTCTCTTCATGAACACTGATCTGGCGACGTGGCAATCCACGTACTGTTTTAAGGACAAAACGCCCTCTTCCCTGTTGTTTCCAGCAATTGAACCTTAGTTTTGCCCAGACATTTCCCTGTTTGTTGGTGAGGAAAAAGTTACGCAACAGGATAATCAATTGCTGGTTAAAACGGGCCTGGGTGTTGACGAAAAAACAATCATCTTTGCTAAAACGCTGTGGTGAATCCAACACGATCAGCTTGAACAACGGATTAATGATTGCCCGTTTCAAATCCTGCGCCGGAGCTTCCGACTGGGTAAACACAATGCGTGAAGGTGAAACCCCTTTGGCAAACCAGGCAGGAGGAAACACCGTGAAATCACTATGCGAGGAAACCCACAAGGTCCAAATCGGTTTTGTCAGTATCCCTTGAGTGGCATTAACCAGAAACTTGAGCAACAAAACCCTTCCTTCCTTACCCAGCGGCATACCAAATTCGGTTACCCCGTTAAAAGGCAATCCTCCTTCCAAAAATTCATCGATCTCTTCCACGCAGGTTCCCAGTTTTTGCGGCTGAAACTCCAGTGTTTTCCCCGGTACCACAGAACCGGGAAAGCGCCTGGCAATTTCGGCTTTGGCATTGTCAAAGTTAATAATATCAGTCTTCAAAGGCTTACTCATTTTTTTCCTTTACGAACATGAGGAACAGGATTGTTGACTCAATAGTATACATATGTTCACTATTTTGCAAGCAGAAAATCGCTTGAGAGAAATAAAGAAAAACAGGAAAAAGGAAGGTAATTGGTTAAAAGGAAAGACGAATTTTGTTAATCACATTCACCTTGCTCTTAATCATCAGGTTAATTGGCCATCAGGGCAGAATTAACATGATGATTAAGAATATGTCATAAAGACGGCTAAGGCGATTGGATATTTTTATCCGGAGGACGGTATTGAAATGCAGTCAGTTCCCAATTCCAGGTTTGGGTATCGAGTTGAAGAGTGTACATGGAGTTGTCATCACCCTGAATCAGAAAATTCTGATAACCAGGTGAACGCCACTGTGAGCGAAGGCCAACCACTTCGACTTTCTTATTACGCAAAGTAAACCGCTTGGGTTTCTCGTCAGCGCAATATCCGGAATAGCATTCAACAGATATTTTCATAACAAAATCTGCTCTTTTGACCGTTTAAGAGTTTTCGAAATACAAAAATAACAAGAATGTCCAGTTACCGTAAAAAAGCTTTGACAGCTGGATTTACAATTTTTCTGGTATTGTTGAACCACTGACATGAGTCTATCACTTTTAAAAAAAAATTGCATTCCTTATCCATAGTCCCAGGAATAAACAAAGTTTATGGATCAACACAAACGTCATTGCCTTTTTACACTGCCTGTAACAAGGATAACGGCTTCTGAGCCAGCACTTTTCGGGTTCCCAGGTATGCGGCAATCATCGTTAACGTTGTAATGGCAGAAATCGTAAACGCAACAATTGTCCAGGAGATGGCCCAAATGCTGTCAAAAATTAAAAAAGACATGATCCATGCAGCTGCCAAACTAAGAATAGAACCGGCCAGGGAAGCACCAAATCCGAAAAGGCAGAATTCAAGAATGATAATCACCCTGATATCACTAAATCCCGCTCCCAGCACTTTGAGCAGGTTAATTTCTTTCATCCGACTTTGCGAATTGTAGCGTGCAATAGAGTAAACCACGATCATCCCTACAAAAATGGCTGAAAACGCCATGACTTGAATTGCCCAGCTGATCTGTCCGGTGATTTCCAGGATTTTGTTGACAGCCATGCTGATATCCACCATGGAGACATTGGGAAACTGCCGAACAATAGAATTTTGTAAATTTATCTTGTCTTCGCTTTGGACCCTGTAAATGGTTCCCAGAAAAGTGCTCGGGGCGTCATCCAGTACTCCGGGCTGAAAAATAACGAAGAAGTTGGGTTGCATGGTTTGCCACTTGATCTCTCGGAAATTAACTATTTTTCCTTGAATTGGAATCCCCTGAACATCAAATGTAAGCGTGTCTCCCAGTTCAACTTCAAGATTGTTGGCAAAACCACTATCCAAAGATATTTCCGGCAGTTCGCCAGACTCAAAACTATAGGTACCGGAAAATGGTCGACCGCTTTCCAGGGATTCGGAAGGATACAGATCCAGCCGATAGCTCAAATTTTGAGTACGTCTTCTGGAATACCCCCTTCGCCTTTGCTCCCTGGTTGTGCTCTCCGCCGGTTCAAACCTGGAATACTCTTCTCCGTTAATCTGGCTTAACCGTGCTTCGATCCAGGGAGAAATATTATCCAATTTGTAACCTGAATCTTCCAGGGTTTGTTTGATCTTATCAACCTGATCAGGCTGGATATCGAAGAGGAAATAGGATGGAAGATTAGTTGTTTCAGGTCTTTTGATCTCCTTTTGAAGTCCATAATCGATCTGCGGAATCAGGTTAATCAGGAGCGCTCCCAGCCCAATAGCCAGAAAGCTGGATATCACGGCTGTTTTGTTGCGATAAAGGTTTCTGAAGGCAAGCCTGAAAACCAGGTGAATATCGGTTGACACTGTATTTGCAAAGTTAATCAATAACCAGCCTATGATTCCTAAAATCGCAAACGAGCCAATAAGACTACCCATAAAAATACTGCCAATGAACCACGATGTTGACTGCCATACAGCAACCAGCCAAAAGGTAACAAGCAGGGGTAGGTAACTCAGGTACTTGAAAGGATCTATGCCCTGGTTTTGGGAAGTGGAGCGCTGGCTTTCATTGAAAACGATCAATGGTTTTAGATGATGAATACGATTTAAGATTGGCAAACAGAACAATAGACTCCCCAGCATTCCCATGGCCAGGGCTAACACAATACTTTGCCAGCTAAAAATCGTTTCAAAGTCCTTGGGTAAAAAATCACCCAATAAAGAGGTCAGAACCGGAATAAAAAAGAAGGATAAGGCTACTGAAAGTAACGCCGCAATGGTCCCCAACATAGCTAATTGCAGCAACAGAAAGATATAGGTATTGCGTTTTTCGGCACCAAGAATCATTAGTATCGCAAGATCCTTTAAGTTGCCTGCAAGGTAGCTGCGAAACAGATACGCCGTTCCCACACCAGCTAAAAAGAGTGCTACCAGGGATACCAATCCCAGGTAATCATTCATATAGCCCAGAAAACGAGTCATTTGTCGTCCCGCATTATTGTGGGTAATGACACTCAGGTACGAATTTTTTCCAAACCTTTCCGAAATCGCGTCTTTAAGCCTGTCAGCAACGGCCTCGGCATTTGAACCGGAAGGAAGTCGATAAAAATATCGATGGGATCGTCGACTACCCGTATCGATCAACCCGGTTTGTTTTGCCTGGTCGATTCCCATAAACAGGCTGTAGGCAAAACCGCTTGAATAGGCAAATCCGGTTGAGGAATCCACCACCGAATCGGCAATACCAAACTGTTTCGCACCAATGGTAACTGTCTCCCCTTTTTTAAGGTTAAGGACAGTAAGAATTTCAGGTTGCACCCAGATATTAGGTGATTCAAGCAATTCGGTGTCTAACAGCTGTTGATCGATGTTTCCGCTGTTTTTTAAAATGATGCTGCCGTACAAAGGATACCCGCGGTCAACTGCCAGTATCTGTACAAGCCGCGAACTTTCCCTGCCTGCCACCATGGAGAGAAAATGGATCCTTCGTGTTTTTCCTTCAAATTCTCCGATTTGTTCTTCCAAAAATGCCAGATCTTCTGCCTCAAGTTCATAGGTGCTTCTAATACTGATATCTGCAGACAGGATGGCCCGGGAACGATTGGAAATATGCTCATGAATGGAAAGCTGAAAGGAGTTGAGAGCAATAAATCCAACCAGTCCCAAAGAAAGGTTGAAAATAAAAAACCAGCTGAAGCGTGGATTATTGCGAATCTCTTTAATTGCTAATTTTAACCAGATCATCGGCCAGACTTCCATTTCTCAGGGTTAACTGTTTGGAGCATTGCGCAGCCAGACTTTGATTATGCGTGACCAACAGCAGTGTCATATTTATCGATTCCACAAGTTTAAAAAGCAACCCTGCCAGCTGATCACCTGTTTTTTCATCCAGATTCCCTGTTGGTTCATCAGCAAGAAGAATGGCCGGTTCAATCACCAAAGCCCGACCTATGGCTACACGTTGGCATTCCCCACCGCTGAGCTGGTGGGGGAAATGAGTCTTTCTGTTAAACAAACCAATCGACTCCAGCATGGCTTCCGATTTTTCCCTGGCAGCCTTGTCGTGTACCAGTTCAAGAGGAAGGCTTATGTTTTCCAGGGCGGTCAAGTGAGGCATCAGATGAAATTGTTGAAAAACGATGCCAATATTTTTTGCACGAAATTTGGAAAGATCTTTTTCTTTCATGGTGATCAACGACTGGTCGGCAACCAAAACATCCCCTGAAGTAGGTAAATCAAGTCCGGCAATCAAGGAAAGCAGAGTGGATTTTCCGCATCCTGATCTCCCCAGAACAGCTACAGTTTCTCCTTTATCAACGGATAATTGAAGATTAGACAATACGGTAACGGGTTCAACGCCTTCAGAAGCAGGATAGGTTTTAGAAAGGTTTTTTAATTGAAGAATCATGTTAAGTCAGCCTAAGGTTAATGTGTACCGGAATATGCACTGCGTTTAGTTCCATTGAGCGTTGTTCAGTAAGGGACGAATGTGAGTCAGGACATTCTCGGCAACAATTTTATGTCCTTTTGGATTGGGGTGTATGCCGTCGGCAAGATTTAATTCCGGCCTGCCGGCCACGCCTTCCAGTAAAAATGGTATCAAAGGTAATGCATATTGATCTGACAATGATTTGAATAATGCTTCAAAATCGCGGGTATAACGACTACCGTAGTTGATAGGGAGTTTCATTCCAGCCAGTACGGTAACTATATTGCGTTCCTGCGCAAACCGAATGGTTTTGGCAAGGTTGTTTTTGATCGATTCTATTTTGTGTCCTCGCAGTCCATCGTTGGCACCCAGCTCAAGAATGACCATGTCCGGTTTCAATTTCATGTACCAGCGGATTCTTTGAAAGGCACTGGCAGTTGTGGAACCGCTAAATCCGCCGTTAACGACTTTGACCTCCGTGAATCCCAGGTCTCGCAGACGATCTTCCAATAACTTGGGAAAAGCCTCATCTTTTTCCACACCATATCCGGCTGTTAAGGAATCCCCCAAGATGAGAATGGTTTTTTCGGCAGAATAGACTGTGGCGGTCGATAATAGAACAAACAGAAGAAGAATCAGATGGATTCCGACAATCGATTTGAAACTGCCGAGGAGAAATCCCAAAGAATTAAAAATAGCTGTCAATCTCTTGGTAACTGGGTCTACCAAGCTTATGATTTTTTGAATCACAACATTGAATGGTTGAGGTTGAGTGAATAACTAATACGTTGGATTCTTTTTTTATTATCCAACGTTTTCATTCCGTTGTTCAACCCTTATTTCTTTTGAAGCAGAATGAAGGACGCCGTTGCAGATTTTGGTGGCTTTTTCATCAACAAATTTCTTACAGATTTCGAGTGCTTCGTTAATGATGATTTTACTTTCTGTGTCTTTGTATTGAAGCAATTCACCTATACCAATTCTGAGAAGGGCATTGAGAGAATCGGAGATGCGATGTTGTTTCCAGTTTTTTAAAAATTTCTGGATAATACCATCTATTTCATTCAATCGTTCCCAGGTAGAGTTAATCAGTCCCTGGCTAAAATCTTTGTATTTACCCTGCAAACCGGATTCTATCAGCAGGTGGCTCTCGCCTTTCGCCTGGATCCCTAATTTATGACGGGAATAGATGGTTTGAAAAGCCAGGACTCGAGCCTGGTGTCGGGATGGTTTGGGCATTTACTTAGCGGAGAGAAAATTTATCCACGAGTTCATTCATCAACCGAATATAGGCTGTAGCACCGATGGAATTAAGGTTGTAGGTGATAACGGACTTTCCCAGGGCACTGGCTTCAATGATAGCTTCGTTCCTTGGTATTATCGTTTGGAAAACAGAATCGGAAAGGGCTTTATAGATTTGTTGGCTAACGCGACGATGAACCTCAATGTCCCGATCGTACATGGTGAGAAGGATACCTGCCAGACGCAAGGTCTTTTCTGTGAATTGTCTTTGTAAATCGTTAAAGGCTACCAGAAAACGCTTCAGCGATTTAATCGCCAAACTTTCGCACTGCAGGGGCATAATTATCAAATCTGAGCAATAAATGGCATTAACGGCCATGTTGTTTGTCGATGCCGGTGCGTCGATCACAATGAAATCATATTTGTCTTTATCGATGTTTAAGCGTTTTTGCAGAAATTTGGAATCATTTCCAACCTCAAAAACAGATCGTTCGTTTTTCACTGTTTCCATATTGGAAAAGATAAAATCCAGATTTTCATGATCCGTATCCTGAACCAGCTTCTTAATGGGCACCGAAGGCTTTAAAAACAACTCCTTGGTACCAACCGGTACACTGTTATTCATTCCGACTGAAAATCGGATGGAACTTTGCGGATCAAGATCCACCAACAGCGAACTGTAACCGCCAAATGCAAATGCAGTCGCAAGATTGATTGCACTGGTTGTCTTTCCAACTCCACCTTTTTGACTTACAAACGAGATAATGGTTGTCATAAGTTATCCTTCGATTTGATCCAGGGCTGGTATCATTTCCTTATAAAAGCCTGAAATCAAAAGCTGAGACTGCACTCTTTGGTTAAAACTGCAAATTAATGAAATAGTATAAGCATTGCCTAAAAAAGTAAAGATCATGTTTCATTGAATAAAACAAGACTTACACAAAAAATTTCCAATATTTAAAATCGTCTAATAGACTGATGCAAATACCTTTTTAAAAAAACATTCACCCCTGATCGCCGCCAGTACCTTGTTCAAGTTTCTGCCAGGATAAACCGATAAAAAAGTAAGCAATTTATTCGCTTTTAACAGACAATTTTGGGAGTTTATCATGGCGACGAAAAAATCGGAGTATCGCACATCAACATTGTCAATAAAACGAAAACAAACCAAGCCTTTTTCTCCAGTTCCGACCAGGGAGGAAATAGAGAAAGCAACAAGAGAATTCCTGGCAAAAGGTGGAAAAATAACCAGAGTCGAACCGGAATGGATTGAGGAAGGCAGACTCTACATCAGTGGATAAAATTCTAGTAAACAGATTACTATTCTCTGTTTTGCCAGGATTGACTTTCGTTTTGCCCGAGCCAACCATGGTAGTCCATGATCGAGTCCAGTTGGTATAAGTATTTTTTGGCTATATCGACAATGGCTTCCCGATGTGGTTCTTTCAAATAGTTTTGATCTCCGGACAGGGTCTCAATCATTTTATACCCCTGCGCCAACATCTCTTTATACTTACCCTGGGAATGCAAACCATCGGAAGACTTGATAACCCAAATCGCCTTGAGATAGGGATCAATCTCGTACTGCTCTTTTAATACACTGGATTTGGTATAGTTGTTTATGGTGGCGATGCAGTAGCCATACAAATTATCGCCTGCCACTCGTGCCTTTTCTTTGTCGTCTCCCGCCAATGCCATTTCAAACTCTGTGGTCAGCATGATGGTGTGAACCATCCTTTTACGCAGCTGAATACCTTTATCCTCATCCGGCATTTCCGAAAGAATACTTTCAACCAGATCTTTTAGAATGGGAATGCGCGCCATCAAAAACATGATGGTTATCAGGACGAACAGTGTCTTTCCTGCAATCCTGTCATTGGCGATTGTTTTCATTGGCTCACCGTTTTGCACTGCTGTAACGGCCTTCTTAATCTCTATCGTATCAAAGGCGTCTGAGAGATAGGTTGTACCATTCAGCCGTCTGCTTAGCCTGGAAAGACCACCCAGTTTATCTTTTACCGTCAGCAGGCTGATAATGGCCGCCTGTTTGTTTTTTATCGTTTTGGCAAGTGTCACCAATTGCTTATCGTTGCGACCATCAAGAGCAGCGTACTCGTATGTCAAACGACCCTTATAGGTATTCAGATAATCAAGATATATTTTTACAAACCAATTAATGTTAAACACATTTAATCCACCATTGTGAAACGCCATGACAATCTCATCAATTGCCTTTCTTAGCTGGGCTAACTGAGCCTCGTTTAACTTGCTTTGGGACATCTCACTGACAAAGGCATTTTTATCCTGCCGGGGGATATCCTGATAGGTATAAATAGCATTGATGACGTGCAGGTCAGGAACTTCCGGGTAGTTTTTAAGATCAGTGCGAACTTTTTGCCTGTTCAGGACATCCGCTTTTCCATTGGCGGATAGTTTATTCAAATCAACCCTTAGTGCTGTCAGATCCGGATAGTTTTTTCTTCGAAACAGTTTTCTCTTTCTTTCTTTTACTTTTAGTTTCTTTTTTCCAAAAAAACCGGGGGAATCCGGAGATTCCTTCAGCAAGAGTTGGATGCGCTGAACCAGTTCATTGGCAGGGACAAAGCCGGAAAATGAGTCCTTTTTCTTTCCCCTTGACCTTTTATCAGGGACAGGAGTTGCACCTTTGCCTTTAGACTTTTTATTTACAGCCTTTTCAGCGGAATCCAACCATTTGTCTATTTTTTCAACTCTTGCCATGCCGACTGTAATTTAAAAACATTAAGGGTGAATTTAAGGAAACCACTAAGAATTGATATTGTTATTATATTAAACCAGAAATCGTATAATTTCAAGATTATGACACTGTTTTCTAGATTTTCCTGTCGAGCGTACATCCTCGTCAAGACACTGGCCATAGGCCTTGCAGGAATTAGTCCATCTTTCATCTTAATTTCAGCGAATGGATTTAGGATTGCATTTTTATTTTATATTTTAGTGTTCCAAAATACACTTTTTCAATTTAACAGATATACCTCTAGTGATAATCCGGTCTTATAACACACATTCTATTTTTTCGATAATAAAGTATTCCATATCTTTCGTGAAAAAGATTTTAATTTCTATAATACAAAGCTGGAAAATTCACTTTAAATGTGCTTAGTTTTTCATAGGTTAGGTAACAACTATCTGCCTTTTAAAATTTTTTATTCCCCATTTTAATTTGCTAACTTAAGCCGTATAATAAAAGGTATGTTTTTAAAGCGAATGCTGAGCCCTGTCTTAACAGGCTTCAGAAAGGATGACCCTGAAAAGTCAGACAGGCTTCTTGGCGAAATGTCTCATACGGAGAAAATTGCCTTAAAGGAAGCAAAGAACATCGTTCGAGTCTACGGCAGCAAGGTTGTTCATCCTTTTAAGTATGGACAAGGATCTTTAGATAAGTGAACTGCAGTTACCCGGACTTCAGTTCCCAAAAGGCAGCGTAAAAGGGGCAATGAGCACAGATAATCTGGAAAGCAACGAAATACAGGACCAACCTCAGGAATGGGAAAGAATTCTAAATGAGGAAAAAGGTCTTACCCTGTCGCAAAGAAAAGCCAATCAACTGGATAAACTGCAACAAATTGTCGGCTCATTGCACTCTCATTTCGGCACCAATCTTATCGCTTCAGTAAAAAAAATCCGGGGAGATACCTTAAATCCGGAAGAATCCCGACATCTTCAGGAAAATCCAAATCAAGAAGAGCTTCAAGATCGTGTCAAAGGGTTGATCAAAGAATTCTACAAGGATTTCTATAAATCCCTTGAGGCTGTTTCCGGCGTTTCTTTTATTGTTTCTGAAGAACCACCCACAGATCTTGTCAAAAAAGATCGTGACATTGAATCCGCCACTGCGGAAGCCGATATGGATTCCACAAAAGTCGCAAAACTGCCAAAAGGCTTTAATAAGTGGGATTTAAAGCTTATAAAGCTACATGAAAGCAGACCTAATGATGGAAAGCGCATGTGGGTGGAATTCTGGTCTTTAAAAGGACTGACCGGCGTCGGTGAGATTCTGTTCAATCCCACTAAGAATCTTTTTTATTTCCGGCCTTACGACTCCTCTAACCAATCGTTTGCGATGACGGACGGGGGTGGAAGAAAGGCAACGGCACAAGCCAGGAACTACTATTTCAGAGTCTGCCCCAATCCTCCTGAAGAAGATTGACCGCATCCTACAATTTTATTTTTAACTGTCTAAAACAGCTTTTTTCTAATTCTTTACTAAAAGCTGTTGCGTGTAAGCCTGCGGGTTGTTTATAACTGGCAAAAAGGCAAGGAAAAATCTTTTTTGCCAGGTTAAAACAACACACGTTGAATTTGGGAAATACCCTCTCAATCATTCCCATCATCTCAGATTTAATACCCGGAATTGATGTCTCCTAAAAAAATTGTCATTCGAACCCCAAATTGGCTTGGGGACTTGATGATGTCCACGGCATTTATCAACGAAGTTTTGAGACAATTTCCCGACTCACAGGTAGATCTGATTGTAAAAAAAGGATTTGAGACTATTCCTTTGCCAAGACGAGGGATGATCCATCCGTTTGACAAAGAAGTTGATCCCGTATTTGGTTTTGGTAAAAGTCTGGTATCAAGAGCGTATGACCGCTTCTATGTATTGCCTCCAAGTTTCTCATCTGCTTTGATGGCGTTCGCATCCGGATCGAAACAGCGAATTGGATATCGCGGTAGTTTGAGGGGTCTGTTTCTTAATTTCAGCAAATCATATGCTAAATCACATCGAAGCCAACACTTAGTGGCTGAGTACCTGCAGTTGCTGGATGGCTGGAGTGAAAGCCAGAAGATTGCCCCTGGGTTGGATATTAGTGAGGAATGGCTGGCAAAAACCCTTGAAGAGCTGGATTTTGACTTGCCCCACCGATTTATTTGTATCGCTCCCGGGGCAATATACGGTCCTGCCAAGCAATGGCCTGTAGCTCACTTCAAATCCCTGGTGGACATTCTAAATGCCAACAATATTTACACAATCATTATTGGCACAGGAGCAGATCGACAATTAGGGGATTATCTCTCCAACAACGCCAACAGAGCGGAAAATATCTGCGGAAAGACAAACCTTAACCAATTGATTGCTGTGCTAGCTAAATCGACAGCGTTGGTCAGCAATGATTCAGGGACCATGCATATTATGGCAGCCTTGCACAGACCGCAGGTTGCCATTTTTGGCTCGACCTCCACAGTGTGGACCGGACCGGTCAACGATCTCGCTGAAATCATAAAACTCGATATCGACTGTTCACCCTGTTTTAAACGCGTCTGCCCGTTTGGACACACCAATTGTTTGCATGAAATTACACCTGATCTTGTCTGGAAGAAACTTCAGCCCATAATCGGTTAGGATCATGTCAGAATTTTGTCTGCGTTATGTCTGAATCAACATCTTTCGGAAATGTTTTACTCGCAATCAATGTCCGCTGGTGGAATGCAGAAGCAGCATATGCGATTAACCTGGCAAGAGGATTGGTAAGTCAGGGGGTAAAGGTCTACATTATTGTTAACCCCGGGTCACCAGTGCACCAGAGGGCAGAAAGATACGGCTTGAACACCGTCACATCAATCCTGCTGGATTCACATTCTCCGATCGCTCAATACAATAATCTCAGAAAACTCCTGAGCATCATTGATGAACATAACATTGAGCTAATCAACTCGTTTAAATCCAATGGGGCCGTTTTATTCAGTATTGCCCGTAGATACCGACCTGGCCTGACCTATATTAAAACCAGGGGAGTTGCTGCTCCTCCCAAGAACCATTTTATCAACAGGTTGCTTTACGATCGCCGCTCCTGTGATGGTATCATCACCGTGGGTTCTCCGGTTTACCAATGGATTAGAGAATTATTGGGTAGCACATCCCAACAGCACGTTAAAACCATTTATTATGGAGATTCGGCTGTCAACCAGGCAAATTCAGAAAAAAACCCAAATCAAGTGGCAGGGTTTACCCCCCCGGATGACAACAAAGTTTTCGCCCTGGTGGGACGGACTCAAGAGGTCAAGGGGCATCTGCTGTTGTTGCAAGCACTTAAAAAAGTGGAAAAAGCACCGATTCATGTGCTTTTCCTGGTCAAAGACCTGGAAGAATTTCCGGATGTTTTAAAAGAAATTGAAGAATTTATTGAGATCAACCAGTTAAAAAACAAGGTAACTATTTTAGGATTTCAAAAGCACCTTGGAAATATCCTGAAACTGGTGCATTGTGGGGTTATTCCTTCCCTTGCCAGTGAAGTAAATTGCAGGGTCTGTGTAGAATTTTTTTCGCTGGGTATCCCTGTCATTGCCTTTCCAACCGGGACGTTACCGGATATTATCTCTCATCGCAGGAACGGTTTTCTATGCAAAGAGAAAAGTATTTTTGAACTGGTAAAAGCCGTGAATTGGGCTTTGGATGACACTGTGGAATTTGATAAGGCAAAACAGGGTGCATTGAAAGATTATCGGGAGAAATACACCCTGGAGAATCTTGCGGCAGAAACACTGGCGTTTTATCAATACTGCAAAAATGCTTGAATCAATCATAACGGCATGGATGATGAATTGATTTTTTATCAACAAAAACCAATTGACTTGTCCAGACGTTATCAACTTGTGGAAAACAAACGAATGAATAAAAATTTCAGGTATTTCGGCACAATCGCGTTAATCAGCCTGTTCATTTTCCTCCAAACAACCTCAACCTACGCACAAGATACAGGAAAACCGGCAACTAGATCGGTGGCTTATTATACTATTGGAGGTGGTGTATTAGGAGCAGGAATTGGTATCGCGTACTGGATGCTGGATCCTTTGGCACCCAGCGCTGATCTTCGGGGAAGCGTCGCGCAAGGTTATGGGGTTGGGGTCTTTCTAGGATTTATTTTTAGTGTCATGCAGTTGAACAAACAGGCAGTGTTTCCTTATACCGAGCCACAGATACCAAGTGAGTTTGAGGGAGGCGCGCAAAACTTGCCTTTGCAGGGCAATTCCTACCACTTTGCAGAAAACCCCACAAAACCAACAAATCCGGCTATACCCCTTCTCAACTACCAGTATAAGTTTTAAATCCGATTATTTTACTTTACCGTTTTCCACTGTTTGGGTTTTTATCGGTTGATCGCCAATCAGAAGTTGTCGATCGCCAATTTTCATTGAGAAATTTTCCACCTTCAATCCAGCCCGGGTAAAGTGATCAATCGTAATTTCGTCTTCAGCACTGGGGCTAGCTTCTCCCTCCATCAATACTTCTGTCCCCGGTTCCGCCTTGTCAATTTCTATAACTTCCAGTTTTTTCTTTTTTTCCGCTGTCAACAGCATGCCTTCTAATGTCACACCTCGAAGATCTGCAGGAGCCAGATTGGAGACGATTAACACTTTCTTGCCCAATAGTTCTTCAGCTGTGCAATGTTTTACAAGCCCGGAGACAATGGTTCTTGGTTTTTCTTCACCACAATCCACTTCTTCCACATACAGCAGATCTGCCGACGGATGTTGCGAAACCGATTTAATTTCACCGACTTTCAATTGAATGGCAGACCAGGCCGCTGTGGGGTCCGGTTTTTCTTCCCTTTTTCCGGAAAACTGTTCACGGTATAGATCGATCTTCTTTTTCTGCAACTTGGAAAACAGCAATTCCGGCTTGGCCAATTGTCTCCCGGTAAAATCTCCCCAGTCACCTAGTTTATTAAAATCCGGATCTTTTTCACCCAGCATGCTCAATATTTTAACTGATGTGTCCGGCATATACGATGAAAGCATAATACCCAGGTCTCGCACCAGGTAGATCAAAACCGTCAGACTGGCCTTTGTAAGCTCCTTGTCGGTTTTAACAGTAGACCATGGTTCCTCATCCTGGAAAAACTTGTTTCCGGCCTTTCCCAGGCTGAGAATCGCTTTCAAGGCTTCTTTCAATTTTACATCATCCAGCATGGAGACGATCTCCTGCCCCTCTTTTTTAACTTGATTCAAAAAAGCTTGTTGATGATTTGAGAAATTGACATCTTCCACTTTCCCATCAAAATGTTTTTGGAAGAATACCAATACTCTATTGAGCAGATTTCCAATATTATCAATGAAATTGCTGTTAATGTCTTCCAGGAAGGTATCCCAGGAGAAATTTGAATCCGATTTTTCCGGGCGATTGAACAGCAAATAAAAGCGCCAAAGATCGATCGGTACATCCGATTTTACCACATCGCTGCCAAAAACGCCTATGTTTCTGGATTTGGAGAATTTGTCCTTTTCATAATTTAAATACTCTGTAGCGTTAATGTGGTGGAGAAGTGTCCAGCTCTGCCCTGTCCCAATGAGGCAGGCCGGAAAAACAACGGTATGAAAAGGAATGTTGTCTTTGGCCATGAATTGATACAACCGGGTTTGTTCAGGGTTGCACCACCAATCCTGCCAGGTATCAGGTCGAGCTCTTTTGGTAGTGGAGATATAGCCAATGGGAGCATCAAACCAGACATAAAACACTTTGTTCTCATATCCGGGTTTGGGAACCGGAATTCCCCATTTTAAATCCCTGGTGATTGGCCGAGCAATCAGACCGGTTTCCAACCATCCTTTGGTCAGGGTAATTGCATTATTTGTCCACTTTCCTTCCTCAATCGATTTATCATGAAACTCCACCAGTCGCTCTTGTAGTTCAGGCAATTTAACGTACAAATGCTTGGTCAAGCGTCTGGAAGGGGCATTGCCACATATTCCGCACTTTGGATCGATAACTTCAGTAGGCTGAAGCAGCTTTCCACAATTATCACATTGATCTCCCCTGGCGTCATCAAATCCACAACTGGGGCAGGTACCGACAACATACCTGTCTGCCAGAAACATTTCATCATGATCACAATAGGTCTGTTCTGTTTCCTGCTCTTCGATCATCCCTTTTGCTTCCAGATCTTTGAAAATCTGTTGCGTGATTTCTGTCTGTTCCGGGTAGGAGGTTCGACCAAAGTAGTCAAAAGAAATGTTAAAGTATTCATAGATTCCTTTGTGAATGTCATGAAACTTGTCGCAAATCTCCTGGGGGGTCATACCTTCTTCACGCGCCTTGTTTTCGGTTGCCGTTCCATATTCATCAGTCGCACAAATGTAGAGGGTATCATACCCTTTAGCCCTGCAAAATCTGGCATAGACATCTGCCGATAAAACGCAGCCAATGATGTTACCCAGGTGAGGTGCATTGTTAACATAGGGTAGTGCGGATGTGATTAGCTTTTTTGGTTTCATTGCGATCCAGTGAAAATAAATGTTGAGGAGCAGAAGGAACTCAAAAACAATTTGTTATGATAAAAGGTGAACAGGCGATTGTCTATGATTGAAGTCATAGCGTCTCGCCCAGGACAGGTAGGTTGGTTATACTGAGGCTAAATCGATAAGTTCTGCCGGATCAAGAATCAGGATGATCTCTCCGTTTCCTAAAATTGTAGAACCACTGATTCCAGGGATGTTTGCCAGGTATTTTTGTAATGGTTTCACAACGATTTCCTGTTGATTCGAAAGGTCATCCACTACTATTCCAATGACTCTCGCCCCTGCCTGCAGAAAGACAACACTTAGGACATTATCCGGGTGTTTTGGCTTTTCCTGCATTTCCAATAAAGCTGACAGTCTGGAAATACCTATGATATCTCCTCTCAAGTTGACCGCCTCTTTCTTCTTGAGCATTTGTAGATCCCGCTCCTTGATTTCGACTGTCTCTTTAACAGCTTCCAGAGGAATAGCATACTTTTGACCGTTGTTCATTACCAGCAGGGCATCAACAACAGCAAGGGTCAACGGCAAGAGCAAGCGAACCTGGGTACCATGACCAATATCCGATTCAACTTCCACTGTGCCATGGATTTTTTTAATATTGGTAATTACCACATCCATCCCTACTCCACGACCACTGATATCCGTCACTTTGGAAGCAGTGGAAAATCCAGGATGAAAAATAAAATTGTTGATTGCCTTTTTATCAAGAGTCTCTGCCTTTTCTCTTGAAATCATTCCTTTTTCAATGGCCAGTTGCCTGACTCTTTCGGTATCAATTCCTTTTCCATCATCGAGAATATCAATGGCTATGGCACTGCCAAGATGGCTTGCCCGAAGGATAATATTTCCAGTTTCGGGTTTCCCTGAGTTCTTGCGTTCATTGACCGATTCAATCCCATGATCGCAGCAATTACGAACGATATGCACCAGAGGGTCACCAATCATCTCAATGATCGACTTATCAATTTCTACGTGTTCACCGATCATCTGGAACTGGATCTTTTTATTTTCTTTTCTGGCAATATCACGGATAATTCTTGGAATCTTTTGAAATACAGACTTGACAGGCAGAAGTCTGATTTCCATGAGGGTGGCCTGTAAATCTTCAGAGATCCGATTGAAGTTGGCTTCCATCGATTTCAGTTCAGCCAGTAATTCGGAAGGGACTCTTTGCTCGGTCAGCTCACTGATGGTATGAGTATAGCTGTTTCGAGTGATAATCAGTTCCCCTATCAAGTTCATAAAAGTGTCCAAGCGGTTGGAGTCAACACGCATGGTTTTAATGGTGCTTTCTTTGAAAAGCTGGGGAAGACCTGTTGCATCTTTAATTGGCTTCAGCGTATCCAGATCCGAATCAGTGTCGATTACCTCAAACTTCTTTTCCGGTTTTTCTTGTATTTCCGGTTCAGGCGATTTTCCCGTTCGCAGCTCAATAGCTATGTTTTCAATAGTTGCCGCATCTGCACTGTTAAATCGAGTCAAATCAGCAACCAGTCTATCACTAACGCTGATATAGGTTTTGGCTACGCCACTCAATTCCGCTTTTTCAGAAATAACTGCAGAGATAATACTTTCCAGTTGATTTGCGTAAGAAATGATCAGTTCGAAGTTAAACTTGGTTGCGCTATCTCTTAGAGTTTTAACGGAACGTAACAGCACCATAAGCTCTTCCGGTTCCAGATTCTCTTCCAGAAAAGTGGTTCCCAGGTGTTGGATAACCAATAACTGCTGTGATGATACATTTTTAAATGCTGCGTAAATATCCGGATCTGAA
>JAKSDL010000925.1 GCA_022360105.1 Pseudomonadota bacterium
GCCAGGAATTTGGATATGTGACCTCATCGAAGGCCAGCTGGCGGTCCACTGCAAACCCTTGTTATAACGAATTTTAAGTATTGCACAATCTGTTCTTATTGCTCAGTTTACAGTATCGACTTTGATGCTGATAATTCCGGTCCTTGTAGGATCATATATTTTATTGATTATCTCTAAAGCCCTTTCTTCTGTACATTTTTTTATTTTCACTTTCCAAGCATTTTGGCTTGAATTTGAATCAAAAAATATTGTCAATACTTTATATTTCTTATCCACTTTAAAGGAAATAATTTTGTCAATTGGAGCTAAATGATATTTTGAATCATTAACTATCATTTTAATCATGTTCAAAGCGAAAGTATTTGTTGGATAAAGCAAAGCAACAAATAGTGAAAATGTGAGATAAACACAAAGTCTTTTCAAGTTTCCTCCTCTAATGATATCGGGTTATAACGCCGGGTTTCAGTGGCCGCCCTGCAGGGTTTTGGTGTTCACGAAGGATTTGCCAGGAATTTGGATATTTGACCCCATCGAAGGCAGCATGGCGGTCCACTGCAAACCCTTGTTAGCGATCTCTTGAGCAAATAGTCTAAAAATCAAATCCTTTTTCTTTGAACTCTTCTTCAAGATAACCACCTTCAAAAGTTCTGATGCCATAGATTTCATCTTTGAATCCGGTGCACTCGATATCTGCCAATAACTTATCCTTTTTTAATACGTATATTCCTGCGCCTTCAGTTTTTTCTCTAATTCCTCGGATAAAGCTGTAAACAATGTAGCTATATTCTTTGTTTCGAAATCTGAGATGAGCGCCACCACCACCTGGATACATTGCTGTGCTAAAGTAAGGCTTGGATTTTAGAGTGAGCTCAATTTTTTCATTGCTTCCGAACTTATAAATGAGCTGCTTGTTTCGTAATTGGCACACTGAAGCATTCTTATTTTTGATCTCACATGAAAAAATAACTTTTTCGTCTTTGTTGCAAAGGTTATTTGCAATTAAAGTATTTGGGAAAGAAAGCTGAAAAAGGCCAATTAGTAATATAAAACATTTCATACTCATCCTAAGTTTTTATGCAATCGCTAACGCCGGGTTTCAGTGGCCGCGTGCAAGGTTTTGGTATTAACGAAGGATTTGCCAGGAATTTGGATATTTGACCCCATCGAAGGCGGCATGGCGGTCCACTGCAAACCCTTGTTATGTATTTGTTTTAATAAACTTTGTTAGACTCTTCAAAGCTTTACTTGTTCCTTTTTTAATTTCTCCACACGCTGTTTCTGCATATGCATTTTTTATTTGCCCCGCATCTGACTGATTAAATAATTCCGCAAATTGTCCATAAACAGTCACTGTGTCGCGAGGTTCCAGTTTTCTTGGCCATTCTTTTTGGTCGCCTGTTATTGGTTGAGGCAGGATAAGACGATCCTTTTTCCCTTTTACGTGAAACCCAACTTCATCAATTGTTACTGCGAAGTAACTAAGGTTGATGATTTCTATTGCAATGTATTGATTGCTATCCTTAAGAGAAAACCTTGAATCAGAAGTGACAATAAACCTTCCGCCTGTGGTCTGAGATTGAACCATTTGGCGTGTTGTTTTTGGTATAACTTTTAAACGCACTGACCTTTTTCTACGTTCAATTACGAAATTGTATATACTCAGAAATATTCCAATAAAAGCAGCAAGGGCGACAATATTATCTTTGTTTACTAATTTCAATAATTCATCCATGTCGGTTTATTGATTACATAACGCCAATTATGTATCTTCGGATCGATAGATCCGGTATTTCGGGTGCAAAGGTTCAAAATTGAGAGATATACTCTGAATGTGATGGTTTATGTTGCAGATTCGAATGTATTTCATTATTGAGATCGATGAGCAGATAAACCATTGGAATAGTATTTAGGTGCTAAAATTATAAGATAAATAAGCTAATTCAGGGCATATAGTTCAATTACGAACATAAATACAAGATAAAAGTGTTTATGTTTTATTTGAATATAATTCCGGATTTCGGAATTTTTGTTTCAAATTCGAATATAAATGCTTAATTACTGGCTTTTGTACCAGGTAGAACATATATTTTGAGTTTTTCATGTCCGATTTTTTCCCCTGATTTGTCAGAGGTATTGATAGCATGGGGGTGCTGGTTAGACAAGTCAGTATGAATTGGGATTGGAGGGATTCACTGTTTAAGAGTTAATTCAATTGACAAAAGATGGAAAAAACTAAAACACTTTTAAATTGAGGAAGTTTTCGGTTTTGGTTTGACAACATATGCCAACGTGGTAGCAGGAGTATTCTATGGGTATTCATTTCGACGAAAAAAAGCGGCTGTTTCATCTCTATTCCAACACAACAAGTTACATTCTCAAAACAACTGATGATGGTGACCTGATACACCTATTTTGGGGAGAAAAGCTTAGAGATCCGGATATAGAGTATACCCGGCGATCCTCTTTACGAGCGTTTTCACCAAGCACCCATGAATCAAACGTTGACCTATCTTACGATACCATGCCAATGGAATATCCGTTTTCTGGCACGGGGGATTTCAGAAATTCCGGGTTTGTCATCCGTTACGAAAACGGAGCAACGGCAACGGAATTGAAATACAAAAGACATTCAATTTCCAAAGGAAAGGCAGCCCTGAAAGGCTTGCCTGCCACTTATACCGAGTCGGTTGAAGAAGCCGAATCCCTGCTGATTGAAATGGAAGACCACCTTACGGGGATTGTCGTTGAACTTCAGTATGCTATCTTTAACAAAGCCGATGCCATTTGCCGTTCAGTTCGGCTGATGAATCATTCCCAACAACCCGTATTTATCGAAAGTGCCATGAGCTGTTCCCTTGATTTCCCGGATTCCGGGTTCGATATGTTGCAATTATCAGGATCATGGACCAGGGAGAGGCATGTTCATAAAAGACGATTGCAGCCGGGTTCCCAATCTATTGAGAGTAAACGGGGGGTTAGCAGCCATATGCAGAATCCGTTTATTGCCCTGATGCGACCCGATGCTACCGAATTCCAGGGAGATTGTTACGGCATTTCCCTGGTTTACAGCGGAAACTTCAAGGCTGAGGCAGAGGTCGAACAATTTGGCACCACAAGAGTCACCATGGGGATTAACACCTTTAATTTCTCCTGGAAACTTAACCCGGAAGAATCTTTTCAGACCCCGGAAGCTGTTCTGGTATTCTCAAGCAAAGGCTTAAACGGATTATCGTCTGTTTATCACCAATTGTATCGAGAACGGCTGTGCAGAGGAAAATTCAGGGATAAAACCCGGCCAGTTCTGGTTAACAATTGGGAAGCAACCTATTTCGATTTCGATGAAACCAAACTTCTGGATATTGCTAAAGTTGCCAGGGATTTAGGTATCGAACTGTTTGTACTGGATGACGGTTGGTTTGGCAAAAGAGATGAGGATAACAGCTCACTTGGAGACTGGTTTGAAGATCGCAGGAAGTTGCCGGAGGGGTTAGCCGGTCTTGGCAAAAAGATACGGGACCTGGGACTTGACTTGGGTCTCTGGGTGGAACCGGAAATGATCTCTAAAAACAGCGAACTTTACAAAGAACATCCCGACTGGTGTTTGCATATCCCGGAAAGGAGAAAAACCGAATCGCGTAATCAATTAGTCCTGGATCTTTCCAGGGCAGAGGTCTGCGATTTTTTGATAGAAACCTTGAGCAAGGTGTTTTCTTCTACAAACCTGTCTTACGTCAAATGGGATATGAACAGAAACCTGACGGAGGTCTTTTCTGTCGCCTACCCTGCCGATCAACAGGGAGAAATTGCTCATCGTTACGTGTTGGGTTTGTATCGGGTGCTGGAAACCCTTGTAAGCAATTTTCCCAATATTTTGTTTGAAAGCTGTTCCGGAGGCGGTGGCCGGTTTGATCCCGGTATGTTGTACTACATGCCGCAAACCTGGGCTAGTGATGACACCGATGCTATAGAACGACTTAAGATTCAACATGGAACCAGCATTGTTTATCCACCGATAACCATGGGATCTCATGTGTCTGCGGTTCCCAATCACCAGGTTCACCGCACTACGCCACTATTGACTCGTCTGCATACCTCCATGTGCGGAAATTTTGGGTTTGAATTGGATCTCGAACAACTGGAAGCCCGGGAAAAAGAACTTGTTATCCAACATATTGAGATCTACAAGGACATCCGGGCGCTTATCCAATTCGGGGATTTTTACCGCTTGTCCAGTCCTTTTGAAGACAATCTCACTGCCTGGATGTTTGTGAATAAAGAGCAATCAGAAGCTGCTTTGTTTTATTGCCAGGTTCTGGCTCAACCACATGCTCCCCAACAGATCATCCGTCTTCAGGGGTTGAATGGTAACAAAGACTATAAACTGCTTAACTATGATTCCTTTTTCGAGGCCATGGGTTACAAGGAGATTTATGGCGGGGATGCCCTTATGAAAGCTGGATTTCGAATCACGCCTTTAATGGGGGATTTTCAGAGTGCCTTGCTGAGATTTAAAGGGTAAGGGCAGTTATCAGTCTGGTTGATGGGCAACGAGTTGCCCATCCTGCAGTTGCACTGCGCTAAGAGTTGGTGGGTCCGCTTCGTTAGTTGAGTTCCAAGATCCTTTTAAATTCATCCAACATGTTTTTTTCATTGACGGTGATGGGAGAGTCGGCAGCAGCGACTCTTTCTGCCAGCAGGTAAGCTTCTTTGCGTTCCTTCGCCGTTTTCAACAACTTGTTAAGAGATTGCAATCCCTTTTCCTGGTCGGTTTGCAGAATGCGGGCTTGTTCTTTTGCTGTTCTCTTAAGCTCGCTTACAGGCATGCCTTTCAATTTTTCGTGAGACTGGATAATACGACTGGCCTCCTTCATCTCTTTCTCATCCACAACCTTGTCTTCCCGAGCAATAGCAAGCATCATGCGAATGACTCCTTCGGCAAAGTTCCCTGTTTCCATCAACGATAACCAGCGCTCCCTGTCTTTTCTGCTATCTGCTGTGAGCTTCTTTTTGCGCTCTTTAGTTACCTGTTTGTTTTCTGTCTTTTTAGGCAGAAACAGATCCCACATGGGATTGTCATAAATCGTTTTGAAGATCATTTGTTGGGTTCTATCCCGCATGTCCTGGGCAAGATCCAGCCATTCCTTTCCGAACTCGTACCAATTCTTTTCCAATTGGAGAAAGGGATTGTCGTCCTTAACAGGTGTACGGTTATCCTTAACAGTTTTAGCGGCATTCTCCAAACCGCTAAAAACGGGATTCTTATCGGAAAAGAACGTTCTCTGGACTCTGAGTGGATGAAATTGCCTGGACAGTTCCGCTGTTTGTTCATTCACAAAGAGTTTTACCCAGGGACGAAAAAATGTTCGATAAACCTGGTCATTTAACTCGGACAACCTGGAAACCCTTCGAAAGGAATCGTAGTCTCCATCTCCATCGCAATATTTGAGAATATCCTCCATTTCCCGTTGTTCAAACCGCACCTGGTAATCATTCATCCAGTTCTTGCCTGGGGTTTTGGTGATCACCATTTCGTAAAGACCGGGCCAGAGAAAATCGATGAGTTCAATGTTGCCTATCATCTCCTGTTGTTCCTTGTTGGCAATTGCGGTGGATACAAAAATGCCAAGGTGGCCGATCTCCGGATGCACCATATAAACAATCACCTGCTGCCGGCGCTTGATCTCTTCCACGCTGCCGTAAATCTTCGGGATCCAAAACAGGGCCTGCTGTGGCGGAGCAATGAAATCGCCTTCCGAAGCAAACACCAACACGGAATCATCAATGTCTCTCAGGTCGATCCTGTTATCTCCATCCAAGAAGAATTGGTTTTCTTCCAGTTTATTCCCGATGAAAAGATCTCCCGCTATCTGGCAAATCTCCTCGGTGGTTAGTCTGAAATAAGCGCTTGACCATTTTTCATAGTGAAGAAATCGTTTCTCTTCGGTGTCCGCTTTTGAGTAGAGCTTGTAGTACTTGGACCAGTAATTGGCGGTGAAAGTGGCAAGTTCCATATTCATGACAAGACTGGCGCCATCAAAAAGCCCATTTCCCAAATCGCCGGAAAAGGAATTGGCCCAAACGCCTCCAACCATGCCTCCAAGGTATCTCATGGGATTTTTATGGCCGATTCCGGCCCAATAAGAGAGCGGAGCTCCGTTCATCAACAAGGGACCAACCAGATCAGGTCGATCTGCTGCTAAAATGGCTGAAGCCCATCCTCCCTGGCAATTACCTACCACAGCCGGTCTGGGCGCGTTTGGATGTCGACGAACGATCTCTTCCAGAAATTGAACCTGGGCATTTTTAACGTCTGATAATGTCTGGCCAGGGACAGGGTCGGTGTAAAAATAAACGAAATAAACATCGTATCCAAAGGAGAGAGCCAGGCCAATTTCGGATGTTTCCTTTGAGCCCCCAATGCCTGCACCATGGCCAGCCCTGGGATCGAAAATTACCACGGGACGTTTGACTTCCTGGTCAGTATATTGCTGTTCCAGGGTAAAGGCATCTCTTCTTTCTTTTGGAATCCTGCTCTTCTTTGAAGACTTAGTTCGTCTATCCTTGATTTTAGCTAAAGCGAAATTGACAGGTTTTTCGAATTCCCGGGCATCCAGGATGGTATCATAATCGAAAATCAAAACAGGCGGTTGACCTCTTTTCAGATGGTCATAATATTGATTGCCCCGTTTGCGCAGAATATCGGTAAACAATATGGAACGTTGCCAGGCATCCCTGCCGTATTCAAACATGTCTTGAAGGATATTGAAGGGATTGATCGATTTCGTGCTAGAATTCTGAAGTTCCATACTACTCTCCCTGGCAGATGGGTTGGGTGTGCCGGTTTTTTTACTCTTCACCGGCATCACATCTACTCCGACTTTTTGGTAGATTTTGCTTTGGTGGTTGTTGTAGCAACAACAGGCTCTGACAGGTATTCTCGAACCTTGTCAAAGTTGTTGGTTACATACTCTTTGTAAGTTTCCGTGCCCTGTTTTACAAAATCAACCCATTGGGCATAGGTTTCTCTTGCGTTTTCCGGAAGGTAGGTGTTGTTTTCAAACACCTGGTCTACCAGCCGTTGACCTTGTTCCTGAGCAGCATCCAGAAAAGTGAAAGAATTTTCGAAAAGAGATTTTTGGTAATCAACAGCTTGAACGAGTGTTTTGTTGTCGTACATGACGTTCTCCTTTGAATGGATTTCAGTTACTTTTGGTTTAAAAGTTCTTCAAGTTTGGCATATCCTTGATCGACAGCCTTTTTGAAATCATCTCTGGCCTTTTTGGCGACGCTGAAAACCTCCTTCATCTGCTTTTTTCCTTCATCAGTCACCCATGGAAATTGTTCTACATAGCCGTTGATCATAACTTCGGTTTGGTCTTGAGCGGTTGACATGGCTGCATAACTGTTATCAAACGCAGTTCTTTGCAGCGCGATCATCTGCTTTGCCATTTGAGCTGTGTCCATTGTGATTCTCCTTGTTTTGATCGAATGGGTTTGAAAAACATGAAGTGACTATTGCAGTTTTTGTTCACTTCATAACTTAAGTGTAAAGGGTGAGAAAAGTTTGTCAACAAAAAATTGTGCAGTGCAGCATTTTTATTTTGAAGATATTATATGGTTGCAAATCATAATAAAAAGCTAAAAATAGATACATTTCAGCCTGTGAATCGATCAAAATTGGATTTATTGACAGGAATTATGTTGCAGTGTAACATCGGTTAGCATGACATTAAACAAACTTCCTTACTGCTTGAGAGGAGCAAAACCCGGAGTTCTGAAAAAAGGATTGCTCAAGGGCTCTGACAGGCTCTTCACAATCGTTCAGGATGACACATAATCTTAACTTAATGATATTGACGTAAGATCGCCCTGCATTTTGTTTTGAACGAGAGTCGAAATTAAAAAAGATATTGGGTGTACACGATAATCAGAAAACCAAACACTGAAGAAATGTTTTAATCAGCCATAGGATCTCACTTGACAACGACTATCATCATTAAAAAATATCCAAACCGGCGTTTGTATAACACCAAAGACAGTAACTATATTACAGCCGAAGACGTTTCCAATCTGATTAAAAAAGGGAATCGTGTTCAGGTGCAGGACGTCAACACCGGGGATGATATCACAGCCCTGGTTTTAACCCAGATCATCATGAACAAGGCAAAAGGGGATAACGCTATTTTGCCTGTTTCATTATTGCATCTGGTGATTCAATACGGAGAGAGTCATCTCCATGAGTTTTTTGATCAATATCTGGAAACTACCATCGAAAATTATCTTAGTTATAGAAAGCAGATGGATGATCAACTCAAAAATTACATGGAGATGGGCATGGATTTTAAATCTTTTACCGAAAAAGCGTTGGAGAACATGAATCCCATGAATTTGTTTTCATTTAAAGCCGATGGCAAAAAAGAGGATGATAAAAAAGGAGAATAAAATGATTGGAAGAACGATAGATCAGCTTTCGATTGGCGACTCGGAACAATTTAGTAAAACTATTGCCGAGTCAGATGTTTACTTATTCGCAGGAATTACAGGCGATTTAAATCCGGCTCACATCAACGAGGAACATGCTAAAAACACCAGATTTGAAAAACGAATAGCCCATGGCATCCTGGTAGGTGGATTAATTTCAACGGTTATTGGTATGAAACTGCCCGGCCCCGGAAGTATTTATCGTGAACAGCAATATAAATTTCTGGCGCCGGTATTTATTGGAGATACGATTACCGCCAAAGTAGAAGTTTTAGAACTGATCCCGGAAAAGAACAAGATTGTTTTGCAAACAACGTGTACCAATCAGGATGGCAAGCTGGTGATAGACGGATCGGCCGTGATCCATCCACCTTTGAAGAATACCTAAATACTTTTGAGCAAATTGATTTTTCCAATCTCTCCCAATGCCAGAATCGTATCAGACTTCGTAAACACATAATCCGGATAGGGCATAATGGTGGATTTGGAGTCTGATTTTTGTTGATCTTTAATCATAATAATCGACACATCAAACCTGGCTCTGATATCTAACTCCAAAATTGATTTGCCGATAAACGACTTGGGAACGGCTATTTCGGCCAGGGAGTAGCCTTCCATAAAATGGACCGTATTCTCTGGTTGGTCCGTTTTGATCTGGCTGGCAAAGGATGAGGCCAGATCCCTTCTTTTTACCTCTTTGTGATAAGCCACGTAAATATCCCTTCTCCAGATCATTCCCAATAGCTTTGACGGATCCTTGGCTTCAACTACAGGTATGCCCTGCAAAGCGCTTTTATTGAGTTTTTGCAGTACGGTCTGACAATTATCCTGGGGTGTGGCTGTAATAACATCTTTGATTGCCACATCACCCACAATCAGCAAATCCTGCAGCAGATCCTTGTCATAAAGAAGTTCTTTGATATTGTTCAGTGAAATAACGCCTGAAAGCTGACCGGACGAATTCATAACCGGAAAATAAGGGTCTTTGGCGGTTAACAAGCGCTCAATGAGCTGGTCAAAGGTTTGGGTTTCATCCAGAGTGTCCACGGATTTGGAGTAGATGTCTTTGACGAATAACGATTCCATAACATTGATTTCAGAACCGGTTTTGATGTGAACATTGCGGCGAACCAGGGCAAGGGTATAAATAGACTCCCGGGACAGGGTGGAGGCGATAGCTGTGCTGACAATACAGGTCAGCATGAGTGGAAGAATGATCGTGTAGTTGTTGGTCAATTCAAAGATCATAATAATGGCTGTGATAGGAGCATGGGTGACGGCTGAGACTAAACCTCCCATGGCAACCAAAGCATATGCTCCGGGTTCTGCTGCGGTTTCCGGAAAGAACCTGTTTAGAACACCCCCATAGTAAACTCCGGTCATAGCCCCCAAAAACAGGGATGGAGCAAATACACCTCCTGCTCCTCCTGATCCTATGGTAATGGATGTGGAAACGATTTTAACCAAAACCAGGATAATGGCAATCTGGCCGATGGTCTGACCGTGCAGGGCATTATTGATAGACTCATATCCGACCCCCATGATGTCGGGGAAAAAGACGGCGATGACACCAACCAGAAATCCGCCAATGGCAGGCTTGAGATAAGGAGGAAGTTTGATTCGTTTTTCAAAAAAATCTTCAGAAAGGTAGATCGATTTAATGAAAATAACGGCAATAATGGCCATGATGACAGCCATCAGCAGGTAAAACCACATTTCCGAATAAGAGTTCAAAGTGTATTCCGGAATCTGAAATTCGGCAAAGTTTCCTATGAACCCGTGGGAGATAACCGTGGCCATGACCGAAGAGATAACGATTGGTGAGAATTGGGCAAAGGCAAAA
Source organism: Pseudomonadota bacterium (assembly GCA_022360105.1). Next base: position 10,325 of record JAKSDL010000925.1, read on the forward strand.
TCCTGGAGGATTATCTCAACTGCAAACAAGGCTCCGGCTATGGGCGCGTTGAATGCGGCGGCAATTCCTCCGGCTGCTCCGCAACCCACAAAGGTTTTCATCCGCTGGCTGGAAACTTTGAACAATTGTCCGATGGTGGAACCAATGCCGGAGCCGATCTGGACAATTGGACCTTCCCTGCCCACCGAGCCCCCGGTGCCAATGGTAATGGAAGTGGTTAAGGCCTTGATGATGGCAACCCGGGGACGAATGAAACCCCCTCTCAAAATAACCGATTGCATGACTTCCGGAACGCCCGAACGTTTGGCTTCTCTGGCTAAAAAGTGAAGCATGGGACCAACAATGATTCCACCGATCACCGGAATGATCATTCTCAAATACCAGGGGGTGTTTTTTATGTTTTCCAGAATAGTTCCGTCGCCCATAAAAGAGAGGTTGGAAATTTCCTTGATCATCGCCCGGATTAATAAGGTTCCAAAACCCGCCAACGTTCCAATCACCAAGGCTGCAATAATCACAAATATCTGTTCTGTCAGGATGATTCGTTCCAAAAATTCAGACAGCTTTTTTTTCATGGTTTTCGATTCTGAGCATTAAATTAAGGTTCATTGTAACTGCTCCTGATAAAGCTAAACACTCGCCGGCAACTGCTGGGAAGAGTCCGAAATGCTTGTAGGGCTTTCGAAAGCCGAGATGCACATAGTCTATACAATTTTTAAAAGAGTTGCATACCAATAAGTTAACTAATCGCCCATCGTCAGTTTAGATTTGAATTATTTTGCCAAAAAAATGGTGTAATTTGACTTAAGACAATTTTGCGAGAGGTGCCAGGTTATATTTAGTGAGTCAAAAGACGATCAAATTTGTGCACTTCACAAAGTTCTGTATCCTTCATTTGATGTTTACGATATAAAATTGGAAAAAAAATAGAAAAGTCTCCAAATTTTTATACTTTTTTGATAATAAGATCACTTGAGTCATGACAAATTCTTCGTTTAGATGTATTTTCTTAGGTGAAGTTTTTCCCTAAAGAATCTCAATGTAACAGATCGACACAAAGCAAAATCGCACGTCAAGTATAGGAAGAGGGCCAGTATGAAAACTCTTGGGATAAACATTGGATCAGCAAGCGTCAAAGTAGTTCTGCTTGAAAATGATGAATTGGTCTTAAGCAAGGTTCTGGATCATGAAGGCAGTTTTCAGGAAACCTTGAATCAAATTCTTATCGATAACCAGATACCTGCCGGAATCAAAACTCTTGTAACCGGTACTGGTGGACGTTATCTTCTTCAAACCAATAGTGTGATCGAATCAATCTGCATTGAAGAGTCACTAAAACAGTTTGATTTTAAGGTTGATGCAGTTGTATCGCTTGGTGGCGAAGATTTTGTAGTCTATACCATCGATCACGATGGCAAGATTATCACCAGTCATTCCGGGAACAAATGTGCATCGGGAACCGGTGAATTTTTTAAACAACAACTTGGTCGAATGGATTTAACCCTGGACCAGGGGCTGGAGATCCCGCAAAGCTGTCAGGTTCATCCGCTGTCCTCGCGCTGCTCCGTTTTCATGAAAAGCGACTGCACCCACAAAATGAACAAAGGGGAGGCCACCAAGGGAGATATTGTATTGTCCCTGAGCGATGTGATGGCAACCAAAGTGGTTGACTTTCTTAAGCGGGCAAAAATCAATGAAGGCAGGGTATTGCTGGCTGGTGGAGTCACAAAAAACCCCTTTATTACTGACTTTATTAAAGAAAAACTTCCGGAAATCGAATTCATCGTACCGGATGAAGCTTCTTATTTTGAGGCATATGGAGCAGCCCTGTTGGCTGGATCTTCAGGAAGTCCTCTTCCTAAGATGGATGATCTGTTCAAACCCAATAAAATTGATTTTGGCAGGTATGACACCTTGCGTTCGGCAGAAGACAAAGTGCAATACCTGGAATCAAAACGAGGCAAAGTGGTTGCGGGTCGCGAGTACATTCTTGGTGTAGACGGAGGATCGACCACAACCAAGGTTGCTTTGATAGACATGGAAACCGATGAGATCGTGGCATCGCATTATGGAAGAACTCATGGTGATCCTGTCAAAGCGCTTAAAAATTGTCTGGTTGAGTTACAGGAACAGATCAAAAAAGAGATCGGCGATGAGAATATACGGATCACCCTGGCATCCACGACCGGTTCTTCCCGGGAAATTCTAGGTGTCTTTCTCGAAACACCGGCCGTTTATAACGAGATCATTGCCCATGCCTATGGAACCACCTATTTTCATGAAAATGTAGACACCATATTTGAAATAGGCGGACAGGACGCTAAGTATATTCTGCTTAAGAATAAGGTTCCCATCGATTATGCCATGAATGAAGCCTGTTCGGCAGGAACCGGGTCGTTTCTTGAGGAATCTGCCTCCGGCGATTTAAATATTGCCCACGCCTGGGAAATTGGAGATATAGCGGTTCAGGCGGAAAGCCCCTTGAAATTTGGAGAACACTGCTCGGCGTTTATCAACTCCGACATCAGAAAGGCTATCCAGCTAGGAGCTTCCAGGGAAGATATCACGGCAGGCATCGTTACCTCCGTGGTTTCCAATTATCTGAATCGTGTCGTGGGAAACCGGACCCTGGGGAACAACATTCTGCTCCAGGGCGGGGTTGCTAAAAACAAATCGATACCGCTTGCCTTTGCCATGTTACTGGATAGAAGCATTACAATTCCGCCTGATCCGGAATTGCTGGGATGCTTTGGAGTTGGGTTGCTGGCAAAAGAGAAACTCGAAAAAGGTCTGATAGATAAAAGTGTGCTTGAGATCGATAATATTCTCGAAACCAATATTATCTACAAGAAAGTGGTCACCTGTAAGCAATGTGAAAACTATTGCTCCATTCAGGTGATGGAAGTAAACAAGCGGCGCTACATGTTTGGCGGTCGCTGCGACAGATACACCAATAAAAGGAAAAAGAAGATTCTTGATGAATCCAAGATCTTTAACTACATTGAGGTTCGGGATGACATGCTGTTCAGGGAGTTCGCTCCGGACGTTACGACCTTCAACAAAAAGAAAGACTTTGTCGTCGGTATTCCCAGGGCATTTTCTATCTATACATTGTGGCCGCTGTATTCGTGGTTCTTCCATGAACTGGGCGTTGAGGTGAAACTTTCGGAAGAGATCTGCCATGAGGGTATCGCCCGGACTGAAGGGGCATATTGCTTTCCGGCCGAAATTGCCCATGGAGCCATGCAGGATATTGTCAATACAGGGACAGATTTTATATTTGTACCTCATTTTCGAGATTTGGAAAGTTACGAGGAACATGGCCACTCAAACTTCTGCCCGATCACACAATCCTTACCTTATTACATCGAAAAAGCTTTTCCCGAGGTTGAAAGCAGCAAGTTCCTGAATCCGATTATTAGTTTCAACTATGGCCTATCCAAAGCCAAAGAAGCTTTTATCGAAATGGGAGAGCAGATGGGAATTACCCGAAGCAGTTCTGTCAAAGCTTTTGAAGTTGCCCATGAAAAACAGAAGGCTTTTTGGAAGCGTTATCGGGAGGTTGGTGTTGAAGCACTGGAAAAGGCAAGGGAATCGGAGCAGCCGGTGATTGCTTTGCTGGGAAGGCCTTACAATGCTTTCACCAAAGATGCGAATATGGGAATCCCCTTGAAATTCACCAGTCGGGGATATTCGATTATTCCATACGACATGTTGCCGTTTGAATGTGAAGAGATTTTTGACAATATGTATTGGTATTATGGCCAGCAGGACATGAAAGCCAGCGTTTTGATCAAAAACGAGGACAATATTTATGTTACCTTTATTTCAAATTTCTCTTGCGCACCGGATTCATTTATTCTTCATTATTTAAAATGGATTATGGGATCAAAACCATTCCTAAGCCTGGAACTGGATTCCCATTCTGCAGATGCCGGAATCGATACCAGGATTGAAGCATTTCTGGATATTATTGAGGGCTATCGATCCAAATTCGCGGAGAAGAAGAAAGAACGGTTTGATAACGGCCTGCGTTTCATCAACAACGGTAAAGACAAGATCCATTTGAGAAATGAAAAAACCGACGAACGGATAGAGATCTTTAACAATAAGAAGGTAAAACTGTTGCTTTCCAACATGGGAAGGTTGTCTACCGAACTTGTCGCTGTCACGCTCCAGCAAGTCGGTATTCACGGTGAGGCCATGCCGCTTCCGGATGTTTATACCTTGCAACTGGCAAGAAATTACATGTCGGGAAAGGAGTGTTTGCCTTCGCAGTTGGTACTTGGATCTACCCTGAAGTATTTTGCGTCAGAGAAGTACGACAAAGATACTATCTACCTGGTTTTCGTTCCAATTACTACGGGTCCCTGCCGAACAGGGCAGTATTATATTTTCTACGAAAATCTTTTCAAAGATCTGGAAATTGAAAATGCCTTGATCCTGACCCTCAGCTCCGATAATTCCTATATGGAATTAGGACCGGGAGTAAGTAAAAAAGTGTGGTGGGGGGCGGTGATTGCAGATTACATGAAAGATATCGAAACCTCACTGCGTGCCTGTGCCGAGGACCCCGAGTATGCCATGTTGAAATATGACGATTTATGGCAGGGTTTGGTCAAAGTTGCCAGCGATGAAAAAGCAGATTTAATTCCTGCTTTGGAGCACGTTGCCGATGAAGTGAACAAGATTCCTCTCAAGCAGAAAATGGAGGACACGCCAAAAGTTCTGATAGTCGGAGAAATTTACGTGCGCCGGGATGATTTTGCTGTCGATGAATTGATACGTTTGTTCAGCCAGCGCGGAATCATTGCCAAGGTGGCTCCTGTGATTGAATGGTTTTATTACTGCGATCACACCCGAAAGCATGAATTGAAAAAGAAACTTGGTTTGCACCCCTGGTACAAAAGACCCTTCTCAGATGAATTCAAAGAGCTGATTACCTGGAATATTGAAGCGACATGGAAACACAGGGTTGAAAACAAGGTGCGGAAAACCCTTGAAAAAACAGGTTTGTTGCCCACGGCTCCGCACGATATGGAAGAAATTATGAGCAACGCAAACAACCTGTTTGTTAATGAGGAGTTACATTCTGAAATCTCCGTTTCCAGCGGGGTGGCAGCCACAGCGATGTATCAGGATTATTCGGGAATTGTAAATATTTCGCCGTTTGCCTGTCTGATCGGAAGAGTGATTGAAGGTTTAATCACACCATGGGCAAGAGATAACCGGTTTCCTGTCATGTCAGTCGAAATCGACGGTAACATCCTGCCGCCAAACATCATTAACCGGTTGGAAATTTTCATGCTCAATGTCCTAAGATTCAGACAGGACCCTGATAACCAGGAACTGATTGAAAAAGAAGGTCACGAACGCACCAGCTTTAGTCGTCAGATCGTAAAGAATTAACAGCAGTTGGTGGATCCGTTGGTTTGATCCACCAGTCAAGCTAACCCGCAGAGTTGGGCTCTTTGGTTCGGTATCCCATCAAGAGCAGTGAAAATGCTCCCAACAGTGCTACTCCACCAATCATAGCCACCGGAGCAAACGTCATCGCTCCGTTGGTCAAGCCCCTTAAAATCAATCCAATCGGAAGTAATCCGGACACGATTCCCAGCCAGGAAATTCCTTTGCTCAACTTTGTAGAACCATTGTAATTCAATAACAACAGACCGATCACAACATTACAGATTCCAATCAGCATGCCATGGGTATGACCGGCTCTCAATGTTATCCGAGCCATATCCATTTCATAGATTCCACCGGAAAGATGCTCTGGAATGGTGAGTCCCAGGTAAAATGCAAAAAATCCAGCCATTACAAGAATTGCCAATCCGACCTTGATATTCCGTCTTCCAATTTCCATGCTATTCCTAATTGAAGAGTTAACTGTATTTGGTTTCAGTTTCTGTCTGCAGGCGAATGGAGGATAAGCTTTCTCCTGCCAGCTTTTGAACAGATTCTGAAAAGGTTTTAAAAAAATCCCTTTGTCTAAGGGTTTCCAATGTTTGATTGGAAGTCCAACGACCTACGTGAACCCGTTTTGCCGGTTCACTGGTTTTGAACACGCTATAAAAGAAGTTGCCTTTTAACTCCGGGTCATTGTCAATATCGAAGATGAATTTGTTGACAACGGCCTGCCATTGGCTCTCGTCGCCCTTATATTCGTATTGAATCAAAATACCATCCATTTTTTTCCTCCGTAGTATTTTTATTGGAAAGGGTGGAGGACGGGTAACTCGTTACCCTAAGCTTTCACAGCACCTGTTGGTGTAGTTGAGCAGCACAAAAATGACCAAAAATACCTTCAATTCAGGCTTCGCCTGATCGGTAACAGATTTGCCCATCCTACAATTAACTCCAAATTGTGCATCGTCCTTCCAGGACGAAACGACAGGAGAATCAGTATTTCGGCGGCTAAAGCACGCCGGCTATAATACATCACCACTAACGCAATGCCATTTAGTCCGGAAGATCGGGACTGTATGTTATCCTAAACGCAGTGAAGGGTCTGTCAGAGCCTTCGAGAGATTCTTCACTATCGTTCGGAATGACCTCTTGGCTAGTTCCCCTTGACTGAATGACACTGATCCCTAGCGGGGCAGTTGATATGTAATAGAATTTGATTCTACCTTGACTTCAAATATTTATCTAATTTATTATTTATCTATCAAATTATTCATTAAATAAATATCATGGATTACAATCTATTTCCCGTTTTTGTCGAAATCGTTCGGCATCGCAATGTTTCAAAAGCCGCTTCAGTTCTTGGGATAACACAATCAGCGGCCAGCAATGCACTTTCCAGGTTGCGATACATGCTTGGCGACAAATTGTTTATTCGAGCCAGTCATGGTGTTGTACCAACCGAATATGCCCTCAAAATCGCGGGCAGGATTGAGGCTGCTGTAGAAGAGTTAAAGATCATTGGAACTGAAGAATCCCTCAGGCACGTTGAGATTTCCGGAATTACACGGCGGTTTCGAATTGTGGCATCGGATCTGGAGGAAAGTCTGATTGTTCCAAAACTTGTGGAATATCTCGGTAAAGATGCACCGGGCATCCAGTTGGAGATAAGACCCTACAATCGAAATACAATCAAAGATGAATTTCAGCTCAACAATGCCGATCTGGTCATGGCTTATCTAGTTGACTCATACGCCAATACGACATCGATGGATTTGTTGTATCAGGATTTTTGTTGTGCGGCCAGAAAGGGACATCCACGAATTAAAGGTTCTATCTCCCTTCAAGAGTTTATTCAACATAATCATATTCTGGTTTCACCTGACAAAGGCGGATTTCACGGATTGGTAGATGATAAGCTCAAGGAACAGGGAGTAAAAAGAAGGGTCGTCGTCAGTGCTCCTCATTTTCTTTCCGGTTGTCAATTGTGTGCCTACTCCAATCATGTGATTACCCTGCCGCGATTTTTGGCTGAACAAGTGGCCGATCCCTTTAAATTGAATCTGTTTGAACTGCCTTTTCAAATGGATGGATTCACCATTGGTATTCATTGGCATCAACGATTGGATAATGATCCCGAACACAGGGTAATACGCAAGATGATTCAGAAAGTTGTTCGAGATCAGTATCATACACTGCAGTAAACAGGC
>JAKSDL010000199.1 GCA_022360105.1 Pseudomonadota bacterium
TCAGACAATGCTTTATCAATGCTAATCAAGCTTAAATCCTCGATTTTTGCTTGAGCAGCAAGCATGCGGTCAAAGGGGTCCCGATGATCTATTTTCCAACTACCGGCAAGCTGTGCATGTTCGGGAGATATCGCCAGCGGCTTGAATCCTGCTTTGTTAATCCAATAAGGTACATCATTTGCGACGGATTGTGCTTCTGGTAACCTACCAATTCGATACTTTGTTGTAATCTCCCAAACACATGCGGAGCTGACAAAAAAAATGTTTGCAGAGTCGCTTATAATGCTTCTCATCTCTTTACTCAGTTTCGGATCATCAAACAACCACCACAAAAATATGTGCGTATCCAATAGCATCTTATCACCCCTCCCACTGTTTTAGTTCATCTTCGGGTAGAGGATCAAAAAAAGCATCAGTGACTTTTCCTTGCGCTATTCCGGGGACTCTTTTCTTATCCTCGGAATACGGAACCAATTTAGCCCAAGGACGACCTGCTTTTGAAATGATGATCTCTTCTCCCTGGTGAACGAGGGCCAATAACTTGGAGAACTGTGTTTTTGCTTCATGCACATTGAATTTTTTCATAGCCCGCCTCGTCTTTTTGGTTAACTTAGTCCATGGACTTAGTCTATCAAGGAACAAAACGGAGTCAAGACATAACCGCTAAAAAGGGCAAGATCCTTAAGGTGCCTTTTGGCTGGGGAGAGAGACTGACGATAAAGATAACCTGTCTACTGCTCACCGCGCTGGTCCCAACCCGATTTCCTTACCCAATAGTGAGGGCAGGACGCCCGAAGACCCAACAGGGGGAGGATCAATCAAAGCCTGAAGAAAATGTCAACATGCAAAGATATGACTCCGTTTTCCCGTTAGCTTATGATGTTAATTCCGTATTTTTCGAATTGTCTGTCCGCAGTGACAATCAGGAGATTGTTCAATTGGGCTGTAGCAATAATGAAGCGATCGCACGGATCTTTATGAATTTCGGGAAGTTTTGTTGAAGTGATTGCAATTTGTCCGTTAATAGCAATTTCCAACAAATCATGACTATCCATGACCTCAGAATACCATCGCTCAGGATCGCATGGAAGCTCTATACCACCCTTATTGTACTTTAAGGAAATCTCAAATGCTGAAATTGAAGAGACATACACGTTTTTGGCGTTTTCAATTGAATCCAAAGCAATCTTAGATAACTCCCCACCACCCATAGCAAGCCAAATCAGTCCACAAGTATCAAGCAAAAGATTTTCAGACATCCCATTCGTCCTCAGTTAGAGGTTCGGTAAGATCACATTTAATTTTTACTTGACTCAAAAATGAATCAGTCTTTATTCGGCTTTTCTTTTTATGAGGTACAATATCAGCAATTGGATTTCCGTTTCTGCAGATTACAAATCTCTCTCCCGTCTTCTCTATTTCTGTCAGAATGGCGGAAAGCCTGGTTTTGGTTTCATGAATATTCAGTGTCTTCATTCAACATCTCCCTGCTTAGTTTATATGACTTAGTTTAATGAACCAATGGCATTTGTCAATCAAAAATTTATTTGTTGCTTTGCTTGGATTACCCATGAGTTGACAGGGAAAAACAGAGAAATACAAGAGGAGAGAACTCCTAACAGAGGGAGGAATAATCAAAGCCTAAAGCAAAATATCAAAAGAAAGATGTGGCTCTATCGTCAACTGCGGTTTGCTTGACTTGGCATCTGATTTACGCATAAAATATACGTAAAATTGAAAGGAGCTATAAAATGAAAACCGCAACAGTCGGAGAAATCCAAAAAAACTTTGCCCAAGTACTGAAAAGCATTCAGTCAGGAGAAGAGGTAATGATAACGAAAAGAGGAAAAGCCGTTGCCAAAATTGTTTCTATTGGACCAAAAGAGTCCATAGACTGGCCGGACTTTGTTGCTGAATCGCTTGTTTTAAAAGGAAAGCCTGCGAGTGAAATTGTAATGGAATCCAGAAATGAAAGGCTGTAAATGGTATATTGGGATACGAGTTTAATTATTAAGTTATATGTCAAAGAACAAGAGTCGATGGCAGTTGAAAAAAAAGTTAAAGCGGTAAACCAGGCTATACCGATCACAAGCTTGCATGAATTAGAGTTTCAAAACGCCTTGCGTCTTAAAAGATTTCGTAATGAGATTTCTGAAATAGAAATCGAACATATTATTACCTTACAGCAGGAACATGAAGCTATAGGTGTTTATTATCGTCCTAACATCAATTGGGGGGATGTATTCAGAGTCAGTCTGGATTTATCCAGCCAGCATACACATATCATCGGTTCTCGTTCATTAGATATTTTGCATGTAGCGATAGCAAAAGACTTGAAAGCGAGTCAATTTATCACAAATGACACCCGCCAAAGAAGCCTTGCCCAATCAGCCGGATTAACAATTGGATTAATCTAGGAGAGAGAAAAAGAAGCAGATTTCTTAGAAGGCTGTTTTTGGGTCTGAAAAGAGGGTTCTAAGATTTCAAAAGGCACCGTTTTTAGGGATTTTTTCTCTGTTTACCGTTCATCGCGTTGGTCCGACCCATTTTCGGATTGCAACCTGTTGTGTAATTGATTTTAATCAGAAAAGAACATAAAATTAATTCATAACAAATATGGAGTCAAAAATGCGCACAACTTTAAATCTTAACGAAGAAGTCATCAATCAGGTTATGCAATATACTGGGATAAAAAATAAATCCAAAGCGGTGAATATGGTTCTTGAGACATTTGTACGAGAAAGAAAAAGGCAAAACATCCTGAAAATGAAAGGAAAACTGAATTTGGATGATAACTGGAAACAGCTTAGGGAAATGGAATTAGATGAAGGCTAATGTACTAGTAGA
>JAKSDL010000791.1 GCA_022360105.1 Pseudomonadota bacterium
CAGAAAACGGGTCGGACCAGCGCGGTGAGCGGTAAAAAGGGAAAAAGTCCCTCAAAATGGTGCCTTTTGAAGTCTTAAAAACCTCTTTTCATCCCCAAAAACAGACTTCTAAGAAATCAAGCTTGTTATATTTGAATCCTCCCTCTGTATTGATAGCTCAGAGTATAGTTGCCAAAAGGCACACATAGTGGTACATTTTGTATATGAAGAGATTTAATTGGAACCAGGATAAAAACCGACAATTAAAGGAAGAACGAGATATTTCATTTGAGGAAGTGGTTTTCGCCATTGAAAACGATCACCTGCTTGATGATGTCCAGCATCACTCTCGCAAAAACCAAAGGCTTTTTGTAGTCTTTATTAACAACTATACCTATTTAGTTCCATATGTGGAAGAAACTGAGGAAAGTGTCTTTCTCAAAACAATCATTCCCAGTCGAAAAGCTTATAAGAAATATTTAGGGAAGGAAAAATGAAAAAGAAAATCAATTTGGACAGTGATGAGAAAGAAACATTGGCAGCTTTTGAGAATGATGAATTTATTTCTGTTTTATCTCCTGAAAGAAAAACCGAATTAATTGAGACTGCCAAAAACACAACAAAAAAAACCAAACGAGTCAATATCCGAATGAGCGAGCGAGATTTTGAACGTATCAACATTAAAGCGATTGAAGAGAATATTCCATATCAAACATTAATTGGAAGTGTGATTCATAAATACTTGGATGGCCGGCTTGTAGAGAAGTGATATGGCAGGTAATTACGAAGTTGTGGTTTATTTCAATCCTCCCCCTGTTAGGTGTTCGGGCGCCCTGCGCACATTTCACCAATAGTCAACGTTGTCTTGAGTTAGAATCCCAATCATATAGTGAGGTGCTTATGTTATCGACCATTATACAGGTTAATTCCCGGGACTTTTTTGAAATGATTGTCGAGACTGAAAACGAGGCAATTGTTCTCTTTGGCTAGAGTAGCAATAAGTGTATCTGAGATCGGAACTGTTATTCCTTTTCGTCGCAGATCATATGCCGTTTTTCCTGTAAATAGCCATGTTTCATAATTAGCTTCTAAAAAAGGAAAAACAATCATATTATCTTTTATTGCACGATATTCTTTTTCAATTTTGGCGCCTTGCAATAATTCAGCTAAGATGATGCCTGAACATACGACTCTATCATCAACTATTAATCTCTCTAGTTTTTCACCATTTTTTGATTCCGGATGATTAAAAAACTCAATCCAGATTGAGGTGTCTACTAGTACATTAGCCTTCATCTAATTCCATTTCCCTAAGCTGTTTCCAGTTATCATCCAAATTCAGTTTTCCTTTCATTTTCAGGATGTTTTGCCTTTTTCTTTCTCGTACAAATGTCTCAAGAACCATATTCACCGC
>JAKSDL010000843.1 GCA_022360105.1 Pseudomonadota bacterium
TGAGATCGCCGAAGTAATGCTTTGTTCGCCTGTTAACCCACACAAAGTTAGCCCATACTAAATCAATTCCCTGAAACTATCAACCAGCGCGCTAGTTATCGTCACCAAATAATTTAACTGGAATGTTTGTTTTCCGTTTTCTCTCCGGTTTCAAACAACTGCTCCGCCGGCTGATAACCGTAAGAAAAACAGAAAGTAAAGCTTGTACTCGCAGACAAAGGAAAGCAGAGCCAAATCTTAAAATGTACGTTCAGATACTTGCCGTAAAGAAAAACATAATTTATTGGTAATGAAAGGCTGTAATAGAAAGCAATGAGAGGAAATTTATATCCCTAATATACGATAATATCATCTGATCTGCACGGATGCAGAGAAAACCCCCTGTTAACCAGTAACATTTCGGAGCGCATATTGTGCAAATAGATAAAATTAACTCGGAACGAATTAAAAACTTAAAAAAAGAAAAAGTATTGATGAAACTGGGCGGTGGGGGCGATAGACTCAAAGCTCAGAATATTCGCGGTAAAATGACTGTCTGGCAGCGAATCGAATATTTGTTTGACCCGGATACCTTCACCGAAGTCGGTAGCTTTATCGAACTCAGAAATGAAAACTTTGGTCTCTCCAAGAGCAAAACAGCCGGAGATGGTGTTGTAACGGGTTTTGGTCGAATTAACGGACAACTGGTTTATTGTGCCGCACAGGATTTCACTGTTCTGGGCGGTTCCCTGGGAGAGATGCACGGCAAAAAAATAGCCAATATCATGGACCTGGCTATTCAAAACGGTGCCCCCCTTGTCACTCTGAACGATTCCGTAGGAGCAAGAATACAGGAAGGCATATCCGCTCTTTCCGGGTACGGTGAAGTCTTCTTTCGCAATACCAAGGCTTCAGGCGTGATTCCACAGGTCAGTGTGATTATGGGACCTTGCGCCGGCGGTGCTGTATATTCCCCAGGAATTACAGACTTCATCGCCATGGTAAAAAACACATCCAATATGTTCATTACAGGACCCGATATCATCAAAACAGTGACCGGAGAATCCGTGACCAAAGATGAGCTGGGCGGACCTGATGTTCACATGTCACAATCCGGAGTCGCCACTTACGTGGGAGAAGATGACGAATCCACCCTGGACTGGGTAAAACGCCTTCTCTCCTATTTACCAGCCAACAACCTTGAATCTCCGCCACTTTACAACAATGTTGATACCAACCACCACGAGGAAATTCCGCAGGAAAATCTGGTACCTTCGCAAACCACTAAAGCTTATAATATGAGACAGGTCATCGATTTTATAGTTGATGATTTATCTTTTTTTGAGCTGCAGGCTGGTTTTGCCAAAAATATAACAATCGGGTTTGCTCGCCTGGAGGGATATACCATCGGTATTGTTGCCAATAATCCTTCGGAACTGGCCGGCTGCCTTGACATTAATGCTTCAGACAAAGCCGCTCGATTTGTAAGGTTCTGTGATGCGTTTAATATTCCCTTGTTGACACTGGTTGATGTTCCGGGTTTTCTTCCCGGTACCGACCAGGAGTACTCAGGCATCATCAGACATGGCGCAAAATTGCTGTACGCATACAGCGAAGCAACCGTCCCCAAGCTGACCGTTATTTTAAGAAAAGCGTATGGTGGTGCTTATATTTGCATGTGTTCCAAACATCTTGGAGCTGATGTGGTGTTGGCCTGGCCCGGGTCGGAAATTGCCGTGATGGGGCCGAAAGCAGCGGTAACTATTGTCTTCAAACAGGAGATCAAAGCAGCCACTGATCCGGCAAAAAAAACGGAGGAGTGCGAAAAGGAGTACATGGAATCGATCACCAATCCGAAATATGCCGCTTCGCTCGGCTACATCGATGATGTTATCGAACCTAAAGAAACAAGAAACATTGTCATTACTCACCTCAGCACCCTAATTGGTAAAAGTGTTGAGATGCCAAAAAGAAAACACGGTAACATTCCACTTTAACCAATAAAATATATGTTTTCCAAAGTATTAATCGCCAACCGCGGGTTGATTCAGGCAAATTGTGTCCGGGCCGTACAAGAACTCGGAGCCAAAGCTATTACAATTTTCGAGGATGAAGATAGAAACAGCGCCGGGGTTCGCAATGCAGATGAATCCTATGAGTTAAAATCCTCTGTTTCATCACGGGCTTATGCGGATATCGATCAGATTGTTGAATTAGCAGCCTCATTGAAAGTAGATGCCGTACATTCGGGCTACGGTTTTCTCGCCCAAAATGCAGAGTTTACCAAAAAACTGAGGCAAAAAGGTATTGTCACCATCGCTCCTGAGTTGGAAGGCGCCATGAATTTGGCTAATCGCCCTTTTGTAAAAGAACGTGCAAGACGACTGGGATTGCCCATCCTTCCCGGTTCAACCAAATGTCAGGATTTTAATGAGTTAAAAGTTGCCGCAGATGATACAGGTTATCCTTTACTTCTCAAAGCAGTTCATGGTTACGGTGGCAAGGGATTGAAAGTCGTCTTTACGCCCAGGGAATTAAAAGCTGCCTATAATTATGTACTGTCCCGCTGTGAAAAATATGCCATGAATTCAAGGGAAGTGTTTGTGGAAAAATATTTCGAAAATGCACATCACATCGAATTCCCGGTTCTTAGAGATCATCACAAAAACGTTATCATCTTTCCCGAACAATGGTGCTCGGTTCAACGACGTTTTCAAAAAATCCTGGTTGAAACGCCTTCCAGGGTAATAGACGCTGAAAAAAGGAAAAAAATAGAATCCATAATCAGAAAAGTTGTAAACCGCTTGAATGCCACGGGATTCGTGTCCGTTGTCTTTCTGGTTGATGGGGATGAAATATATTTTCTTAAGATCAACGGGTATATCCAGCCCTTTTACACCGCGACCAGCAAATTGACCGGCGTGGATCTGTTAAAAGAGCAAATTCGTATTTTTTCCGGTGACCCCTTAAAAGTTAGACAGGAAAATCTAAATAGAAACGGGCACGTTATCAGCGTATCCATTTGTGCGGAAGATCCAATCAATGATTTTGCCCCGTGTCCGGGTGCAATAGATAGGTTTTACTTGCCTTTCGGCCAGGGCATTAATATCCAATCCAACTATTTTAGCGGCGATAATGTAGCGACCTTTTACGATCCTATGATTGCCAAACTGCTCGTGCGCGATTCTTCCAGAAAAGCTGCCATTCAAAAAATGCGATTCGCCCTGCAAAATTGTTATATCGACGGCATTAAAACCAATCTTCCTCTTCTCAGGGCGATTATTCAGTCGGATCTGTTTAAATCGAGGAACATGAATATATCCTACATCACCAAACCGCAGAATAGACTTGAATTACTGGATAGTTTGAAAACCGGAAAAGATCACGAAATAGCCGCAATGATTGCAGCACTCTCTCTTTTTAGCGAATCAGCCAAACCGCCCATTGCTGATCCCGAAGGCGAGCCGGTTCGTTCCAAAATTTGGAATTCCGCTGCCCGCTGGATCAATAGAAAAAATTATGGTTATTAAACATTAATAAATAGAAATAGATGAAATATACCGTAAAAAGTGATAAACCATATTCAATTGAAATTGAGAAGGAAAACAATCTCTCTGATCAATTCAAAATCGATGTGGATGGCAAAAGCTTTGACGTAAAAATCAAAGAGTACCATCCAAACGGTCGAATCAAGACACTGCTGGTTAACAACGAGGTGCTCCCGATTGAGGTTGCCAGACACGCAGACGGCTTTCCGAGAATGATCTACCTAAACGGACTGCCTTTTGATGTGGAAATAGAAAAAATCAAATCTGTTTCCCAAAAAGCAAAACCGAGTCAACGGGTCATAAGCGGAGACATCAAATCAAGTTTGCCAGGGCAGGTTTTGTCGATTTCTGTGCAAGTCGGAGACGAGGTCAAGAAAGGACAACCTTTGATTATCCTGGAATCGATGAAAATGGAAAACGAAATCCTCGCCCCGAAATCGGGGAAGATTAAGGTCGTCCATGTTGTTCCAGGTCAAGTACTGTTCAAAGACGAGCTGATTTTACAAATTGAATAGAGCAAATTTGCAATCACCACACAAGGAGAGTTATGACAACCAATTTAACCAAACAGGAGCTTGTATCCAAAGTTGCGGAAAAAGTCGGCCTGACCAAAAAACAAGCCAGCGAAGCCTTAGACGCGACATTTGAAACGATTAGCGAGGAGCTGACCAAAGGCAGGAAGTTCACCATGACGGGATTTGGGACTTTCAGCATAAAACCCAGGCAACCAAGGACTGGTGTGAACCCCCAAACAGGTGAGTCAATGGTTATTCCGGGGAAACTTGTCGCCAAATTCAAAGCTGGTAAAAGACTTGCCGAGACACTCAACAGCATTAAAAGTATCAGCAAGTGGGTTAACCAGTAGAAAAGGATCTATCAATAGTATTCCGCTGCGATTCTAATTACATCTGCGACTTTGAAACTTGAGTCATTTTCCGGATTGATAAGGAGACGGCTATCGGGGAATTCTATATCCATAGCCTGTTCAAGTGCCAATGTAACCTCCACCATATCCAGCTCATCCGCTCCCAGGTCGTACAGGGTTAAATCCGGAGACATGTCGGCCTCATCAACTTCCATTATCTCTGCGATTATCTGCATTACAACTTTATCTTCTTCTCTCATATAAATCCGTAAAATCACGTCAAAGGTTGATTATATCTCAACGATGCATGTCTTCTAGATTTACCACGTTCCAAGCTATAAAACAATATCAAAACCCGATGACTGATCTATCCAATTGGACGTGTATTCATAGGCTAAATAGCAAAAAATGCTATTGACAGCCCAAACCAGGTGTGTATGATAATTTCACTGTTAGAATACACCACAGGTTTCAGTGAGTTAAGCCGTAAGTGTTACCGGCTTTCAGGTTTAATTGTTTATTTACAACAGGTTATAAGCAACCTAGAAAAATTTCATGAAGGATACCCTCGATATTATCAAGCTCTTTTTCCCGGATAAAAGTCAAAGCACCCTCACTGCCTACAGCAAAGACCTGGATTTTTTTACAGAATTCCTAAAAAAGGAATCCACACAGGAAACGCTTGATCTCTTGTTTGGGTTACCGGAAAGTCAGGCAAATCTTGTTGTGTTACACTACAAAACCGAATTACTGGAAAACGGGCAAAGTATCTCTTCAATCAATCGAAAACTCTCAACCCTGCGTTCTTTGGTCAAAGCTGCAAAAAAAGCAGGCGTGCTAGACTGGAAACTTGATATACCCAATGAGAAGGTTGACTATCAGCCGTCTGTTGCATGTCTCGGTAAGGAACAGATCAACCTGTTGCTGACGACTGCCAAAAACCAGGAAAATCAGAAAAAAGCAGCAAGGGATTATGCAATTATCCGTCTTTTATTTGATTTGGCCTTAAAGCGACAGATTATAGCCGACCTGGAGTTAAAAGACTTTGATGCCGTAGGTAAAACCCTTGTGATTAGATCCAACCAAAAGTTGCCTGATAAAATCAAATTGCTTCCGATCAAAACAGTTAACGCCCTGAATAACTGGCTGAAACACCGTGGTGATACGGAAGGTTCGTTGTTTGAAAACCTTGATATTGCTGCAAAAAAAAGCCAGGGGCTTTCTTCGACGAGTATTTACCGAATTGTAAAACAAATCGGAGAATCGATTGGAATCCAGGTGACACCTGAAGAAATCAGAAAGGCATCGATCAAGGAAGTAATGACTCATGCCGAACGACTCGGTATTTCCGATCATGAATTACTGATATTTTCCGATCATAAGCATACCGTTTCGTTAAAGAAGTTTAAGAATCAAAAACGTAAAATCCAGGAATCTCTTTCCAATCTGGTTGCCAGGAATTGAATCATCAATCCAATGAGGCATTACAATGCATATCCTGCTTTCCCGCTTTCCACTTCTACCGACCATCATCGCATTCACCCTGGCCTTCACGGCTTGTACCCGAACACTTCCCCCGGCAGATAAAATATTACCCGGCACCTACCAAAGCACTGTTAATATGACATTCAGGGGGTTTAACAGGGACTATTTGATTCATATTCCGGTTAACTACTCGCCTCAAAAAACATATCCCCTGGTGATTATTGTTCATGGTGCGTTTAGCTCAGCCTCGGCTTTTGCCGAAGTAACCGGTTTTGTTGAGTTGGCCGATAAAGAGGGACTTGTCGTTTTATACCCAAACGGCGTTGGTATATTCGGATTTCTCAGGCATTGGAACGCTGGGTTTTGCTGTGCCTATGCAGCCAAAAATAAAATTGATGATACGGGCTATCTCAAGCAGATTATCGACAATGCCTTAAAAAAACTGCCAATTGATCGAGACAAAGTATTCCTCGTTGGTTTTTCAAACGGGGGTATGCTGGTTCATCGCTTTGCTGCCGAGTACCCGAACTATCCAAGATCTGTTGCTATTGTCAGCGCTGCAATCGGTGCTATCGATGCAGACACCGAAACAGAGTGGAAGTTGAAACCTCCTGCAACCCCCGTTTCGGTGTTTCTAGCCCACGGCAAAGCCGACAACAGCATTCCTTATGAAGGAGGCTCTAGACGAGGGTCCAATGGAAAACTCTCCTTTTACTCGTTTAAGCAAAGTGTGGAATTCTGGCTAAATACAAATCAATGTTCGCAAGCCAGTGAGACCCGATACACGCGGGAAAACGCTGTTGAAATAAAATCTTGGAAAGACTGCACGAAAAGCAAAAATGTAGTCAAAATCTCCCTTGCCAACTGGAATCACCGCTGGCCAGGCTTATATCATACAAGCCGGCTCGCGCCAGATGACTCCTTATTCAATTATGATCTGACAAGAGAAATCTGGGAGTTTTTTAAAGCTCAATTCTAGATTCGCTTCGGAATCATAAACTTCAAAACAGTACCACCCTTCGGATTAATCTCAGCCCAGATTTTGCCCTGGTGATCGCCGATTATTTTTTGACAGATCGAGAGACCCAAACCTGTTCCGCCTGCCCCTGTTGCTGTTTTGCTGCTCTGAACAAATTTGTCAAAAACCGACTCCAATTCATCGACAGGGATACCGACACCGTTATCAGCCACGGCAACCAGTATATTTCTTTCTGATTCTGTAAGAGACAGCTGTACTTTGCCTCCTTCGTTGCTGAACTTGATCGCATTGGAAATCAAATTTTGCAGCACCTGGGTTATTTTGGCTCCATCGAAAAGCGCACGGTCGTCAAAATTGGGTTCCTCAAATGTTACCGTAATGTCTTTGTCCCTCTGAAATGCAGACATTTCTGTTATTGCTTTGGAAACGACGGGGGACAGCCGATGTTCCTCAAAAATATACTTTTCCTTGCCCGATTCCAGCCGTGATAAATCCAATAAGTCATTAAGCAGATTGAGCAGTCGATGGGCACTGGAGTGGATCTCTCCAAGAAATTGCTTGATTTTTCCTCGTTTAAGCGTATCGATCTTACTCAAGCCAAGCGTTACAAAACTGAGAATACCGTGCATGGGGGTTCTCAACTCATGGCTGATATTTGCCAGAAACTGACTTTTTGCATGACTCGCCGATTCAGCCTGGTCTCGTGCTTCTCTCAATTTCTCGGTAGTAATTCTGTGCTCATCGATCTCTTTACTGAGCTCCTGATTGATAAGTCTTAATTCTGTGGTGCGAATTTCAACTTTCTCCTCAAGCTTTTCATTTAATTCCACCAAATTGGAGCGGGCTTTTTTTAGTTTGTTATGCAATTCATTAAACGTTTCTGCCAGCGTTTCAAATTCATCATTGGATTTCAACATAACCGGGCTGGTTTGACTAAGATCCGCTTTTTTGATCGAACTTGTCAGAGTGCCAAGGGGTTTCAGAATGAATCGTTTAAAAAAGAAATGGAACAGGAATATTAAAATAAAAATCGTACAAACAGTGAATCCAATAACGAAAAACAGTATTTTGAATTTGGTGGCAATCAGGGTTGATTGATCCCGCACCAGAATGACAGTGAAGTTCTTTTCACTCCCCGCAACAGCAACGGGGTGATAGTAAAAGGTGTGTGATTTTCCTTTGAGGATCACTTCTTGTTCGAAGCCGCTTTTTCCTTCAATAGCGTTCTTAACAATTGCCGATATCTTCGGATCCCAGTCCAAATGACTCTTAGTTGTCTTCATATGACCGGAATTGTCCAGCACACCATCGAATGAAACCTTTGTTTCCAATATTTCCAACGACATGTTTTTGAGATTATAAATCTTCCGCAGCATCTCCTTTTTAGGGTGGGCTATCACCACACCTTCGTTATCGGTGATCATGGCATAAAGATCTTTCGAATAAATATGTTTGCTGACGAAGGTTTGCAGAAAATCGAAATTAATGTCCGTTCCGAGAATGCCAATCAGCTTATCTTTGTACAAAACAGGGTGGAATATGGTCGAGACAGGTTTGTCGCCGGTGAGTGAATAATAAGATTTGGAAACAAAAGGAGAATGATTCTCATCCGCCATGATTTTACGATACCACCAACGCTTGTCTCGCAAACCAGGTATCCCAAAGCTCCTGGCAGTCTGTCTTCCCTGGGCATCCTGCAGGAAAAACAATTCAACAAAATCATACTGTTTCTGCATTTGAACGAACAAGGGCAAACCGCTGTTGTCACTTAATCCGTTTCCTATTTCATATTGACTGATGTAAGCCTGCAAACGCTTGTTCCATTCTTTTGGGGCGCTAAGCAGATTTTCAATAACAATGGGATTGACTGATAACTGATAATTCAGTGAATAGGATCGATCAATAAATCCTTCAACATTGCCAACTAATCCCTTCAGATGCAATTCATCTTTTTGTAAGACTTCCTTTTTAAATTGATCCAGCAGGTAGAATGCGACGGTGATGGACGAAATGAGAATTGAAAGGCAAACGGATATGGCAATAAACCAGTAAAATTTGGAACCGACTTTGTTTTTCATAAATGCAAGGAATGCAAGCTGTTACTATTGAGTGCTTAAAAATAAATCCTTTTGTTTTTTCACTTTTCGATCAGATTTCAAAACGAGTTAGAACAACTTCTTTAACGGTTTTTTCGCTCTTTTACCAGCAAAGTTATCGTTATTTGGGGAATAGCGTGTCCCGCGCATAAAAAGTCCCAAAAAGACGACATCCAATATCACCTTTTCTTGATCGAATCATATGTTGAAAAGCACTCGGAAGTCTTGTTCAATTATGATATCTGCCCGGATTGCATGGCTGATCTTGACTTGGAAAATTCAACTTTATAGGATCGATCTCCAATCGTAAAAAATGGTTGAGCCAACTTGGTTCAAAAATCATACATCCTACATCTAAACTGCGGCATACCGTTGTTTAGTTATTCAAGCGTATCCTTGACCTATAAAAGTATGGATATTTTGGAAGGGACAAAGCCTTTGATCTGCAATAAACAGGGAGAGATCACATGTTTCTTAAAATCAGAAAACTCATTATCACAATGTTTTGTGCCTTAACACTAACGATTGTTAGTTATGGCAATATTGCTGCGATAGAAAAGATTGAGTTAAATGCATCACTATACACGCATATTGTTGGAACCTTGATTATGGCTGGTGCTGAATATCCTGTTGCTGAAAAACTAGCTATTTATGCCAGAATTGGAAATTTTGCTTATTCCTACACAGACCTCAGTGACTACCATGAAGACGGTCGTGGAAATTACATCGGGGCCGGAGTCAGCATTTATCCAATCACCCCCAGGCAAAAACTTCATATCGGAGTCGGACTGGAGCAGATCAACGGTAAAACAGATTGGGAAGATGACAACAAGAGAGGTGATATAGAAATATCAGGCACCTCCCCGGCTGTCACTATCGGCTACAAATGGCTGATAGACAATGAGTTCGTCGTAGAACCTAACGTTCTCTACGTAAATATTCCCTCGGGAGACCTCAAAAACTCCGTCATCGTCGGTCTCGGCGTATTGGTTGGTTTAAGGTTTTAAATGATTTCCTGCTTGCCAGAAAAAGGCAAAACCAACATCTCAAAACACTGTACCCCCAGTCATTATAGGCTCGTACTCAGTGTCACTATACAAAAATCTATGGTATATCAATTTTTAAGCGTTCGGGGTTTTTAACTGTAAAACTGATATGTTTAAATTTGATAACCCGATTGAAGGAATGAAGGAAAACCTTTGAAATTCATTTGAAACAGAAGGAGGGTAATATTTTGAAATCTGTTCCAGGGCGTATTAGTGTACGCATAACTATCAGTTAAAGTTGTAGAACTTCATGAATGGCGGAGGTACGTGGGAATCGAACCCACCCAGCACGTTCTGCACGCGCCGCGCACGGTTTTGAAGACCGGGGAGCCCACCAGAGACTCAACTACCTCCGGGTAGCGTGGTATTCAGAGAGGTTTTGCCTGATGTCATTATCATGCTAGCAACCGACCCGATTATTCGTCAATCGAACCTTTTCCCATCATTGAATTCGAGTGACCATGCATGATCAGGCTGGCTGAACCACGTAAAACGGGTTTTTCTCAGTAACTTTTAAGTTAAAAATAAAGGGTCCCTTTAAATCCGAATGTGCCGGAATCCGGGGTATTGGTTCCGGCAAAGATATCTTCAAAGTAAAATCCTGCATACCAGGGAAGGTTAACCGTTGAATCTTCCAACTGGTTTAAGTTCCCAAAATTTAGGAACAACCTGTAGGAATAAGCCAAATAATTGTCTCCCTGGTCGACCTTGTTGATGATAGTTTTTCCTGAAGTCAATGCTTTAACCCCTCCCCCGTAATTCAATGAACCAAAATTATCGGAAAGATCGATGCTTAACAGCACGGTATTCCCTTTCTTTATTTCGTAATTAGTCCCGTCCTCTGTGATTTCAAATGTCTCTGTTGCCAATGCAGCTACTTCAACATCTGTCCTGAATTCGGAATCACTTGAGTAGACTATCCAGCGCATAAATATTCCCAAATCATTGGCCCCGTTTCCAAGAGAAATATTATCCGAATCAGACAGGTAGTATTCACCGTTATTGCCATTGAGTTCAAGCCTTACCCTAAAATCAGTTGAATCGTTATATATCGGTCGCCATGTTGCTATTAACGAGATATCTCCCAATCCCTGGCTCTCGGCGGTTTCATAGTCGGAAGCAAACTGCATGTGCGTCGCATTCCCGGTATCCGCAACATCCAGATTTGATTCACGCTTGTTAATAACGAACGGCACAACAGCCGCAAGATTCAGACTACCAAAGAGCCCATATTGCAATTTAAATGAGTGAACCATTGAAGTATAAGCCAAGTCCCCTTTGATATCCTCTTCACCGATTGAATTTCGATCCAGCAATTCCTTAAGCAAGTCTTTTTGCTGGGAGCCATCGAGAATTGAATTGTAGCTGAAAGTGGTCAACTCGTAGCTCGAAGAAAAAACACCTTTAGGCAAAAAATCGATCTCCTGGGCCGATCCTGTTTGAACCAAGAACAAAATGAAAAAGGGAAAAAGGAAAGTGAAGGTTGTTTTAATGGGTTGCATGTTAAGTAAGAGGAACACTTGATATAAATTATTAGAATAAAATGCGGTTTTTATCCTGTTTGGTTGTTTTTTAAAAGCATTTTGTTGGCAAAACGCTGTTTAACTCTTTATTTTGTATCGATTACCTGCATGGCTACCAGATCCCGGAGGAGTACTTCGATAGGGAGTCCCACCACATTGTTGTAGGAACCTTTGATAGACTCCACAAGGATTGTTCCCAGTCCCTGAATCGAGTATGCACCGGCTTTGTCCAGGGGTTCCCGGGACTGCGAATAAGCTGAAAGCAATTCATCGGAAAGCTGGTTAAATCGGACTTCCGTAGATACTGATCGATTAATTTCTTCATTGGTGCTTTTATCCACCACCTGGTATGAAGTGATTACCTCGTGCGTGTTCCCGTTTAATTTTTTGAGCATTGGCAACACGTCGCCCTGAGAAGCGGGTTTCCCCAATATTTCACCTTCGAAGACAACAATGGTATCCGCAGCAATTACCACTGCATCTGCGGTACATTCCGGAATGACCGCATTTGCTTTTTCCAAAGCCATTCTGCGGGCGAAGCTTTCCGGCCCTTCCCCCGGTATTACCGATTCGTCGATATTGCCGATGATAATTTCAAAATTCAGATTGTACTTTTCCAGATAATCTTTTCGTCTTGGAGAGCCTGAGGCTAAAACTATATGTTTGTATTGAACAAGGTGCATATTTCGATAAAAATTAATGATTTACGAGGTAAGGAATCTGACCAGGATCACACGATACTTGCTGATGAACACGGATCACGCATCATTTCCGATTTCTTTGGAGTCTGGAGGAAGGTCATCCAATGGAGATTTAGGAACTGATTCAATGTTGGTAAAATAGTAATCAATAATCTGTCTGGCAATGGCTGCAGAATTTGACCCCGAACTGCCGTGTTCGAACATAACAGCCAAGGTAATCATAGGATTGTCCACAGGCGCAAATGCTGTAAACCAGGCATGATTCTGATACTTTTCCGCAACTTCGCCTTGTTCTTTGAGAATCTTGTCCCTTGTTTTGGAGCTAATCACCTCGGTAGTCCCGGTTTTACCGGCAATACTGACTATTCTTGATTTTGCTCTTCTGCCGGTACCTTTTTCTCCCTGAACGTTTCGTGTCATTCCCTGCCTTAATAGTTCTAACGTTTCAGGTTTGATTCCGATTTCACGTTTTTCAATTTCAGTCTCGAGCAGGTTGACACCAGGCTCCAGTTTCCCAATTTTGGTCAAGCTGGCATTATCGATATGCTGTTTGACGATCCGTGGTTTAACGAAAAAGCCACCATTTGCTATCGCATTGATATAACTTACCAGCTGGATTGGAGTGACACTAAGATAACCTTGACCGATTGCAACATTGGGAGTTTCTCCTTTTTGCCATTCCTGCTTGTAACGTTTGAGTTTCCATTCCTTGTCCGGTACAACACCACTCAATTCTGAAAGCAGATCCACTCCTGACGGGGCACCCAGTCCAAATATATTGGCGTATTCCTTGATTTTCCCGATTCCCATCTCCATGGCAACTTTGTAGAAGAATACATTGCAAGAGTGCTCAATAGCCTGAACCACATTAAGATAACCATGACCGCTTCTTTTCCAGCAGTGCATTTTAGTGCGTTTTAATCGGATAAAACCATCACACTTTATTTCCGTATCCGGGGCAATCACTCCCGATTCCAAAGCAGCGGCAGCTGTCACCATCTTAAAGGTAGATCCCGGAGAATAGATGCCCTGAATACATTTGTTATTCAAGACATGCTCCGGATCGTTCCTGAGCTCCTTCCAGCGTTTTACGCTAAGTCCTTGAGAGAATTCGTTAGGATCGAAGGCCGGAAGACTGACCATAGCCAAAACCTCACCGGTATGCGGCGACATCACAATGGCTGCGCCACGGCGTTCTCCCATTATTCTTTCAATTTGGCGCTGCAGCACACTGTCAATCGAAAGAATGATGTCATTCCCGGGTTTGGGATCGATCTGTCCGGGATAGGTTCGAATTTCCCTTCCTGCGTTATTCACCTCAACCTGCATTCCGCCATCAGTACCGATCAGATGCTCATTGTAGACTGCTTCGATGCCTTCTTGACCGACAATTTTTGCTGATTTGATTTTGTTTTCAGGAAGGTTTTTAAGCTGTGCCTTGTTAATCTCGCTCATATACCCAAAAACGTGGGCTCCGGTACTCAGCAATGGATAATAGCGGCGTGGTACCACTTCGATAGAAATTCCCGGGAATTGCTCCTGGTAGGTTTCTATCAAGGCTATCTGTCTCAAGGTGAGATCCTTGTATATTTGTATGGGGACAAAGCGGGCGGTTTTAAGTTGGGATTTTAAATTCCTTTGCAATTGTTCCTTGGGAATTTGCAGCGACAGGGAAATTTTGTTCAACACCTCATCGATGTCCGGCACATCTTCTCTGACAAGGTTCAAGATATAAGAAGGGATATTTTTGGCAACTATCACCCCGTTTCGATCGTAAACAATCCCCCTGGGAGCTGCCAAGGACTTTAAGCGAATTCGATTACCTTTGGAAAGCTCCTTGTAGGTTTTGCCGTTTTTTACCTGCAGGTTCCATAATCTCCAAACAATGGCTGCAAAAGGAACTGTCAGGACAGAGCGAATTATTATGTCTCTGCGGTTGAAGAGCTGCAACTCTTCAAATGATAGCGGTTCTTCCTTCAAAATTTTCTCTCCGAAAGATGAATTCTATATCGCTTTTCCAGATTCCTCAGAATCATCAGGACCGGAATGGCCAGGATTGCCGATGGAATCACTTCGTTAAACAGGACGTTGCCGAACCAGCTGTTGAATTCCCCTTGTGAAAAAAAAGTCTTTAAAAAACCCAGTACCAATACATTCATTATCAGTGTAAAGATTCCTGCGACAAATGGTAAAGTAATTAATGCTTCCTGGTAAATTTTTACAGCATACCAGCGGATGGGGAATGACAGTATGAAATAGGCCAGTCCGTAGATACCAAAAGGTAGGGTGGAAAAACAGTCGGCCGTCAAGCCCATCAAGGTTGCAATAAAGTAACCTTCAGATCCGCGCCAGTGTATGCTGAAGACCACGGAGACAACAAAAAAAAGATTTGGTTGAAACCAATCCGATAAGGCAAAGAACGTTGTTTCAAGAATGATGGACGCAAACCAGAATAGAAAACAGACAAAGGCCGGATACATTTTACTCTAAGTCGGTAAACAGTGGTTGATGAATGTTATCAACATTCCGCAGCAGCACAGCAACTTCCTCTACTTTACTTAAATCCACTGCCGGAGTCAGGGTGACGGACTGAAACAACCCATACGGTTGTTTGTCTATTTTGTCTACTTTGCCAACTGGAAAACCCTTCGGAAAAACCCCTGCTAAGCCTGACGTTACCACCTGATCGTCTTTGAAAATTTCCTGTCGCCTGGGTATACGCTTGATGGTAATGGTTCCATCCAGGGAACCGAAAGACATGGCTTTGGTTCTGGTTCGTTGGATCAGGACCGGAAACTGGGATCTGGAGTCTGTTATCATTTGCACAACTGACTGGTTGGCTGTGACAGACTGAATCTTGCCGATAATTCCTTCAGGTGAAACCACAGCAAAATTGGACCGAATCCCATCATCAGACCCTTTATTGATCACCAGCAGTTGAAAGAAGGGTTTCTTGACTTCAAATATCACTTCAGCGAATACTTTGACATTCGGGTCTTTCTTTTTAAATTCAAGGATATCTCTTAATCGATCGTGCTCAAAACGTATTTCCCTGGCCCTGGCGTTTTCTTCCTCCAATTCCCAGACCCTGGCCCAAAGCCTGTCATTTTCTTCCTTAACGTCGACCAGCCAAAGGTAACTATGCCAGGTTTCGGTTAAATTTCTTTTGATAAAGTGAAATGTGGCCTGAAACGGATAGGAAATGGTGTGAATGGTGGCACTATACCAGTTTTCAGATCTCTGAATTTCAACCTGGGTTGCCAGATAAAGCAGAAAAAACAGGAAAATTACTACAATGGATATGCGAAGTCGGTTGTTCTTGATGAAGCGAAACATTAAGTTTTTTAGAAAAACCGTATTTTAGCAATACTATTGACTTGAAGAATATCAAGATAACAACCCAGTGTTATCTTGAACGTTCAAAGGAAATGACCACCTGTAGAGACCTAGGATACGGCAATACTTCTCAGCAGATTGATATTATCAAGCATGGCACCAACCCCCAGTGCTACACATGACAAAGGATCTTCGGCATAAATGATTGGCAGTCCTGTTCGTTCCCTGAGTAGAATATCCATTCCTTTCAGCAATGATCCGCCTCCGGCCAGAACGATTCCCTTGTCCACGATATCCGCAGCGAGTTCAGGAGGGGTATCTTCCAGGGCGTTTTTTGTAGCCAGGACGATTTGATCGCAAACATCTGCCAGGGATTCCCTGATTTCGTCGTTACTCAGAATCAGCGTTTTTGGAATACCTGTCAGCAGATCTCGCCCTTTAACATCCATCGTGAGATTCTCATCACCCGGATAAGCGGAACCAATATTAATTTTAATCTGTTCTGCGGTGCGTTCACCAATCAAGAGGTTATAGCGTTTTTTAATGTACTGGATAATAGTTTCATCCATGATATCGCCACCAACCCTGGTTGAATTGCTGTAAACAACACCAGCCAGTGAGATCACGGCAACTTCTGTTGTTCCGCCACCGATATCGATAATCATGTTACCATTTGCTTCGGTAATTGGAAGTCCTGCACCTATTGCTGCCGCCATTGGCTCTTCCACCAGGTAAACCTCTCGTGCGCCGGCTGATTCGGCGGATTCTTTCACGGCTCTTTTTTCCACCTGGGTAATACCGGAAGGCACACCTACAATAACCCTTGGTCTGAATTTGATTAAAGAACTGTTTTTTTGCACCTTTTTGATGAAATGGCGGATCATTTCTGCCGTGACGTCAAAATTAGCGATCACACCGTCTTTCATCGGGCGAATAGCCTGTATTGTGCCTGGTGTTCTTCCCAGCATCGATTTTGCTTCTTCACCCACTGCCAATACTTTGGGCTCTCCTCTTTGATCATTTTGCACTGCCACAACCGAAGGCTCGCGGATTACGATCCCTTTACCGGAAAGAAATACAAGTGTATTTGCGGTTCCCAAATCGATTGCTATGTCGTTGGAAAAGACTTTGGTTACAATCTCTAACATATTCAAAAATTTAACAGGGTTAATAATTTAGGGACGGAATCATTAAAACATGTTGGCCTCAAAACAGCCCGTTTCCTTCCTCTACGTCAATGTAGTTCTCGTTTTGACTGTTTGGAAACCTTATTTAGCAGCAAATTTTTCTAAGGATGTTCACTCAAGAACCGCTCTAGTATCCTTTATAGCTGATCCAAACACAACAAGTTATACCTGAATCAATTCACCAAATCAATCATGCAGTTTAAAAAAGTAGCTGTAAATCGTTATTTTAAGTAATTTAACAAGAAGCCCTCCTTGTGAGGCCCGATAAATTCATGAGTCGTCCTCGGAAAAATAATCCAAGCAAAAACATATATT
Organism: Pseudomonadota bacterium; assembly: GCA_022360105.1. Next base: position 17,061 of record JAKSDL010000843.1, read on the forward strand.
ATGGATTAGTTGTTTGTTTTTTAGACGTTTTTTCGGTTGTGACAAAGGTCAAACCTTTTGTCTTGTATTTTTGTTGATTCTTCGTAAAATGAGCCTAATCTTTTTATCGAGTTATTGAGATATACTATGAAAGTAGTGATAGCAGCGGATGTGGTATCACCAAAAAACGACCCTTGGCTATTGCAATAGAAAAAAAATAAAGGCTATACTCAAAAGCGATTCTTTATTTAGAAAACGAATCATTTATATCTCACCGACCCTCCATTGTTTTTGGGCTATCTAGCTAAATTCATAAAGTTTTTTTCACTGTGGGCAAATTAACATCATCGCACCCGATCGTCAAAGCAATCAAAAAATCGAAGAATATTTCCGCTCCTTTGGCAAGGGAATTTGTAAGATTTCTTGCTGATTTCGAAGATTGGGAAGGTCAGGCGATTTATCTTTTGGAGGACAAAGGAGAAAAGATTGAAAACATCGTTGAGGACCTGTTTGATGTACCTATCAAAGATCAGCCCAAATGGAAAAAGCCAAAAAACAAACCGGTACTGGAAGAAGCGACGTTCGATCAGTTCTCAATCGGGCCCGAATTTGCCAAATTAAGCAAGGATATCCTCCCGGCAGACTATTATCCGCAGTTTTCCTTTAAGGACTGGAAACAGGAACACGGGTTTGATTCCATCCCTGTCGAGGTGGGTGATATTCATACGATCATTCGTTTCACGCAAATTATCGCACCGGACAGCGAAGAGAAATTTCTCTGGTCGTTTAACCGTGCCAGATACGGAATTCGGGGTTGGGGCAACGAGAAGCCGATAAAGTCCATATCCAAATCACTGCTGGATAACAACAACAATCCGGGCTGGGTGATCAAAACCTTTCTGGATGAAAATAAGCTGATAACCGATACCGAGCACGAATACAACGAAGAAGAGGTTCCCAATCCCCTGGTGCTTTCTTCACGGGATACTCATAGCCTGCTTTTCCTGTTGCTCGGTCATCCCTTCACTTTCTATTCGGATAATACGGAGCCAATCAGGAACTCCTTCAAACAGGTGGAATTCGACATTAATGTCCACATTCTTCCTAACCACCGAATACTGGCCGGAATATTCTATCATTATGAAAATGATAACAGGCTTCCGATTATTACGGATGAATTTGTAGATCGCGGTCTGATTCTCTATGGTTTACCGAAAGCGATCATATTCGACTCCAAGTATTATGAGATTCTTCCCACACCGATTCCTGCGCCCATGATCAAGGATTCCTTCAAAGGAGTTCTGATATCGAATGATGAATGGGAGACATTCCACAAAACCTGGCAGGAATGGTATCCGGAGAAGAAACTGACTATTATGGATCCCAAAAAGGTGGATCCCCCCAATTTCGAGGCCAGGGCTGTTAAAAATTGGAAATACTGGCTTACCATGCCGGAGAAAAAGGTTGAATTGTTCAATAATGAAGAAGACAAAACAACCATCATGCTGCATGAGGAAACCAAGCGTTTTAATACCAACCGGCTTGCGTTGAACATTGAAAACTATGACGGAGAAAACTCCAAATTAAAAAACCCGTCTACCGCTCCAAAGGCAGCAAAGTTATTCCAGGTTATTGATACCATCTACCATCAGAAAAAAGTTGAAGACTTTTACGTGCTGGAAAGGCACGCCGCATCCCAGTTTTTAATGCTGGCTGAAGAGTACCCGTTTGCCGTGAATTTCAATGCTGAAAACCACATGATCAATCCGGAAACATTGGACTTCAGAATCACGGTGATCAGAAATCCCAGTAATGAAAACCAGTACCTGTTAAAAGGTGAGATCGGCCACTTCGACAGCAAGAAAAAATTCCAACCTATGTTTAACCAGAGTGGAACTCCACCCAAAGCGATAGGTATGGCTCCAAGTTTCATTCTGAAAGATGAGCAACTGGTAAGAGTCGGCTCGATGATGAGCGGACGCTTGATTAATGATACGGTTTCGGGAGTCATCGTCGAAGAATCGGAAGTCAGTGATTTCTATTCGGCGGCCCTTCCTTACTTACGACAGCGAAACATTCAGATCCACGACCCCCAGGGGGTATTACGCGTTTCAGCCCTGTTTAATTACAAAATCAAGGGAAAGATGACCATCTGGGAAGTAAAAGGGATTTTGATGGGTCGACTGGATACCGTGATGGTAACAGGTATTGGAGAGCTTCCCTACCCGCTGGATCTCAATTCGGATGAATTTGAACAAACCCTGGATGGCAAGAAGTACAAAATACCCAAAGACCTGAACCAGGAAAAACGCTTGCGTGAAGAAATGCTGGAAGTTGGTTGGGTTGATGAAGGTGATGGCGACTACTCCATGCGGGAAGACCACAGTCTGAAATTCGTGCTGGAAATATTACCTGCCCATGGGCAGGATTCCATGTTGATTTACCTGGGTGGCACCAAACTCAGACGCTGGAAGACCAAGAAACTTGTTCCTGTATTATCCACCTCCATCCAGTCCGGAATAGACTGGTTTGATGTGGATGTGACCATGACAGTCGATGGAGAGAGCTTCGATCTTAAAGAGATCGTAAAAATGTGGCAAAACAATGAACAAGCCATAGAGCTCCAATCCGGCGAAGGAGTTGCAGTTATCGATGGTGATTGGATTGCCAGGTACGCTCCTATTCTGAACAGACTGATTCAGACCTCCAAAGAAAAAGGCGTGGACCCGACCAAGGCTATTGAAGAAGCCATGAGCGAAGAGGAAGCTAAAAATGCCGAAAAACTCAAAGTGGATAAATTCCAGATTGGTCTGCTGAGTGAATTGGAAAGCATTGCCTCCGAGCGCCAAAGCGATGAGGAATGGGACAAGATTCTTAAAAAGATCAGCTCTTTCAAAGGTGTTAAATCTCAGCGCATTCCCAAAGAGATTAAAGGAACCTTGCGGGGTTACCAAAAAGAAGGTGTTAACTGGCTTTGTTTCCTGAATGATTTTAACTTTGGCGGCATCCTTGCTGATGATATGGGTCTTGGAAAAACGCTGCAAACCCTGGCCTTCCTGGCAATACTCAAAAAGAAACGCATCAAGAAACCAAATTTAGTGATTGCGCCCACATCTGTTGTAACGAATTGGATGGCCGAAGTTGAAAAGTTCGTTCCCCACTTCAAGGCTGTTCTGCTGCATGGTCAAAAACGGAAGGAACACTATGCGGAGGCAAAAAAATCGGATTTGATTATTACAACCTACGGTTTGTTACAGCGGGATCTTGAATGGTTAAAATCGATAAAATTTCAAACCATCATCCTTGATGAAGCACAAAATATTAAGAATGCCAGGTCCAAAACCGCTCAGGCTGTAATGATGCTGGACGGTAAACAAAGACTGACACTGACCGGAACGCCGATCGAAAACTCCGTCATTGAACTATGGTCGCAGTTTAACTTTCTCATGCCCGGATTTTTTGGCAGCATGAAGGACTTTGAGCGTGATTATATCCGTCCCAAAGGTAGAAGAGGATTTAAAAAGAAACGTCCCGATCATGGCTTACTGCGCAGGCAAACCAGACCATTTATTTTGAGGCGTTTAAAGCAGGACGTTGCCAAAGAACTGCCTCCAAAGACAGAACAAACCCTGTTTTGCGAAATGCACGCTCCGCAAAAAAAACTGTACAATTCTGTATTGAAGATTGTGCACCAGCAGGTAAAGGAAAAGATTTCAGCCGGTGGAGTCAAAGGGGCGAAAATAGCTATTTTTGATGCCTTATTAAAACTCAGGCAAATCTGCTGTGATCCGAGATTAAGCTCGCTTGCCGGTGTTGACCCTCCGGCCAGCGCAAAATTTAACCTTTTTATTGAAACCGTTGCGGATATCGTTGGGGAGGGACACAGGGTTTTAGTGTTCAGTCAATTTGTGAAAATGCTGAACCTTATGCATGAGGATTTAAAGAAAGCCGGTATTCCTTTTTTGCAATTGGATGGAAGCAGCAAGAACAGGGATACCTTGGTCGCAAAATTTCAGCAGAGTGACGCCTATCCGGTATTCCTTATCAGTCTCAAAGCCGGTGGAACCGGAATAAACCTTACTGCGGCAGACTATGTCATTCACTATGATCCCTGGTGGAATCCTGCCGTGGAATCACAAGCAACAGACAGGGCCTATAGAATTGGCCAGAAAAATCATCTGTTCGTTTACAAGCTGATCACCCGGAACAGTATTGAAGAGAAAATTGTAGAACTTCAAAAGAAAAAACAGGCTTTGGCCGACAATATTGTAGGCGCATCCGATTCACTGGAAGAGATGCTGAATATGGATGACCTCAACGAATTGTTTACACCGTCTTGACAACACAAATCTGCATTTAATCGTTACGCGTTAACAATCCTCATTTCAATTAGACTTGAATTAATAAAAAAGTGCTTTAAAATCTTTGGAAAAGCACCTTCCAGTCTATTGCCAAATATCAAAATTCCCGATTTAATAATCAATTCAAGGTTACAACTATCTGTCAAAGGAAAATACTATGGATCGAAAGCCAATCACTGCAAAAGGATACAAAAAATTGCAGGAAGAATTAAGCCAGTTAATCAAAGAAGAGCGACCTAAAATTATTAATGATATCGCTGTTGCAAGATCCCACGGAGACCTGAAGGAAAACGCCGAATACCATGCCGCCAAGGAAAAACAGGGTTTCATTGAAGGAAGGATTCAACATTTGAATGCTATTATCGCTGATTCCGAAGTAGTTGATGTCTCCAAAACCGAAGCTGACGATGTTAGATTCGGAGCAACGGTTACTTATGAAGATTTAGATTCCGGCGAGACAGCCAGCTGGAAAATTGTTGGTGAAGAGGAAACTGATATTGAAAACAGGGAAATCTCCATTAAGTCACCTATTGCTCAATCCTTATTAGGCAAGGAAGAAGGTGATGAAGTAGTGTTAAGAGTACCGAAAGGGTCCATTGAAGTTGAAATCATCTCGGTTGAATATAAGTGATTTTAAAGAGAAGATTTAACTTCTCGCATTTGCACCACTTGCAAATGGTGATTAAATGACATAGTAAGAGGTTTTATACTACGAAAAATGTTATAAATTTAAAAGGTTAGGGAATGACAGAACCTATCACACAATTATCAGGCAATTCATTTTTAACGATCATTTTGCAGGGCGGTGTCATATCGGTTGCGATTTTAGCTGTGTTATTGTTCATGTCGGTGTTGTCCTGGGCGGTTATCGGATGGAAATGGATGAACTTCCGGGTGGCTGTCAAGCAAGCCGGAGAGTTCCTTAAAAACCTTAACCTTACCAAAGGCGCGGCAGAAGCCAAACAACGTGCTGAAGCCAATATCTCCACCTACTACGCAAAGGAATTTCAAGCTGCTTACCTCGAATATGTCGAGACTTATCGCAGACAAAAACAGGTGTTGAACCCTGATGAAAAACCCGATTTTTTACTAAGGGTTGAGCGGAGCATCGAAAAATGTATTCTCAATGAAAGTCTCGATTTCGAAAAATCACTGGTCATTTTGGCAACAATCAGTAGTTCCGCACCATTCATTGGTCTTTTCGGAACAGTAACCGGAATCATCGACGCATTTTACAGCATCGGCTCCCAAGGAGCTGCCAGTATAGCTGTCGTGGCTCCTGGTATTTCTGCGGCATTGGTAGCTACAGCATTCGGATTGTTTGCCGCTATCCCCGCATTGATGGCTTACAACGTATTCCGCAATAAATCTCGAATAATCAGGCAACAGATGGAGGCTTTTGGCTTCGATCTGATCAATCTCTTCGATAGAGAGTATACAAAAGCTGTCACCCACTCCAAGTCAACCAGGAAATGAGCTAGGATTCTACGGAGGATGCACCATGCTGAAAAAAAGACCCGAAGAACAGGAGCCAATCAGCGAAATTAACGTAACACCGTTTGTGGATGTGCTGCTGGTACTACTTGTTATTTTTATGATCACCGCACCCTTGTTTTACAAGGCAATTGATGTGCAATTGCCAAAAGAAACCCTGAGATCATCAAATATAAAAGATGCCAGAAAATTTGTAATAACCATCAACAAAAACGGAACCTATCTAATCAAAGGAAAACGCTACACCCCCAAAAACCTACTTAAGGAAGCCTTGGTCTGGAAGGAAAATAATCCAGGCAAAACCACTTTTGTCGAAGCTGACAGAAGAGTTGACTGGGAGAAAATCGCCGGTCTGATGGTGATGTTAAAA
>JAKSDL010000161.1 GCA_022360105.1 Pseudomonadota bacterium
ACCAGGAACTTACACGGAATTATTTTTTCTGGATGAGGCCACTGCCTTTGCTGCCGGACACAGACCCTGCGGGGAATGCAGGAGAGAGCGTTATCAGGAATTTAAGGATTTGTGGGTAAAAGCAAACCTGGATCAACCGGCAAAACAAGTGAAAGTGTCCGAAATCAATACCTTCATGCACAAAGAACGTGTCCATCGCGGTCGGAAAGTTACCTGCAGGTACGCCTTTGATAAATTGCCAATTGGTTGTATGTTCGCTATAGGAGAGGCTGTGTATTTAAAATCACAGGGAGGGGTCTTTCAGTGGTCTTTCAACGGGTATAACCCGTTGCGACAATTTGATGTCACAGACAAAGTAAGCGTGTTGACACCCCAATCGGTAATCAAAGTCTTCGAGCTGGGATTTACTCCACAAATTCATGAAAGCGCCTGTTTTTAATAAAATATCGTTATTATTTTTATCCAGTTTGTTAACAAACGAATCTAATAAAATCTATGTCCACACAAAAAACCGTTCTTAACAATATCAGCGCGAAAGCATGGGAGCATCCTGCTGACAAGGCAGCCTTGTCTGCTTTGCAAAAAATTCCCGGGGTTAATGTTCTGCTTAAAAAGTTTGTCGGGATAACTACCGAAAAATCACTAAAACTGGCGACCCTGGCTTCCGCCATTCGCACGTCAGACAAGCAGTTTCCCAAGATACACAACTTGCTGAAAGAAGCCTGTGAGATACTCGACATCCACGAAGTACCAGAACTTTATGTGGCCCAGGACCCATTTATGAACGCAGGGGCTGTGGGAGTCGAAAATCCTTTTATTATCCTTAACTCGTCGGTGGTTGAAAAACTAACTGACAAGGAAATTCTGGCTATAATCGGTCATGAGTTGGGGCATTGTCTGAGCGGCCATTTGCTATATAAAACCCTGCTGTACCTGTTGATCAATCTGTCCATTTACAAGCTGAATATACCCTTGAGCGGCTTTGCTATCACTCCGATTATCCTGGCGTTAAAAGAGTGGGACCGAAAAAGCGAATTAAGTGCTGATCGTGCCGGACTGTTGGTAGTGCAGGAGCCAAGTATCCAGTATTCCTTGTTGATGAAAATGTCCGGGGGATCTGAATACTCACAAATGGATGTGAACGAGTTTTTTAGCCAGGCTGCCGAATATAAAAATATGGATGGGTTGACAGACAATGTTCACAAATTACTCAATTTGATGATGCTGAGTCATCCATTCCCGGTCCTCAGGTTGACTGAGCTCAAAACCTGGGTGGACAGTGGCGGATATGACGCAATGCTGGGAGGAGACTACTTAAGGCGCGGAGAAAAGGAGAAGCAATTTAGCAATTTGAAATCAGCAGCCAAACAATACAGGGAAGACATCGACAATTCCCAGGGACCTTTGGCAAATATTGCTTCTGGAATTTTTGGCGCTGTTGACACCGTTTCTGAAAAAGCAGCTGACTTGAAAGATAAGGCAACAGAAGGTATTTTCGGTGCGGTTGATACGGTATCAGACAAAGCTTCCGATTTAAAAGGCAAGGCGACAGATGCCTGGAGCTCCATATTCAATAACAAGGATAAGGAGCAATAGTTGATTTGATGGGAAAGCGCTCCGGGATTTGGAAAAAATGGTGTAATAAATGATTGACCTCATAATCCGGAGCCTGTTAATTAAAACGCAATGACACAAATTGTTCATCTAAAAATAGTCTCAAAAACAAATCATTTTATCTCTTAAAATGGCAATAACAATAAATCGAACAGCCTTGAGCTGCATATTACCTCCGCCTCCAGTCTCCGTATTTCCTTTCTAGAAAATCTCATTTTTCATTACATTTGATGATTTTTCCGTGGTGTATACCTACGCTTAAAAACCGGTTGCAGGTCCTTACTGCGGAACGGCAGGTTTAGCGTTTGATGAGCGGACCTGCAGTCTTCCATTTATAAACCGATACTTAATGGACTGCAGTTATGGGATCAAGTCCGGCATCCAAAACCAACTAGTCAATGACGCCTGTTTGGACTCAGGGTCATAAGCTGTGAAGCTCGCTGTGTTTTACCTTCACGGAAAGATCATCGTTTCAGCGGAGGTAATATGATACCAAAAAAACGATTTATTATGTTTTCAATACTGGTTTTTGGAATGATAACGGGTCTAATATTCTTTGGAACCAGGTCGACAAAAGTTCAAACAGGGGTTGGATGTCGTTTTGAACGTCGAGCAGTTATGGACAATCAGCCGGAAAAAATAGAACTCATAAGGTTGATTGAATCGGTTGGGAAAAAAAGCAATTGTTCCAACCTGATAAAGTCAAATTAACTGGCATAACCCAGGGTCATGTTAGCACGCTTGCACGCCCTGGGTTGTTTTAAGGATCTTTTGCTTAAGTCATTTCTAATCCAAAAAATCATTCAAAATTTCGTTGATTGTGTCTTCCACCATGGTTTCTCCCTCATAGGTTCCCGGAGCACAAACCACATCTGTGTGATACAATTTGTTTATAATTTTGCCCAAAGTCTCGTTAAAACATCTTAACTCTAACGTGTGGCCGGCTTTCCCAATAATTCTGAGTTGGCTGTTATTGCCACAGTTTTCGGTAGTCGTACAGGATTGCACCGAATGGCAGGTTTTATAAGGGTCGTTTGTTGGAGATTGATTGGGATTTAAAGCCTGACACATTCTGGTGGTCATTTGGGTTGGAGCGATTTCATCCGAGCTACCCTGTACCATAAAGTAATCCGGATAACTACCAGGATTGGGGTTAATTAATGTGGGAAAGCTGTTGCTCTCGACAAGGGAAAGGCCGGTATCGATTTGTGTGACTTTCGATGCCCCGGGTTGGTTGACGAACTTGACCACGAGCGGTTTAACGTCATTATAACTGTCTTTATACAAACCTTTGGACTTCGATTGATCAATAAAGAACTTAAAATCGGTGGCAGGGTACATTAATACGGCTTTGTTGATCTCCTTGGGGAAATTGGTGGCTAAAAATCCAGCCAGATGTCCACCGGCAGATTGACCGTAAACAGACAGTTTTTTCTTTCCCGGTTCTTTGCCGTATTGAGCTGACATGCCGTAGTTTTGTCCGTATTTATAAACCCAGTCCTTGGCGGCAATAATATCCTCAAGCATTTTTTCTCCATCTGCTCTATTGCACTCGGGACGTGCATCTTGATGATCAAGCAGGCGATAATAAGCTGCAAATACAATGTATCCTTTATCTGTCAGATTCGTCCCGGTAATTTCAATACTAAGAGGAGCACCGGGTCCCCAAGCCTTCCACCCCCCGCCAAAGAAGAACAGGATCGGTTTTAAATTCCGGCCGTTCGCTTGGTTTTTAAGAATATTCATTTCCAGATCGCAGTGATCAGCCTTTCTGAAATTGACTTTTTTCAGGAAAGGTCGTGTTTTCTTGGTCTGGTCAGGAACCATGATATTTATTCGTGCTCCCATGGAAAGAGTCCATTTGGTTTCTCTAAATGAAGAGGAAGTATCCAGGTGAGTCCACGAGTCCGGATTACCAATGTGTAACCTGGTCCTGTCGTCGTTTAAGAGATTGTTGCGGCAGTAAGTTGTGTAACCCTGGGCGTAATAGGGAAAGGGATTTTGACAGCCTGCATCGCTGTAGAATTCCTGCTCGTCAGTTTCATCAGGATTTTGTACAAGTTTACAAGCATTGTCATCCTTATAGTAGAAGGGTTCATGGTCCATATCCCGCAAAAACTCTGTTTCAATGGCTTTGCACTCCAAACATTTTGTTTTGTCCTCGCCAACAAACAAGCAGGAACATCCTTGTAAAACCAATAATACCAATGTTGATATCAATAAAATCAAACAAGTTTGAGTTCTCATTGTTCATCTCCTTTTTGAACTGGTGAAAATTATAAGCGCTGCCATATTGTTAACATATTGGAGGATAAAAACAATTATTTTTTTTTAACATGATTATACTTTTGAGGATTAAGAATCCCCGAATCATTCTTGATTCGTGCATTACATTCCCAAAATCATTTTCAAGAATTATTGTTTCAATAAACCTCTTTTATTCCTATAATTTTGAAATAGTTTACACCTACTGTTAGCCGGAAAGGAAATATAAGAATTCTTTACGAAACATTCCGATTATCAAAATTTATGAGTTATCAACATGGCTAGAAATATTGAAATCAAGGCAAAAGTGGATGATGTTGCATTTTGCCTGAAAGAAGCCCGTGAGCTTTCAGGTCTGCCAGGGCAAGAAATAGTGCAGGAAGACTATTTTTTTAACTGCAGCAATGGTCGTCTTAAATTGAGGGTACTGTCGGAAGATCGCGGAGAGTTGATCTTTTATAATCGTGCCGATCAGAAAGGTCCTAAAACCAGCGAGTATCATATATCCTTGACCGGTGAACCAGACAATTTGAAGCGGTTACTAGAACGGTCATATGGTGTAAAGGGAGTGGTAAAGAAAACCAGGCAGTTGTTTTTGGCAGGTCGCACACGTATTCATATCGACCAGGTAGAACATCTGGGGGATTTTCTGGAGTTCGAAGTGGTTTTAGCTGAAAATGAAGATAGTGACATTGGTGAGGTGGAAGCCAGAAAGTTGATGGAACAATTTAACATCAGTGATCATCAACTGATAAGCCATGCCTATGTGGATTTATTAATTGATCAACAAAAAAAAGACTGTTCCGGAAATGAACCAAGTTAAATGCATTGGCTGCGGCGGTCTGTTCCCGGATAAAGAAGGTCCGGTGCATCGCTACATGGAATCTTGTCCAGGTTGTTGGGAGGTGTATGGAACCATCCTGGCTCGGGAGTATAGTGATCCGGACTATTATCCGGTTCACCGAATGTCTGTGGATTGCTATGCTATTCAACATCCGGGGACACCTTCACCCCAAAGCATTCAGTCGGTAGGAACCCATTTGATTCGCCTTTCATTGTTTCTGGAGGGGGGACTGAATCAGAACCAAGCCAATAACGCCATGCTCAAAGCCATCAAACAAAAAGAAAATTTTGTTTGGCTGGAACCTCCCGAATCGAGAGGCGAGATAACAGTGATTGATGTGGTTGACGCAAACAGCGCCAAAGAGCATATCAAACTGGTTAAACAATGGGCTGAATCAGCATGGGAAGCCTGGTCGATCCATCACTCAACTGTGAAAAGCTGGATGCGGTATCAAATTTGTCCAAAATAATCGAAATGAATCGGGACTAGCCACATCAACAGTACATCGACGTTTTCTATCAATTTTCCTAACAGTATGAATAAACAAGCCCGGAAGATGTGTGCAGGCGGACCGATAATGACTTGGATAACAAAGTAAGTGGAAAATGGAACAATTTGACAGCAAAAATCGCAATCCGAAAACTCTGGTGGTGGTGTTGGGAGTTTCCATGCTGTTCGTTGGAATTTGCGGAATCAGCTATGAATATACCTTCAGCCGTCTCGCTGCGGATATTTTAGGAAACTCGATCAGGCAATGGGCCATAATTATCGGCTTGATGATGCTGTTTATGGGTATCGGGGCCGATCTGCAAAAATACTTTCCCGACAAATACAACGTTGACAATTTCATTGTCCTGGAAATCATTCTGGGACTTTTGGGTGGTGTGGGACCCAGCCTTACGTTGTATGCTTTTGGCAGCATTCATCAACATTTTATTCTGGTTCACTATTTCTTTATCTGTTCCATAGGTCTGTTGATAGGCCTTGAAATTCCCTTGTTGACAAGGGTTAACCAGATGACGGTCCCCAGTCTCAAACACAACCTGGGATTAATCCTGAAAATGGACTATATCGGTTCGTTTATTGGAGCACTGGTTTGGGTGTTTGTGTTACCGATATTTTTCAATGTTCTGGAAATCAGCTTTTTCCTGGGCATTATCAATGTTAGCGTGGCGCTATTCGCCTGGTTCTGGTTTTACCCGTGGATGCAATATCCTCGCTTAATTCCAGCGTTTGGAATTGTTGTTATGATTATCCTTGCCATCGGTATCATCAATGGGGAACGAATAACTACTCATGCCGAACAAAAGCTTTACAGGGACAGGATCGTATTCACCAAAACCACCACCTATCAGCGGATTGTGATTACGCAGAATAATACCAGGGATTTTTATTTTTATATCAATGGACATCTGCAATTTTCCAGTCTGGATGAACATATCTACCATGAGTTTCTGGTACATCCCGTTATGTCGTCTCTAACACATCGCAAGAATATCCTGGTTCTGGGCGGTGGGGATGGTTTGGCTGTGCGGGAAATTCTTAAATACGACGATGTGGAATCAGTTACCCTGGTTGATATCGATCCTGAAATGACCAAACTGGCTGTCACTAATCCGGAGCTGGTTGCACTGAATCAGGGAAGTCTGAAAAATGCAAAAGTCAGAACTCTCCCGGCTGCGGGGATTCAAAAAGGAGAGAAAACAACTTTGACCCAGTATGGCAGTGGTCATTTTCGCCGACATAGAAAGCATGAAGAGGTGGAAATTCACCTTTACAACATTGATGCTTACAACTTTGTCCAATCCATTTCCGGTATGTACGATGCCATTATACTTGATTTTCCGGATCCTAATAATGAAGATCTGGCCAAATTGTATTCGCTTGAATTTTATTCCATTTTAAAAGACAAGCTCACATTTGATGGATTGATCATCCAGCAGTCCTCCACGCCGTCGTTGGCAAAAGAGGTGTTTTTGACCGTGGGCAGAACCATGCGTGCAGCCGGACTGGAAACTTTACCACTGCGTCAACATGTTCCGTCTTTTGGTGATTGGGGATGGTGGGTGGCTGGTCATCGTGAAAGATATGGGCAGAATGGTTTGAAACAATTGCTCAATCAGCCTCAACCGATTCCGGCTGATGTCCGGTATATCACCAATGAGTTGATTTCAGCCAGTATGCATTTTGGGAAAGGTGCCCTGGAATCCCCACTTCAGGATGTTAATAAGCTGCTGGATAAACGGATCTATTATCACTATGAGCGGGCTATTAGACGGTACCAGTGATTTCAGTAGGATGGGTGACAGAGCTACCCCTCCTATTGTTTGACCACGTTTTTTTTCCGGCTGGTTGCCAATTGCCCGCAGGCGGCCGAAATGCCCTGTCCTTTTGAACTTCTGAGGGTGGCAATCAATCCATGATCCAGCAAATATTGCTGGAATTGCTTCACCGTTCCCTGGTCCGGAGATTTAAATTCCAGATCCGGATTCTCGTTGTAGACAATCAGGTTAACCTTTGATTTGGTGCCATGAAGCAGTTTGATCAGCTGCTTTGCTGATTGCAGGGAATCTGTCAGGTCTTTCATCAAAATGTATTCAAAAGTAATGCGCTTGCGGGCTTCCCGGGGGAAATTTCTGCAAGCCTGAATGAGGTCTTCCAAGGCATAGCGTTTGCTGACTGGCATCAGTCTTTTTCGTGCTTCCTGGGTTACCCCATTCAGCGAAATGGCAAGATTGGCTTTATCAGCCTCTTTGGCAAAGCGTTCAATGCCGGGAATAATGCCACTGGTGGAAACAGTAATGCGTCGGGAAGAAAAATTAAAGCCGTGATCGTTTAAAAAGATATTGAGGGATTTGATGGTGTTTTCATAGTTATGAAACGGCTCACCCATACCCATATAAACGATGTTGCGAATGCCTTCACCTTCCGGTAGCAAGGACCACAAGTTCAATACCTGCTCCACAATTTCACCAGCCGTTAGATTGCGTTTCAATCCCATTCCGGCAGTCAGGCAGAATTTACATCCCATGGCGCATCCAACCTGGGTGGAAATGCAAACCGTGTAGTGATCGTCATGTGCAAGCAAAACAGATTCGATTTCCTGCTCATCGTCTAATTGTTGCAATATTTTAATGGTGCCATCCGGGGCTGTTTGACGATTGACGATCTTGATGCGCTCGATCCGAAAAGTTCCAACCAGCAATTCCCGGAACTTTTTAGAGAGGTTGCTCATGCTTTCAAAGGAATCTGCTTTGTGCAGATAAAGCCATTGAAAAAGCTGCTGCGCACGAAACTTCTTTTGACCCGCGGAAACTGCCCAATCGGACAGCTCATCCATGGTGAAATCGGTAATTTTCGGCAGGGATATTGGAGTAAATTGATTTGCCACGATACTTATTTGTGAATTACAACTCCAGTCTTTGGGCGATTAAATCGCCAGCCATCCGGTAACCGTATACGCCACAACCAACGATGACACCGCTTGAAATACCGGAAAGGTAAGAGTGGTGACGGAATTCTTCGCGGGCGTGAACATTGGAAATATGAACTTCAATAAACGGCAGGTCAACACCGGCAAAAGCATCGCGCAGGGAAACCGAGGTATGGGTCAGTCCTCCCGGATTGATAATAACGTACGAAGCGTCTTTATGTTTGTGCAGAAAATCGATGAGGTGACCTTCGTGGTTGGATTGAAAACAGATGAGTTCGGCACCTTTCGTTTGGAAGAATGCGCCAAGTGATTTTTCCACATCAGCCAGCGTCGTTTTTCCGTAAACTTCAGGTTCTCTTTGTCCCAACAGATTTAAATTGGGACCGTTCATCAATAGAATTTTCATGAGCTAGAGCAATGAATATTTTCAATAATCCCTGTTAGCCGGAATTCGATCCTGTTTATTACGTTTCCCGGTCAGCCTTTTGTAACCAAATGCTGGACAAGTATAGCAGCCGCTGCACTGACATTCAACGATTCGGTGTGTTTTTTACCTGGAATATAGATCAAAGTATCACACCGCTTTTCGGTGAGTCTTCTCAGGCCCTGGCCCTCATTCCCCATGACAAGCACCATCCAATCGCTGACAGGAGCTTCGTTAAAAGGCACTGAATTATCGCCCATTGTAGCCCCGGCTACCGAATAGCCCTCTTTTTTCAACTGCTGCAGGGTCTCGGAAAGGTTGTTGACTTCAATAACGGGGAAATACTCTAAGGCTCCGGCTGATGCTTTTGAAACAGTTGCCGAAAGCGGCGACGAGTTTTTTCTCAGCGTTATCAACCCCCCGGCTCCCAAAAAAGCGGCTGATCGGATGATGGCACCGACATTCTGTGGATCTTCCAATTGATCCAGGGCGATCAACAAATGGCGGGACCTGGCTGCTTCAGAATCGAGAAAATCCTGCATCGACAAGGTCTGCAGTTCCCCGCAACCTAAAGCAACTCCCTGGTGCAGCCTGGTGTTGGCCATTTTTCCCAGGGTATGGGGGTCGGCAGTTTTAACAGGCACCCCTTGCTGCGAAGCCAGGGAGATAATCTCCTTGATTCTGGGTGCTTTGGTTTTAAGGTCTTTTACAAACAGTTCATGGCAAACCCTGTTCTGATGAAGCAGGCATTGCTGTACCGGGGCAATGCCATACAAAAAGAGTTTACCGGCCATTGTTACTTCCTTCTCCAAACCGTTTTGCCATCCCTGTCTTCGATATGGATCGATGCGGCCTGGAGTTGATCCCTGATTTGGTCTGCAAGCGCCCAATCTTTATCGGAACGTGCCTGTTTTCGCTTTTCGATCAGATCATCAATGCAGGCATCGGAGAGTTCATTTGCGGGCGCTTCCTCTCCCTTGATCCTTGGCGTTTTAAACCACTGGTCGGCAGGAATCTGCAGCAATCCCAGCATGTCTCCAAGTCGCAAGATGGTATGATACACATCAGCGGCTTCTGGGCTGGCAGCATCCAGGGTATTCAGCTTTCTGGTCAATTCAAATATTACCGAAATGGCTTTTGGCGTATTCAGGTCGTCACACATAGCCGCCAGAAATTCATTCCAGGGACCTTCAAGCAGGTTGCCGTTGTTTTTGGCTTCCGCCGCGATATTCCCAGGTACTGAGGAGGTGAACTTTTCCAAACTGCCATAAATACGATCCAAACCTTCAGCACTTTTTACCAGGGCTTCCTTGTTGAAATCGATCGATTGCCTGTATTGTGATGAAAGCGTAAAAAAACGGATTAATTCCGGGTTGTATTGTTGCACCAGATCTTTGATAGTGGCGAAATTACCCAACGATTTGGACATTTTCTGGCTTTGAATTTTGATCATGCCATTGTGCATCCAAAAATTAGCGTAAGTCTTTCCATTGGCACATTCCGATTGGGCGATTTCATTTTCGTGGTGAGGGAAGATCAGATCGGTTCCGCCGGTGTGAATATCAAATGTATCTCCCAGATGATGTTTGCTCATGACGGAACACTCAATGTGCCAGCCGGGTCTGCCTTCACCCCAGGGACTTTCCCATTTAGGTTCCCCTGGTTTATAAGCTTTCCAAAGGGCAAAATCCAAAGGATCTTCTTTATCTGAATCCACTTCCACCCGTGCTCCTGAAACCAAATCATCGATGTTTTTTCCACTTAACTTGCCATATTCTTCATATCGTCGAACTCGGAAAAAGACAGTGCCATTGGATTCGTAAGCAAATCCCTGGTCCACCAGACCCTGGATCATGTCGATCATACCCTGTATGTACTCGGTGGCACGCGGAGCGATGTCCGGTGGATTGATACCGAGGGCTGCCATATCTTCGTCATGAGATTCGATATTTTCCTTTGCCAGTTCTGAAACACTGATATTGCGCTCGATGGAACGGGCAATCATTTTATCATCAATGTCGGTATAGTTTTTCACATAAGTAACATCGTATCCCAGGGCTGAGAAAACATTTCTCATAACATCGAAATTGATCCCGCCCCTGGCATGGCCCAAATGGCAGTGATCATAAACAGTTACCCCACAGGTATAGATTCTTACTTTGCCCGGCTCCACGGGTTTGAATACTTCCTTTTGATTGGTCAGGGTGTTATACAGTCTCAATTCCATTTTTATTTATCTAATATTATTATATTTTTGAATCTTATGGCTGGCAAATGATAAACGATGAGTCAAGATAATGTTCCTTACATTTTGTCTGCTGCCATTAGCGACCAGCTATATTTATGTAAATTTTTGTCCGAATGCCAAAAAATCACTAATTAAGTATTTTCAAACAGAAAGCATCGCTTTCACTACTCTTAAATCTAACTTCTAAAATCTAAAATGTATCAAAGTTCGCCTTCGATACAAGTCGTATGAAAGCCACCCCTGGGCAGGTAAACAGTTGTGATACGTATTCGATTGGTGTCAAGCAGTTTTTTCAAGTCGTCGTAAATTCTTTTGGTAACGCCTTCCTGGTACAACCCTACATTGCGAAAACTGATCATGTAATATTTTAAGGATTTTAACTCCACACATTTTCCACCTTCGGGATAGTATTCAATTTTTAAGTTTGCATAATCGGGCAGGCCACTAAAAGGACAAAC
>JAKSDL010000400.1 GCA_022360105.1 Pseudomonadota bacterium
CCCCTGGTGGAATCCATCATGAACTACTTCACAGCCATTGGTGCTGAGTATTTTGAAGTAGCCAGGTCAACTAGGGCTAACGATGCATTGCCAAATGGTTACTTAGGTGCTGCTGTTCTGATGAATGGTGACCGACAAGTATTTGCGGATTATCGAGCCATGATCGATAAGATGATCGATCTGTTCTATACCAAAGTCTGGACAGACAAATCGGTTAACGATGCTGTCATTGATGAAGCTCTTGGCCAAAAAGGTGTTCTTCCGGAACGTGATATGACAGCCGAAGAAGAAGCTGCATATGAGTATTTCGTTAAGCGTGTTGCTGCGACTGGTCAGGAAAGCATTTTTACCAAGTATGCTGTTAAGTATGCTGAGCAGAACAAATGTAACAAGATGAACGTTCTGATGGCTGCAATGATTCTGTCACTTTCCTGGAAAGCTCTGACAGGCCGACAGATTCCTAAGGAAACCGCACTGGATATTCCTAACTACCTGCATCTTAATGGTGTAATCGTAGCTTGTTCGGCACCAGATCCTGACAATAATGCTTTCTGGAAGAAACTGACAGCTCAGGAAGACTTGGCAATGCTGGATATGAGTTTTAGTGACACATGTTTCAGAATTCTCTTTAACAGAGAACCAGCTGAAAAAGAATTGTTTGCTCTGAACGCCATGCTGAACCTGACTATCTCCAATGGTCCTGGAACAGTTAGTGCGAAAGGCTCTAAAGGTTCCGTCAGTGGTGGAAACCCAATCGCTTCCAGCTATGTAGGCTGGATGGTACACACAGGTCGTGATCATGGTGGAAACGGCTTTGAAGCTATCAAGTATGTCAACGATTGGATGGCTGATTTTGATCCGTACAAAGCCGGTTCAGAAGATGAACTGAACGCCAAGCTTGAAGAGATTGCAAAGGCAGCAGCAGCAGACTATGCTTCCCTCAAGAAGAAAGCGAAAGAGGAAGGTGACCTGAAATACTTTAAGGTGCCTTGTGTGAACCACCCGGTTTTCAAAAACAAACCGGTGAACTACGATCCACGTGAAACGCATATACGTGATATCTTTAAGGAAAGGGACGAGGTGAATCCTTTCCAGGAATTTTATCATCACCTAGTTCAACAGTTGTTTAACGCCGGAGCAACCAAAAACGTCTTCTGCGTAAATATCGACGCAGTTATCGCCACCATTTCCCTGGACTTAATCTGGAAAGACATCAAGAGCGGAAAAATGCCTGAAAAAGATATGCAGGACATCGCTTTTACCCTCTTCCAATTCGCCAGAATGGTTGGTTGTTCCGCTGAGATCGCAGATCACAGAAGTCGTGGAAACCCAATTGACTGTCGAACGCCTGCTAGCCAGTGTGTTTGGGTTGGCTAATACTTGATTGCATTGTTAAATCAAGCGAACTTGTTTTGTGAGTAAATGCAGCCTTGTAAGATCGAGATCAAGGCTGCAATAAAACAAAGTTTTCAATTAAGAAAAAAACATGGTGTAATAGCCACGTTTAGACTAATTGAGGAACTAATAATTAATATGGAGAAATAACATGGGTTTTGAACTGAATGGCAAGACGTATGAAACTGATGAAGATGGATATTTAATTGACATCGGTGGTTGGGATAAAGATGTTGCAAATTTCCTTGCTGAACAGGAAGAAATTCCGGAACTGACAGAAAAGCATTGGCAAATCATCGACTTCCTTAGAAGTTACTACCAGGAATACCAGATTGCCCCAATGATTAAAATTTTGATCAAAGAAATCATGAAAGTTATGGATCTTTCCAAGCGTGATGCTTCAAAGATGCTGTACGAACTGTACCCTGCAGGACCTGCCAAGCAGGCATGTAAAATTGCTGGTCTGCCAAAACCGACAGGTTGTGTGTAGAATTTGATCAGAATGGTTGCACTCCCTGGTTCCAATTCAGCCAGGGATTTTTTCAAATTATCACCAACTATGGCTGCTTTAAGTCCACTATCACTAAAAATTCCTGAGATTTGAAGCATCTGTAAAATATTGGAGAGGATTAATGTCAGATACACCTATGATCGACGAACTGGAAAAGGGTCCATGGCCAAGTTTCGTCAGGGAAATTAGAAGAGCCGGGGAAAAAAGTGCTACGGCTAGAGATCTTATCAATATTCTCGAGCTATCTTACCGAGACAAGAAGACCCACTGGAAGCACGGTGGTGTTGTTGGTGTAAGAGGATATGGAGCTGGAGTTATCGGACGCTATGTTGATATGCCGGAAGAGTTTCCCGGAGTAGCTCATTTCCATACAGTTCGTGTGAACCAAACATCCGGTTTCGTTTATAATTCCAAGGGAATGGGCGAAATTATGGATATCTGGGACAAGCGTGGTTCAGGTATGACTAACCTGCATGGTTCCACAGGTGACTTGGTTCTGTTGGGAACAAACACAGACCAGTTGGAACCGATCTTTACAGACATCGCTAACAAAGGTTGGGATCTCGGTGGTTCCGGCTCAGACCTTAGAACACCTAGCTGCTGTATAGGTCCTGCTAGATGTGAATTTTCATGTTTTGATACCATGGAAGTTACACGTGAATTGACCAACTACTACCAGGATGAACTGCACAGACCTGCTTTCCCATACAAATTTAAAATTAAGGTTGCCGGTTGTGCTAACGACTGCGTTGCTTCCATTGCACGTGCTGACCTTTCCTTGATCGGTACCTGGAAAGACGATATCCAGCAAGACGACGCTGAAGTAGCAAAATATGTGAAAGGCGATGAAATCGATGTTTTGAGAGAAGTTGTGATGATGTGCCCAACCCAGTGTATGGATCTGGAAGGCGAAAAACTGACCATTGACAACGGAAATTGTGTCCGCTGTATGCATTGTATCAACAAGATGCCAAAAGCTCTGGCAACTGGTAAACAAAAAGGCTGTACTATACTGTTGGGTGCAAAGGCACCAATTGTTGAAGGTGCTATGCTTTCATCTGTAATCGTTCCTTTTATGGAAATGGAAGCTCCCTATGAGCCATTAAAAGAGCTGATTGAAGCATTCTGGGAAGTTTGGGATGAAGACGGAAAGAACAAAGAAAGAATCGGTGAATTCATGGAAAGAATGGGTAAAGGTGAATTTGTTAAGGCCGTTGCTGAAGTTCTGGAAGATAATGACTCAGAACTTGAACTTGACGTGCTGCCTGACCAGATCTTCCATCCAAGGGAGAACCCATATATCTTCTATGATGAATATCTTGAGGATGATGGTACTTAGGCCTTCGCCTGAACCGAAAATCACCGTATGCGAAATAACGTTCAAGTTTTCAATAACCTGAGATTATAAAAGGATAAAATGGCAGAAGAAAGAATTACTGACCAGGGGGCGAAGGACTATAAAGAGTTCCTGCATCCAACAATGTTGAAAAACTATGGTCAATGGAAATACCATGAAATTTTAAAGCCGGGTGTTTTGGTCCATGTAGCCGAATCCGGCGACAAGATTTACACCGTAAGAATTGGTTCTCCAAGATTGCTGAGTACCAAATCTATCCGCTTTTTTATGGAAGTTGCAGACAAACATTGTGAAGGTTTTCTGCGCTGGACAACACGAAACAACGTTGAATTCCTGACTGACAAGGAAGAAAACATTGAGAAAATCATCAAAGACGTTGAAGCTGACGGCTGGCCTGTAGGTGGAACCGGAAGAACTGCTTCCAACATGGTTCATACTCAAGGTTGGGTACACTGTCATACATCAGCTACCGATGCTTCCGGTATCGTTAAGGCGATCATGGATGCAGTATTCGAAGATTTCACAACTGAAACTCTTCCTGGTAAATTGAAAATGGCATTGGCTTGCTGCCTGAACATGTGTGGTGCTGTACATGCTTCCGATATCTCCGTGCTCGGAATCCACAGACGACCTCCTATTGTTGACTACAACATGCTGGGTCAAATCTGTGAAATCCCGACAACAATCGCTGCTTGTCCAACCGGTGCTATTCGACAGGACATCGTAGACGGCGTCAAAGCGATGAAGATCGTTGAAGACCAATGTATGTACTGTGGTGCTTGCTACACAGCTTGTCCAAATATGCCAATCGCTGACGCATTGAATGACGGTTGTTCAATCTGGGTTGGTGGTAAAATCTCTAATGCTCGTTCCAAGCCTGGTTTTACTAAACTGTTGGTTCCTTACCTTCCAAACAATCCACCAAGATGGCCGGAAGTCGTTGAGGCTGTTCAAACAGTTATCAAGGTTTATAAGGAAAACGCCAAGAAATATGAGCGTGTTGGCGAAATGATTGAGAGAATTGGTTGGGCAAAATTCTTCAAATTAACAGGTTTTGAATTTACCAAGTATCATATTGACGATTTCAAATTGGCGTTCAAATCCTATAACACCTCTGCTCACCTCAGATTCTAGGAGTTAAAAATGGCAGTAGATTTAAATCAAGTAGCTGAAGATATGTTCAAAATGGTTGAAGAGGTTGCTGGTATCAAGAAGTATAAGCCAAGCGACGTTTTCAAGGAAATGGTCAAGAAATATAAGGACGAAGGTCTGACAAAGAAGGATTGTAAAGCTGCAATGAGAATTCTGATTGACAGCGAAAGACTGGTCTATACATATTTCAACGGATCATGGGTTGAGTTACCGGGTCAGGAAGGCGCTGCAAAAGCCGCAGACGATGCTGCTGCAAAGAGCTAGTAAGTGATCTCATTCTACCTCAATATACTTTGGGGTAGGAAACCTTTTCCTTAAGAGAACTAAATGTTCGAGATTACAGACAGTGCAGCAAAGCAATTTCAAGCTTCCGCCAAAACTATTGGTGATAATAGTTTGTCATTGAGGGTAACTGCCAGAAAGTCCCCGCTGGGTGCGGAAATGCAATACAACCTGGGGTTTGACAATCCCAAGGATAACGATGAAAAAGCAACCATCAATGGTGTCAATGTGATTATAGATCCAGATTCTATTGAGAATGTAAAAGCCATGATCATCGATTTCCGTGACTTTGAAGGACAGGAGCAGTTCGTTTTTATTAACCCAAACGACAAGAAAGACGCTTGCGAAACTTCTCCTGACGGATGTGACCCGGAAGGAAATCCGTCCTGCACATCCTGCAAGGACGATGAGTAAGTGATTCGCAGGGGTTTTACCGGTAACAAACATTGTTCATATTGTAAGTCACTTGATAGATCACTTGCGATTTTATTTGATCGAGAGACTGGCAGACGGCAAGTTGTTGAACAATTGAACTAATATTTACCGGCTAAATAAAGACTACATTGCCGGATTAAAACAATTTAATTCATGGTCGGTGGATACGGTAATATTTAATTGCCTGGAAACTGCCTATTTTCTTGAATGTTGAATTAATTATACAGGAAGAAATATGGCTATCGTTGTAAGAAAAATTAAGAGACCGGTTAGAGCTCATATCGGCGGTGGTAAGAAGTCTCAATCCACTCAGCTGCCCCGATATATCGTTAAGCGGCCTCCATGTACCGATACTTGTCCAAGTAGCGAGGACATTAGAGGTTATTTGACCTATATTGCCCAAGCCGAGGAGTATGGTAGAAGTCATGAAGAGTCCATGGAGCAGGCGTTCCATATCTTGACAGATAAGAACCCAATCCCTGCTGTTATGGGTCGTGTATGTCCTCATCCTTGTGAATCAGGATGTAATAGAAAAGATAAAGACAAGTCCGTAAGCATCAATAAAGTTGAACTTTCCATTGGTGAATTTGGACTCGCCAACAAGTTGGCCCTTAAGAAGCTGACTGATGAGAAAACAGGAAAGAAAGTTGCCGTTATCGGTAGTGGACCTTCCGGAATCTCTTGTGCTTATCAATTGGCACGTCGAGGTCATGAAGTAACCATGTTCGAATCCAAGCCGGAAGTTGGTGGTATGATTCGCTGGGGTATCCCTGCATATCGTCTGAAAAGAGATGTGATCATGCAAGAATACCAAAGAGTATTTGACCTTGGTGTTGAATTGAAGTTGAACACAGCCGTTGGTAAAGATATCTCACTGGACCAAGTAAAGAGCGACTATGACGCTATCTATAGTGCAATTGGAGCTCAGGTAGGTTGGACTTTGGGTCTGGAAGGTGAAAATTCCTCAAACGTTTATACCGGTGTTGAATTCCTCTACAAGCATAACATGGAAGAGGAAATGGAAATCGGTAACAAAGCGATTGTTGTTGGTGGTGGTGATACCGCTATGGACTGTGCTCGAAGCTTAAAGCGGATGGGTGTGGACGTAACAGTCGTTTATCGAAGAAGTCGAAACGAAATGCCGGCGATTGAAGAAGATATCGTAGGCGCTGAAGAGGAAGGTATCAACTTCGAATTCCTGTGCACACCAACAAGCCTGAAAGTTGATGGTGGCAAGGTTACAGGAATGAAACTGATCAGAATGGAACTGGGTGAGCCGGATGAAAGTGGTCGAGCCAGTTTCAAACCGATTGACGGTTCCGATTTTGAGATGGATATTACCTGTCTGATTCCTGCTATTAGCCAGGAAGCTGACTTCACAGGTTTGGAAGAACTCAAAAACGAAAAGAACTGGACAACCGTAGCAACAGACTTCGGCCGTGTAACTGAAGATTCAAAAATCTGGTCAGGTGGTGATATCACCCGACAATTGGGTCTGGTTACAGAAGCTGTTGGTGATGGTCGTGTAGCTGCAGAAGACATCGATCGATTCCTGATGGGTGTTGAATACAAGAAACCGGAAGAAATGCCGATAATCTTGGCTGCAGCCATGAACTTCGGTCACTATGAGACCCTGGAAAGAAATGAAATTACGGAACGACCAGGTTCTGAAAGAATTGCCGACTTTGACGAGTATGTAACTCCATTTTCACAAGAAGCCCTGTTGGCAGAAGCCAAGCGCTGCATGAGCTGCGGCCAGTGTTTTGATTGTGAAAACTGTTGGAAATTCTGTGGTGACGGTGCCGTTGACAAGCTGCCTAAGGGCCAGCACTTTCAATTCAATTGGGATAAATGTATTGGATGTAGCAAGTGTGCTGAAGAATGTCCTTGTGGCTTGATTGACATGGTTTAATTGTTTCTGGAAAAAGTCTCTCTGTTCCTAGGGATCAGAGGGACTTTTTTTTTATCATCTCATAAAAATATGGAATTAGTAGATTGGTTAAGTCAGAAAAAACAAGACCTTGTGCGTTCGTGGATCAGAATTACGATGGAAGCATATCCTACGGAAGCGTTGGGTGTCTTAAAGCGTAAAAAAGACCAGTTCGCTAATCCTCTTTCCCACATCATTTCAAAAAACATCGAACTTTTGTTTGATGAGCTTCTCAAAGGAGTAGATGCCAAACGCACTTCTCCAATTCTTGCTGAAATCGTTAGAATCAAGGCCGTCCAGGACTTTTCTCCGTCCGAGGCCCTACAGTTTATATTTGATCTGAAATCTGTGTTGTTTGATCACAAAGATGAAACAACAGAGGGGGAGGCTATGCCTTATGATCAGATTCGACCGATGGAACAGGAAATCGACAACCTGGCCAAGCTGGGGTTCAACATCTATGTTGAATGTCGAGAGAAGCTGGCTGAAATCAGGGTTAATGAAATTAAAAACCAAACTCATATGCTTGTCAGAAGAGTAAATGAGATGGATAAACAAAAGGAAGCGAGGTAAGAGAGAATGAAAATTATAAATCCTCTGATAATTGTAATAGCACTTATTGCGCTTGCTTATGTCGGGGTAGGAATCGGATTGACAGCCCTGTTTGCAGTGGTAATTCCATACATTGCAATCGCTGTTTTCCTTATCGGCTTCATTTATAAGGTGATCAATTGGGCAAAATCTCCGGTACCATTTCGAATTCCAACTACCAGTGGACAACAAAAGTCCTTGCCATGGATTAAGCAAAACAAATTTGATAATCCGTTCAGTACGGTCGGTGTTGTGGTTCGAATGGCCCTTGAAATTCTTCTGTTCAGATCGTTGTTTAAAAACACGCAGGCAGAAGTTAAAGACAATGCGAAGGTGTATTACGGATCAAGCAAGTGGTTATGGCTCGGTGGAATCGTATTTCATTGGTCATTTTTGATCATTTTGATTAGACATAGCAGATTTTTTCTGGAGCCTGTTCCAGGCCTGATTGGGTTAGTGGAAAAAGGCGATAGCTTTATGCAAATGGGTGTTCCCCTGTTCTATATGACTGACGCCGCAATTCTGATTGCTGTGACCTATTTGTTTTTTAGAAGGGTTGTGGTACCCCAGATCAAGTATATTTCCCAACCTGCAGATTACTTTCCACTTTATTTAATACTCGCCATCGCCGTTACCGGCGTAATGATGAGGTATTTTACCAGGGTGGATATTGTTGGAATTAAGGAACTGGCCAGAGGGCTGGTAACTTTCAGTCCAGGTATTCCTGAAGGCTTGGATCCTCTATTTTATGCCCATCTATTTCTTGTTTCAGTGCTGGCAATCTATTTTCCGTTTAGTAAATTGATGCACCTGGGTGGTGTTTTCTTAAGTCCCACCAGGAATCTGCCCAACAATAGCCGGGCTGTCAGGCACATTAATCCATGGAATCCCGATATTAAGATACGTACCTATGAAGAGTACGAAGATGACTACAGGGAAAACATGAAGAAAGTTGGACTACCAGTAGATAAGGAGTAATATGTCAAAAATGCTTGAACCGGAAGAACTGGCGAAGGACATTGCGGAATCTCCGACCCTGTTGCATGGGAAAAGTCCTGAAAAAGAATGGATGGATACACCGGCAGAATTCAGAGAAGGAAACTGGGCTTACAGTGCAAAAGTACCTGCCCTGGAAGCCTTGAAAATGCCAAATCCAAGAGAGTGGTCGCCAGAAAATGAAGATTGGAAACTTCCGGAAAATTGGAAAGAAATAATTAGTGAAGGTTTTCGTGAAAGACTGGACAAATTCAGATCTTTTAAGATTTTTATGGATGTCTGTGTAAGATGTGGTGCTTGTGCGGACAAATGTCACTTTTTTCTCGGTACCGGCGATCCCAAAAACATGCCGGTTCTTAGAGCTGAGCTGCTAAGATCAGTGTATCGAAACGATTTTACCCTGGCAGGAAAACTGTTGAAGAAATTTGCCGGTGCCAGACCTTTGACCATGGAAGTGGTGAAGGAGTGGTTCCTCTATTTCTTCCAATGTACGGAATGTCGGAGATGTTCTGTTTTCTGCCCTTACGGAATCGATACGGCCGAGATTACTATGATGGCCAGGGAATTATTAAACCTGGTCGGTATCAATATCAACTGGATTATGGATCCTGCGTCCAATTGTAACAGGACCGGTAATCACCTGGGAATCGAACCACATACATTCAGAACTGTGGTTGAATCTTTGATGGATGATATTGAAGACATCACTGGTATATCGATTGAGCCGAGTTTTAACAGAAAAGGCGCTGAAATTCTCTTTATCACACCGTCCGGTGATGTTTTTGCTGATCCGGGTGTCTACACCATGATGGGATACATTATGCTCTTCGAGCATATTGGACTCGATTA
Source organism: Pseudomonadota bacterium (assembly GCA_022360105.1). Next base: position 9,499 of record JAKSDL010000400.1, read on the forward strand.
CACCTTGAGTACTTATGCTTCGGAAGGTGGAAACTTTGGTCTTTTCAACTCCAATGAGTTAATGAAGAAGTTGAATGCCAAGATGTACCATGAAGCAGAAAGACTGGGATCCAAATGGATTCTGGGTGGAGAATGTGGGCATATGTGGCGTGTGATTAATCAGTATATGGATACCATGAACGGCCCGTCACCTGGCAATATGGAAGAGCCTGTTTCTCCGATTACGGGAACCAAGTTCGAAAATGCCAAGTCAACCAAAATGGTTCATATCTCTGAATTTACAGCAGACTTGATTAAACATAACAAGCTGAAGCTCGACCCGAGTCGAAATGATCACCTGAGAGTAACTTTCCACGATTCCTGTAACCCGTCCAGGGCTATGGGTATGATGGATGAGCCTCGTTATGTGATTCAAAACGTATGTAATAATTTCTTCGAAATGCCTGAAAATACCATCAGGGAAAACACATTCTGCTGTGGTGCAGGTAGTGGATTGAACACTGAAGAAATTATGGATGTCAGAATGAGAGGCGCACTACCTAGAGCAAGTGCCTTAAGGCATGTTCAGGAAAAACACGACGTCAATATGATGGCTTGTGTGTGTGCGATTGACCGGGCAACATTGCTGGCTCTAACTCAATACTGGGCTCCTGACGTCGAAATTACCGGTGTAACCGAAATGGTTGCGAATGCCCTGGTGATGGAAGGCGAAAACGAAGTGAGAGATATGGATCTTCGTGAGGAACCGTATTTAGGCGTGGAGGACTGATCATGTATGATGCTGGAAAAATAATAGCCGGATTGGTCATCTTTGTTGGAATTGTCACTTTTCCAATTTGGGGAAGTCTTGGTGATTCTGATGTAGCACCGGAGCCGGTAGTAAAAGTTAGTGGAACCTGCGTTGAAGAGGCTGATTGGATGAGAGCCAACCACATGCAGATTCTGGACGAATGGCGTGATGAAGTCGTTCGCGATAACGACAGAATTTATGTAAGCAAAGCTTTCGGTACCAAATTTGATAAAAGCCTGAGCAGTGCCGGAAAAACTTCATGTACGAGTTGTCATTCCAACAAAGCTGAGTTCTGCGATAGTTGTCACAACTATACATCAGTCACTCCATATTGCTGGGAATGTCACATTGAGCCAGAGGAGGAAATCTGATGGATGAGAAAAGAAGAGATTTCTTGAAAAAAGCAGGTGTCGGTACCCTGGTTGGGCTTGGTGTAGCTTCAGCTGTTGGTGTGGTAACAGAGAAGGAAGGAAAAGCAGCAAGTTCTGTTGAAGAAACTTCGGGAACGCGCTGGGGCATGGTGATTGACACCAGGAAAAACACCTCGGCATTTGACAAGTGTCAAAAAGCCTGTCACTCAATTCACAATGTTCCGGAATTCACCCTGGAGGATGGAAGCCCGGACCTGAAGAATGAAATCAAATGGATCTGGCAAGAGCCTTATCACAACTCCTTTCCAACTAAAGCGGGTGAGTTTTTGAGTGATACCTTGAAATCCAAACAAGTGACAGTGCTGTGCAATCACTGCAAAAATCCACCTTGTGTTCGGGTTTGCCCAACCAAGGCTACTTTTAAGCGTGATGATGGTCTCGTCATAATGGATTTTCACCGTTGCATCGGCTGTCGTTTTTGTATGGCCGGCTGTCCTTATGGTTCAAGAAGTTTTAACTGGAAAGATCCAAGATCAGGCGACGGAAAAACTGTTGTTGGTGGCGGTAAGATCGATCCTGAGTTTCCTACCCGTGAAAGAGGCGTTGTTGAAAAGTGTAATTTTTGCGCGGAAAGATTGGCTAAGGGTCAAATCCCTGCTTGTGCAGAAGAATGCGAAGAAGGAGCGATAACATTTGGTGATCTTAACGATCCCAACTCTGAAGTTCGCAAACTTCTCAAAGAAAACAACACAATTCAACGTAAGTCTGAACTCGGAACGGGTCCATCTGTCTTTTATATAGTGTGAGGATGTCATGATTGAAAAGGCGTTAACAGGAAATAAAGCCTATTGGACATGGATACTTGTCCTGTTAGGTTTGATTGCAACAGGGTCTTACGCTTATTGGCAGCACTTAACCCAAGGTCTTCACGTGACTGGAATGAGCAGGGATGTTTCCTGGGGTGTTTATATTGCCCAGTTGACTTTCCTGGTTGGGGTGGCTGCATCAGCTGTCATGTTGGTATTGCCCTATTATTTGCATAATTATAAGCAATTCGGAAAGATCGTTATCCTCGGCGAATTTTTGGCTGTTGCCGCTGTTACAATGTGTATGCTGTTTGTAGTGGTGGATATGGGTAAACCGAATAGAGTTATGAATGTATTTCTGCATCCTACACCGAATTCGATCTTATTCTGGGATGCAACGGTGCTATCAGTCTATCTGGGTCTAAACCTGCTTTGCGGTTGGGTGGCTCTGCAGTCTGAAGCAAAACAAGTGGCTCCACCAAAGTGGATCAAGCCATTTATTATTATTTCTATCCCCTGGGCTGTTAGTATTCACACCGTAACGGCGTTCTTATATGCCGGTCTTCCTGGAAGACATTTCTGGTTGACTGCTATTCTGGCTCCAAGGTTTTTGGCGTCAGCATTTGCTGCAGGTCCCGCTTTATTGATTCTTCTTTGCCTGCTCCTCAGAAAAATCTCCGATTTTGATGCAGGTGATGAAGCGATTCAAAAGCTGGGAACCATCGTAACATACGCGGCGTTAGTAAATTTCTTCTTCGTAGCCATGGAATTGTTTACCGCGTTTTATAGTAACATTCCTGGTCACATGCACACCTGGGAATATCTGTTTGCCGGGTTACACGGGAAGAGTGCATTAACACCTATGGCATGGACGTCAATGATAATTGGTCTGTTTGCCATAGTGTTATTGATTAACCCTGCATTAAGAAGAAATACAACTATCCTGGCTGTTGCTTGTATATCTATTTTTGCTTCACTTTGGATTGATAAAGGAATCAGCTTGATTATCGGTGGATTCGCTATCACACCTTTTGAAACAATAACCGAATACACTCCTGGTTTTTACGAAGTATTAGTAACCATAGGAATTTATTCAATTGGAGCATTGATTTTGACTGTTCTCTACAAAGCCGCCCTCGGTGTTAAAAGAGAAGTAGCAAAATAAAATCAGTTCCGATTAAAGAAATTTAGTTTAAACGGGCACATCAGCTCTTTTCCTTCGAGAAACGAAATGGTGTGCCCGTCCTGTTTTTATGGGGTACCTTTGGGTATTTCGTTAATATATATAAGTAAAAAAATAAAATGGCATTTTCACAAGAGGATATCGATATTGCATTGGATTATGCAGAAACCGTAAAACTGACTGCATCTCTCAATCCTGACGACAACAAAACCATCGATTTCCATATATCAAAGGGAATTCCGGAATCAATAAAAGACGAAGATGTCAAAGAGTTGCTTGATATCGCAGTGAATTACTATCAACGTTCTATTTTTACAGGGGAATATCTAATGGCAGATGATGATCCTCCTACCAGAACCTCAGGAGAACCCATCGACGATATCAATTTCTACCTGAGTTACTATAAAACACATCTTAAAGAAGAGCTTAAAAAAGCGTATGACTTGGACAATGATTTCAAAGTTATCATGCACAAAGAAGGTCCAAAAATCTCAGCTTACGCTCAGGCGATGATAGATTATCGCAAGGAAATGGCAGCAAAAATGAAGAAAAAAGACTAAATTGAACTGCTAATACCAAGCTTTGCATCTTCGAAAAATATATGATGGGCAACTTGTTTGCCCATCACCTTGCCAAATATTCGCTATTCCTGTTTTTCAATACTGTCTTTTCCCTTTTTAAATTTCCCGATGGGCAAACTTGTACCGGTCCCGCCTACTCTTAAATCATGAGAACTGCGTATCAGTCTTGTCACTTTGTTCAATCAATTTGCCCATCCTACGACCTTTTATCTCTTCCTTTTTTAAATCTCCCGATGGGCAAACTTGTACCGGTCCCGCCTGCTCTTAAATCGTGAGAACTGCGTATTAGTCTTGTTACTTTGTTCAATCAATTTGCCCATCCTACGACCTTCTATCTCTTCCTTTTTTAAATCTCCCGATGGGCAAACCAGGATAATTCACAGTTTTGCATATTGCTAAGGGTTTCCAATTGCCTACACACTCCTTTCGATCCTTTTGCCCATCCTACGACCTTTCACAATTCCTGTTGATAAAGGGCCACACTGTGTTTCGCGGATTAAATTCAAAATATTCTTAAAGCTTTTCCTTCAGATTCCGATAGGGGAGATAAGAAATCAGTTTAAAGCTGGTTGAAAAATAGTATTAAAGTTTTTCGCCATTATTCCGACATAGGAGTAAAAGGCTTTGTTTAGTGTATTTTTGTGATTTCCAATCTCGATTAAGGAAAAATTATGGGCTTAAGAATCAACCACAATGTCGCAGCGATTAACTCCTGGCGGAATTTGAAAGCGACTGACGATGCGATGAGTTCAACACTGGAGAAATTGTCGTCCGGTTATAAAATCAACAGGGCAGCCGATGGGCCGGCAA
>JAKSDL010000801.1 GCA_022360105.1 Pseudomonadota bacterium
TTATTGCAATAACTTCTAGTCATTAGTAAAACAACTATATAAATTATACAACTGTTTTGCGACATAGTCAAATTTAAAATGAAAAAATTTATTAAATTTTTTATTCAAATAACATAAATATCTGTACTGAAAGCTAATAGCTAATAGTTGTGGTGTCGCTTACGCAAAATTTGTTTTAAATCGCATCTTAAGGCGAGAAATTAATTCAACCACAAAAACTCGAAAAGGCCCAAAAAACTGACGCATAGCAGATTTCCAACTATGAAATTGCTAACACATAAAATTATTTGCCTGTTTGGTCTGGGTTGTTTAGGGTAGGGGCTAGGAATCAGGAATTACTGAAAGGCCCCATATAATAAAAAAACCTGCTTCCCTAAATGAAAAGCAGGTTTAATGGGCAGAACTGGACTTGAACCAGCGACACAGGGATTTTCAATCCCCCGCTCTACCAACTGAGCTATCCGCCCAAAAGTTTTTTCAGCGATAAAGGGTGATTTATCTACTGAGCTAAGTATTTTACAATATAAATATTTAGTTTGCAAGAGGAAAAACAACAAAAAATTATCCACACAAGCGATTATTTCACAAGTGGTTATATTACGGTTTGTGAGAAAGTGTTAAAAACTGATTATCCCATATATTCACGGCATTTTGACTTCACAGAAGAAAGATTTCTGTTATAATCTCGTTAAATTTTGGAATAAATGAAAACACTTGAGAATTAAAACCGTTCACACGGTCAATAGTAATAAGTTAAGGTGTCACTTTGTGACCTTGTTTTAAAGCTTCACAAATAAAGGTATCAATACAAATATCGAACATGTGGAGTTTACTAAGATTTTTGGAGCAAATTTATGAGTTCAAACAACGTAGAAGTACTGATAATGGTGGGTTCTGACAGCGACCTGGCAACTATGGATAAATGCCTGGATATCCTGAAAGATTTTGGTATCGGTTTTGAATGTCGAGTTTCCAGTGCGCACCGTACACCAGACGAAACAATAAAACTGGTAACCTCGGCCCGTAATAGAGGGATAAAAGTCATCATCGCCGCGGCCGGCATGGCTGCCCACCTGGCCGGTGTTTCTGCTGCACATACAACACTTCCTGTTATCGGCGTACCGATGGTTTCCGGCAGTCTGCAGGGTTTTGATGCCCTTTTATCTACTGTTCAGATGCCACCCGGAATACCAGTTGCAACAGTAGGAACCGGAAGTGCCGGGGCAAAGAATGCCGCTTTACTGGCGATACAGATTATGGGAGTAAGTGATTCTGCCCTGGCTGATAAAATGGCTAAGTATAAGAAAGATATGGCAGAAGCAGTAAAGAA
>JAKSDL010000234.1 GCA_022360105.1 Pseudomonadota bacterium
GTAAGTGTCACCTCTGCAAAATACATCAAAAACACGCCCATTTTTTTCGGGATTGTTACAAATCCGCTTAAGGCAGGTCTGGTTAAAAGCTGGGAGAACTCAGGTAACAATACAACGGGCGTAAGTCATGCAATTCCTTATGGAGATCAGGTCGATTTCATTCTGCGAATCGGTGAAATTAAGTCAATTGGTATCATATACAACCCAAAAGAACAAAACTCCATCATTGCAAAAACTGAACTGGATTCGTTATTAAAAAAGCGAGGTGTCTCTCTCAAAGCATACCCCGCAGGGAACAAAGGCGCGATTCAAAGAGCTGTTAAAAAGATTTCTTCAGATAGACCTGATATCGTTTATTTACCGTCAGACTCTTTTATTGTGGACAATGGAGGAAAAATAATTTCTGCTTTAACAGCTGCAAAGATGCCCACTTACGGAGCGTTAGAAAAATTTATTAATGAACAGGGCGCCATGATTGGTATTGTTTCCAGTTATAAAAGTGTAGGCTTGGCTTTAGCGGAGAATGCCGACCAGGTTTTTAAAGGAAAATCCCCCAGGAACGTCCCTTCCAGAACCTTGCCTGAAAACATGCTTACTATTAAAATAAATGGCAAAACCGTGGAATCGATTGGTTATGATATACCCTATCAGATCATAAGCTTAGCTGAGATAATTGAATAAAAGTCTTTACTGTCGACAATGGTTCCAGCTGAGCTAGTTGCCTACAAAATTAGTTAATATCATTATCAACACCCCGGGCTCAATGAGCCCGGTTTTCCAAGCAGAATCGAATCTCTATTGACGAAAACAGCATCATGAAACTATTTCGGCGAAGTTCCATTAAAGTCAAAATTGTCTTTTTGGCGGTGGTAATGCTTATTATAGCGATGGGTATTCCCACAATTGTCTCTTTTATCAATACGCGTGAGGCAATAATTGAGGCAACAATCAAAGAATCCGAGCAGATTACATCGATTACAAGCAAAAACCTGGAACAATGGATTGATATGCGAAAAAAGGATGTTCAAAAACTGGGAGAAAGCAAAGTTTTTGCCAGCTCTCTGGGGGACTCCTTTTTAGCCAGATCCTCCAGAAAGAAAGCGGTGGAGGAACTTGATCAGGAAATTGAAAACAGTCCATATTACCTCGGTATCAGCATCTTAAACAATTCCGGAGAGTCTGTGGTAACTTCAGGTAACAAAGAATCCGGATTAAAGGATCAGGAACTTGTCAACAATGTCTTATCCGGAGAGACCTTGGTTTCTGATTTAACGTACAGCGAGCAAGCAGAAAGTGCTGTTTTCACCGTCATTTCACCAATCAAGTCGTCCGGTAATCCGCTTGGTATTATTCTGGCTGAAATCAGCCTTGGCCCTTTTGCGAAAAAGTTTATTGAAGACATAAAAATCGGAAAGTCCGGATTTTTGTATGTTGTCAACAAGGCTGGACAGGTTTTGGTTCACCCCGATGAGGATTATGTTAACAGTCAGAATATCAGCGAGTTTAACTGGGAAGAGAATACATTTGAAGACGGCATTCTAAAAAATGACTATACATGGAAGGGCCAGGCAAAAACAGATATTATTATTCAGATTCCTCTATTGGAGTGGCTGGTTGTTACTTCTGTTGAACAGGCTGATATGATAGCTCCGGCACAAAAAACAACTTACTTGAATTTGGCAATTTCCATAGTGATATTAATACTGGTTGGTTTGATTACGCTCTACCTGGGGTCTAAAATTACAAATCCGTTGTTGAAGGCTGATATCATAATGAGCCGGTTTAGAGACGGCGATTTCAGCGTTCGCATGAATCATCAGTCCGATGATGAAATCGGCAGGGTTGGCGCATCGATAGATGATCTTGCTAAAGATCTTCAATCGGCAATTGATGATATTAATACGGTGATGAGGCAAGTCGCTAACGGCGACCTGACAACTCGAATCCAGGTGCAGTTGAAAGGGGATTTGAACGATTTGAAACACAATATCAACAGTTCCGTTGAATTGCTTGAAGAAGCATTGGTTGATGTTATTTCCACCAGTGGTCAAGTGAACATAAGTGCGCAAGAACTCTCGTCTTCCGCCCAGTCATTGGCAAATGGGACAACCCAGCAAGCTGCCAGTTTGGAAGAAACGTCTTCCTCCATGAGCGAGGTGGAAATGAGGGCCAGAAGAAATACTGAAAATGCAGATCAAGCCAAACAGCTAACTAAGACGATGTCGGAGGTGGTTGATCGCGGAGACTCTCAAATGGGAGAAATGCTTGAATCGATGAATCATATAAATAGAACAAGCACGGAGATCTCAAAGATTATCAAAGTGATTGATGAAATTGCCTTTCAAACCAATTTGCTGGCTTTGAATGCAGCGGTTGAAGCGGCCAGGGCTGGTAAGTATGGCAAAGGGTTTGCTGTTGTTGCCGAAGAAGTAAGAAACCTCGCTGCCAGAAGTGCTGAAGCTGCTAAAAACACAACGGAGCTTATAGAAAACTCGGTAAAAGAAGTTGAAAAAGGTGTTATTCGTGCTGACAAAACCGCGGAAGTTCTAAAACAAGTAAAAGAAAGTGTTAGCAAAGTCGATGATATGGTTTCCGATATCGCGGCCGCTTCCGAAGAACAGAAAAAAGGGATCGAGGAAATTAACAATGGTATTGTACAGATAAATAATGTCGTTCAACAAAATTCCTCTATTTCGGAAGAGACCGCCTCCTCTTCCGATGAGCTTTCAAACCAGGCTAACCAGCTTGATTCCATTGTCAGTAAGTTCTTGATCACCAAATCAATGGAAAATAAAAAGGTTGAAATATCATTAGATTCAACTGATGATGAGTTTTATCCTGCCCTTCCTTAAATTCTAATGCCTGGTGTCAGCAATCCAAACACCAGGTATACACCTGAAGAGGTGTTATCCTCACATTCTTTTTTTGAGGCAAAGATCCCGGTAAAAACTTACAATACATAAGGACTCATGCAATCCGAACGCAATAAACTAAACTCTATTGAAAAGGCATTGAGTATTCTGAAGGTATTCGATTCAAACCGACCCTACTGGGGTGTCAGAGAAATCAGCAGTCATCTGGGTTTCAGCCCTTCCACAGTCCAAAGACTTTTACAAACACTGAAAGATTACTCATATGTTGAGCAAAATCCGGAAACCCGACAATACCGTCTGGGAAACATTTACTTTCAGTTTATTTTTACCCTGCAAAACGCATCCCCCCTGACTGAAACGGCTCAGTTGTTTATGCGTCAACTGTTATCAAAAACCCAGGAGACAGTTCATTTAAATGTGATTGATGGTACCGAAAGACTTTGCATCGACAGCATCGAATCATCACAGAGTTTAAAAGCCAGTATGCCCATTGGAAGCCGATCTCCTCTATATGCCGGGGCCTCATCAAAATGCCTGCTAGCCTATTCCGAATCGGACTTTGTTAAGCAATATTTAAAGACTACAAAGATTAAAGCTATCACGGCAAATACAATCGTTGATAAACATCGGCTTTTGGAAGATCTTGAACAGATAAAATCTCAAGGTTTTGCAGAAAGTTTAGGCGAACGGAATCCCGGATTGGGTTCATTCAGCTCTGCAATTTTAGGCAGGAGAGGTGAAGTTCTGGCCAGCGTCAGCTTAGCAATTCCCGAGATTCGCTTTCAGGTCGATGAACATCGTAAACTCTGCATCTCTGAACTGACAAAAATCGCCAAAGAAATATCCAAGGCGATGGGGTCTTTAGGCAGCTAGCCTATTTAATAACTCTTCTCAGCAGCAAATTTCGATTCTATCAATCAATGTTGTCATCTCTGCCGGCAGGAATGCAGGTAATTGTATGGTTGGTGTTTGAGCAAAACCCCGGAAAATGCTTATTACTGAGTGATTTAACGGCAAACGAGGCGGTTGAAGATTTCTGCTGCCGGCAATCTGCTTTCAGCATTCAGCAGGGTGGTAACCAACACGGTTTCGTTTTTAGGTATGCAGTGATTATTAAAAACTGATTGCATGACAGTTTCCAAGCGACTGCGGTGATATACAAGCCTGCTTCAAAGGAGTTTATAGATTATTCTTTCAAGCAATAATTAGTAAATTCAGTTATCTATATGTTTATAATGTTGTAAACAGCTATTTTATGGGGCTTCCCAAGCTAAAGCAAACGTTGTTTAAAAGAAAAACCTTGACATAGGGTTTCGTTTTTGAAAGTGCTATTGTACTTTATATCAAAACACTGTTCCGTATTATGAAACAATAGGAAAATTGAAGTTGTTGAAGGAGGATATTGAAAAATCAATTTACAGATAAACCGCTAAAAGGAATCAAGGTACTTGACCTTTCCCGAATTCTGGCAGGTCCATACTGCTCCATGATGTTAGGGGACCTGGGCGCGGATGTCATCAAAGTAGAAAGGCCAAAAACAGGTGACGATACCCGGCATTGGGGGCCGCCGGACGCAGGTGGAGAATCGGCGTATTATCTTTTTACCAATCGCAATAAGCGTAGCATTACTGTTGACCTTAAATCAGCAGAAGGTAGGGAAATCATTAAACAATTGGCAGCAAAAAGTGATGTTTTGGTTGAGAATTATAAGGTAGGGACATTAGAAAAAATGGGCCTTGGTTATGAAGAGCTTAAACAGGAAAACCCGGGATTGGTATATTGTTCAATAAGCGGTTTTGGACAGAACGGGCCATACAAGGACAAGCCCGGTTATGATTTTATCATACAAGGCATTGGTGGAATTATGAGTATTACTGGCCCAATCGAGGGACCGCCGATGAAAGTCGGAGTAGCCATCGTTGATATTACGGCAGGGCTGTTTGCAACCAATGCGATACAAGCTGCATTGATCCACCGGGGCAAAACAGGTCTTGGTCAATACATTGATATATCTTTGTTGGACTCGGTGCTGGCCTGGCTGGCAAATGTTGGCAGCAATTACTTGGTTTCCGGTGAAATTCCAAACCGATACGCAAACGCGCACCCTAACATTGTTCCTTATGAGACGTTTAAGACCCGGGATGGTTCCTTTATCGCCCTGGCCGTTGGTAATGATCGGCAATGGGAGCTTTTCTGCAAACTGGCAGGAATTGAGGATTTAAGTAGTGATCCGCGTTTTGCCACAAATTCACAAAGAGTCCTTAACCGCGAGGTATTGATACCTTTGATTTCGGAGAAAATGTTGGATCGAACCGCTGAAGAATGGTTGCAAGGATTGGAGGATTTGAAGATACCCGCTGGTCCAATCAATTCGTTCGACAAAGTATTTTCTGACCCACAAGTAGTGGCACGAAAAATGGCGGTTGAGGTTCCTCACCCTACAGCAGAAAGTGTGCGGATGGTCACCAGCCCAATGAAGTTTTCGGACACTCCATGCGAGATTACGAGACATCCCCCATTAATGGGAGAACACACGGATGAAATCCTCAAAGATGACCTTGGATTTCAAGCTGATCAGATCTCTACGTTACGGGAAAAAGGAGTGGTGTGAAGATTTTTTCTATTTATGGAAGTTTATATATTTCAAAAACAAACATTTCAATCACATGATCAAAACAGAGGAGAAGAAAAATGGCTAGAACATACAAACCTGTTGACTTTCTTAATCTCGATGAATTGCTTAGCAATGAATCCAAATTACTGGTCAAAGAGCTACGTCGAACATTACACCGGTTAGACGCAAGAGCTGTTTTTGCCGAAGCTTTTAAAAACAACCAGTTTCCCCGGCACATCGTGGGAGAGATAGCAAAGATGGACCTTTTTGGAATGACCCTGCCGGCGAAATACGGGGGCATGGATGCCAGTTATGAAAACTATGGTGTCGTTTGCAGGGAACTGGAAGCAATTGATAGCGGTTTGCGAAGTTTTGTCTCGGTGCAGAATTCATTGGTGATGTTCCCCATTTATAATTGTGGCAGCGAAGAACAGAAAATGACATATCTGCCCAAGCTGGCCAAGCCTGGATTGGAAGGAGGAATGATTGGCTGTTTTGGCCTCACCGAACCGAACCACGGCAGTGATCCGGGGAGTATGGAAACCGTAGCCAAAAAAATCAAAAAAGGAGATCAGATCCCCGGGAGCAATGAAAAGGCAGCCGGCGATGGTTATATTCTGAATGGAGTCAAACGATGGATCACCAATGCTTCCATAGCAGACCTTTGCATTGTATGGGCTAAACAGGAGCATGACAACAACAGGGTTGGGGGATTTATTGTATTAAAAGATGATCCCGGGTTGAAACGGGTTGAGATGGAAAACAAGCTATCACTTTGTGCGTCAAGTACCGGTGAACTCTATTTTGATAACTGCTTCGTTCCTGAAGAACGTTGCATGCCTAATACTCAGGGTTTGAAATCGGCTTTACAATGTTTGAACAAGGCACGCTATGGTATTGCCTGGGGAGGCGTTGGTGTAGCTATGGACTGCTTTGATGAGGCCCGCCAATATGCGGAATCCAGGATCCAATTTGATCGACCTCTTTCCCATAACCAGATCATTCAAGACAGTCTGGTGGAAATGTATACCGATATAACCAGGAATCAAGCCTATGTTTTTCATCTCGCAAAACTCATGGATTCAGGGCAAGCGAAACATGTTCACATTTCAATTGGGAAACTTACCTGTCTTGATGATGCACTCAAAGCTTCGCTCATCGCAAGGGACATGCTTGGCGCCAATGGAATAACCCTGGACTATTCTCCGATCAGGCATATGGCAAATCTTCAGTCTGTCATCACTTACGAAGGTACACGGAATATGCACAAATTAATCATTGGAGAGCATCTCACAGGTAAAGCAGCGTTCAGGGGATAAACCAGCAACCTGGCGAACGGGCATATACAGGGGGCTAGAATTCAGGCATACTTGACATGTTTTGAACTAGTGGTTAATCGTTGGAATTGGTATTATTCAGACCTAGAGAGAAGATATGACCGACTTCGTTGCATTTAACCGTTCCGGCCCGCTCTAAAACGGGGTTCGTATTCTGAACAATAGGTCTTTGGCAAATATTTTTGTAATAGAAACGCATTTATTCACCACGAAGGCAGGAAGGACACGAAACTTCGTGAGCTTTGTGTCTTCGTGGTGAATAGTTACATAAAAACTACTTAAAACATAGGTCTGATAAAAAAGTTGAGGATAGTTGGGTGTGGTTTTATGGATTGCAAGACAATTGAAAGGGGAGAGTGTTCTTACCCATCAAATGAGTCCTGAAACCAATTGACACGTTTCAGTTTGAAATTGCAATCGTTGTAAACAGTAAAAAACGATGGTGATGGTAAACGAACATGTCGATTAACGCTGATTATCAATGGTTTTGCCATTGATAATCGGATTTTTTCATAAACCCTGCTTAATGGGGGACAAAGCAATGAACCAGAGCAAACGTTTTTCTGTGTATGTATTTGCAACTTTTCTGTCGGTAGGAATTTTGGTTTTCGGTTTTACGAAGATAAATGCGGCAACGCCTGGAAAAGTATCCCAATGCGCTGCTTCTGGCAAGATAATCAAGAGTATCGCCGATGAGGCCAAGGTGGATGAGTTTTCCTGCTTTTTTAAGAAATGGGAAGGGATTGAGACATTGCATTTCAAGGTGGGTGTTACCAATGTTTCCGATACTCCACAACGCTTTAGGGTTAATATCTTTTTAGAGAACGGAAAAGCGGTGGGAGGTCTGATTCCCAGGAAAACAGCAAAGGGATTGGTTAAACCGGGTGCCACAGCGGGTTTCATCTACCCGGTATCAGGCATGCCCGGTAAACCGGGTGAAGTAACTCTCATTGTTAAGACGATTGCCCAATAGATCATAATTTACCTTTAGGAGGATATTCAGATGAAACGAAAAAGCGTTATTTTAGCTCTTGCAGCGGCAGCTACTTTGATAATGTCCGGATCTGTTTTTGGAAAAACCACCTTTATTTCAATTGGCACCGGGGGGACCGGGGGAATTTATTATCCTTACGGAGGGGGAGTAGCTGAAATTTGGTCCAAAAAGGTTGAAGGTATAAAAGCTGTTGCTGAAGTAACCGGAGCAAGTGTTGAAAACGTTAAACTTGCTCATAAGGGTGAAACAGTGATCGGAGAGGTGATGGGTGATGTCGCTGTAGCCGGCTTTGAAGGGTTATCCAAATTCAAAGGAAAAAAACATGATATCCTGTCCATGGCAATTATGTATCCTAACCTGCTGCAGGTGGTTGCCCTCAAAGAGAGCGGAATCTCAAATGTTGAGCAGATAAAAGGGAAAAAGATCAGCAGTGGTAGCCCGGGAAGCGGAACCAACTTCATGGCTGAAACGGTTTTTAAAGGTTTAAACATCCCACTGGATTCATTCAAAGACAGTCGGTTATCTTTCACTGAAACCGCTAATGCACTAAGGGATAGAACTATTGATGTCGGATTCTGGTCAGTCGGTCCCGGTACCAGCTCAATTCTGGATCTGTCCACAACACATGATATCAAAATTATCCCGTTTACCTCCGAACAAGTAGAAAAAATTATTGCCGTCAATTCTACATACTCAGCAGTAGAATTAGCAGGTGGGGTATACAAGGGTGTTGATTCAGCAGTCCCAACTATCGGTGTCTGGAACGTGATGATTTGCCAGGCTTCCCTGAAAACAGATTTGGTTTATAGTCTGGTTAAAGCTTTGTTTGAGAACAACGATTTTTTGCTTAAAATTCATCCATCCGCGTCCTATACAACACCTCAAAACACGGCGAAATTTTCTCCTATTCCACTACACCCTGGAACCATCAAGTATTTGAAGGAAAAAGGAGTGTCTGTTCCCAGCAAATTGCTGCCTTAGAGAGTGGAAATTGATTTTTTCCCGCCGATTGCTCCCTTTTATAGCATTGGGAGTAATCATCGGTGCTCTTCTGACCGCTGGATTGAAACAATCCGGCGAACTTGAATTGCGCCTCACACTCCTGAAAACGCAGCGACCATTGTTAGTTTTGCCGATGAAACCGGAAGAAAGGTTTACAGTCCATTACTTTCATTCGGTAGAAAATGCCCCGATCTGGGAAGAACATAGTGTGGATGAGAATGGTTTGATTTACATTGAGGAGGAACGGTATGAAAAATTCGGTGCCGGAATGGGTAAAATGCCCGGCGTTGGTCAGATGGTCCGCCGAGGGCAGTATGAAGTGATCGAAGATATGCATATGTTAGTAGGAGATTTTATCTTAAGAATCGGAAGTCCCGGGGTTGATCATACAATCATCTGGAGAGGCATTAAAAAAAACCTTTCTTTGGTTGCGCCTCATGAAGCAGTTCAGTTTACGGCCAAACCTGTGAGTATTCTTTATAAGTATTGGAGACAGTTTGTCCCACATCCTGCAACACCAAGAACAGAAACCAATCATGACATATGAGACTGCTGTATCGGACATTCAAGGTCAAAACGAAGCATTAGTGAGGGTTACTACAAAAATCATTATGGTATTGGCTGTCAGCCTGAGTCTTTTTCAACTTTATACTGCCGGAATAACCGCCATGACAGCCTTAATGCTGCGGTCAATTCATTTAGGTGCTATTTTAAGCTTGACGTTTTTACAGAAACCTCCTTTTCCCGGAGCCCGAAAAGACAGATTCTCTTTCTGGCTCTTTCTGGATTGGGCACTGTTAGCTGCCGCTGTTTACTGCGTTGTGTATATTAATGCCAACTTGACGGCTATTTTTGAAAGACAGGGAGATTGGCTCTTTAATGACGTATTGGTGAGCGTTATAGGCACGTTGCTGGTTTTAGAGGCTTGTCGAAGGGTTATTGGCAACGTAATGGCGGGGATCTGCCTTGCGGCTATACTTTATGCGATGCTGGGTCCCTACATGCCGGATATGATCATACACAAGGGGTATAGTATTGAGCGTATTTCAACAACACTTTGGTTGACCACTGAAGGAATTTTCGGTTTACCAATAGGTGTTGCCGCGACCTTTGTTTTCGTTTTTGTCTTGTTTGGTGCTTTTCTGGATGTTACCGGGGGTGGTAGTTTTTTTATCGACTTGGCCTATGCATTGACCGGTAGATTTTCGGGAGGACCGGCAAAAACAGCGGTCGTAGCCTCCGGATTTATGGGCTCTGTTTCCGGGTCTGCAGTGGGTAATGTTGTCGCGACCGGTTCATTTACGATTCCAATGATGAAAAAAGTTGGATATCGGCCGCATGTGTCTGGTGCGATAGAAGCAGCAGCTTCAACCGGTGGACAACTAATGCCGCCAATCATGGGGGCAGGCGCGTTCTTAATGGCCGAGTTCACTAACGTCAGCTACCTGACGATTGTAAAAGTGGGTCTAGTGCCTGCTATTTTGTACTACATAACCGTCTTGTTTTTTGTTCATTATGAGGCAAAGAAATTTGGCTTGAAAGGGCAACCCAAAGATACTTTGCCAAATATTCTGGAGGTATTGAAAAAAGGCCTCCATTTTATTGTTCCACTCGCAATCCTGATATATGTTCTGATCCAAAATTACTCACCAATGAGAGCCGGCTTTGTAGCAGTGGTAAGTATTTTGGCTGCGAGTCTTCTTGCGAATGCCGTTAGATGGGCTGTAAATTCGAATGGTTATCATGGCAATACCACCAGTCGCCCTGGTTTTTTTGAGTTTGGTGTCACTGAAGCCAGGCAGATTCGTGAGGCCCTTGAAAAAGGGGCCATAAACTGTATCATGGTATCGGTTGCCTGTGCTGCGGCTGGAATCATCGTTGGTATGGTTACTCTGACCGGCATGGGATTGAAATTCTCCAGTATAGTGATTGATTTAAGTTTTGGTATTAAAGTAATAGCGATTCTGTTGATTGGAGTAGCATCATTGGTGTTGGGAATGGGATTGCCTGTCACTGCCAGCTACATAGTCTTAGCTACCTTGGCCGGACCCGCATTGTTAGACATGGGAGTTCCGCTTTTAGCCGCCCATATGATCGTGTTTTGGTACTCCCAGGATGCTAATGTCACTCCACCGGTCAGTCTAGCTAGTTTTGCAGCAGCAGGAGTTGCCGGTGCAAATCCCATGCAAACGGCTTTTGTCTCATGGAAGCTAGCCAAAGGCCTGTACATAATCCCTATAGTTATGGCTTACCGTCCACTTTTAGGAATGGGAGAGGATTACAACCTTTTCCAATGGGAGGTTGGTATTACAATGGTTGCAACGGGACTTGGCCTGATTGCGTTTGCTTCAACCCTGGAGCGTTATTTCCTGCGCAAAGCAACCTGGCCGGAGACAGCCCTGTTTTTTGTAGCTGCTGCAGGGCTCGTATGGCCAAATTATTGGGTGAACTGTTTTGGGTTTATTGCATTTCTTGCTGCTGTTCTATCCCAAGTGTTTTTTAAGGTGAAATCCACAGTACCTCAAGAGGCCTAATTACATAGATAAAAGGTGTCTTTATTTTGCCGGGAATGTTGACTCACGGTCCAAATCAAACGACCCGGCATATAAAAAAGTCTGCAAGTTGACAGTCAAACATGGCTCCTTATCGCTTTTTTCCAAAGCGCAGCCAAATCTGAAGTATGAGTAATTTTATTATTACAAATAGTTAGAGTTTTGAATGGGTTAAAAGTCAAGGCCATTAGCATGAAATTTTGGCTTTTAACCAGGGGCGTTTGATACAGCTATGATAAGTTTTTGAAACCCTCACCTTCCATAACAATGGTCTTGGGTTCGGATGGCTCCGACAGATTTTCGGGCAAATGGTCTTCCTCTGCGTGTGGCATACTCTGATACTCTATTTCGGGTATATCATCTTGCCTTTCCGTTTTTTGCGCATTAGAGCTGCTCCTGACAATAAAATGTTCCATTACTTCCAGAAGTCTGTCAGCCTGTGCAGAAAGTTCGTCTGATGCCGAAGCGGTCTGTTCCGAAATTGATGAATTTTGCTGAACAACATTGTTGACCTGGTTTAATCCCCGATTGATCTCCTCAATGCCAAGGGTTTGATTTTTAGAAGCTTCAGAAATACTATTCACCATTTCGTTCGCTTCTTGCACATGTTTGTTGATTTCAGTTAAAACCTCTGCGGTTCGGCCGGCGTTTTCAACACCCTTTTCCACCTCCTTACTGGAATTTTCAATTAATTCCGTACTGCTTTTTGCCGCCTCAGCGCTTCTTACGGCCAGGTTTCTAACCTCCTCTGCAACTACGGCAAAACCTTTTCCATATTTTCCGGCCCTGGCTGCCTCAACAGCTGCATTTAGAGCCAGTAGGTTGGTCTGAAAGGCTATTTCGTCTATAACCTTTATTATCTTAGAAACATCATGGCTTGTATTGTTAATCTCATTGATGGAATTCAGCATCTGATGCATTTGATCATTAGCTTTAGCTACAACCTGTGTGGTCTGACTGGTTAATCGAAGCGTTTTTAGGGCACTTTCATTGTTTCCTTTAGTCATGTTTTCTATTTCCCGCATGGACGAAGATGCTTCTTCTAAACTTGCAGCCTGTTCGGTTGTTCCACTGGCAAGTGCCTGGGACGAAGAGGAAAGTTCTCCTGAGCCGATTTTTACTTGTTCACTGGCTGCACGAACTTCACTGATTAATTCGCTCAACACATCGAGTGAGTGGTTTGTATCTTTTTTCAGGCTGGTTAGGTCTCCCTTGTATTCGCCCGTGACTCTCGAAGTAAAATCACCATTTGCCATATCACCCAAAACTGTGGAGACATCAGAGATGGCTTTCTTCATGGATTCCAGAAGTTTGTTGAAAGCTGCAGCTGTTCTACCAATTTCATCTTTACTGTTTATCTCAATTGTATGCGAAAAATCACTGTCGGTTTCGATTTTCTGTGCAGTCTCTTCCAAAAGAGATAGTGGTTTGATGATGTTAAGAGTTGTCCAGATGGCAATACAAACCGCGATAATGACAAAAACAATCACAACAATAAGAAAAATCCTGATTGAAGCATCGGCATTTGCAGCCAACTTCTGATTTTCAAACTCAGCAGCTTTTTTTTGTTCGTCGATTACACCGAGCTCGTGTTCAATATGTTTTTCAAGTAATTCCTCTAATTTGTCGAGATGACTTCTCATTTTATCAAAAGCATCTTTTCCGGACCCATTACTTATCTTTGGAGCAAATTTCATTCTGGAAGGATTGATAGAATACTCAACAACCTGTCGCGATTTTTTCTTCCATAACTCAAAATCTACTTGAAATTGTTTATAAACCGACTTCATTTCATCCATTTTAAAAGAAGCAGAAGCTTTAGCCATACGCTCTTCAACCTGGTTAATGTTCTCAAGGTTTTCTGCATCAGCTTTTTTATAATTTTCATCATTTTCTTCCTGTGCAGTAATAATGGCTGCTCTTTCAGCTATCACTGCCTGGTGAGCATCACGATCCGCGTTCAATACCAGTGCAATGGCATTCTGGTTTTCCAATAGATCAGGAATTTCTATATTGACAATAGGAACAAAGGCTTCATCGAAAAAGACGTGCCTGCCCTTGTCCACCGAGGAGAGGGTCTGCAAACCGACCGCCAGTAAGACAATCATACCCAAAAGGGGTACTGCTGCTAAAAGACTGATTTTTGCTTTAATACTCATATTCATTCCTTGGTGCGTTTTTTCAATTAACACTGATGATACCAGGTGTATGACCTTCTCCTTGATGTCACGTCTTTAAATTCGGCAATCAAGGGTAGGCATCACAATTTATTGGTTTTGATGCCAAAACAAATCGCACCAATAACTTTGCCCTTTTCATCAATTATAGGTAACGAGATCTGTTGCAGAACAATGTTTGTCGAAGTATCAAGTTTCTCTACTCCTATATCAAGTCCTCCGGCCCCCCGGGCAAACGAATTTTTCCATTTAGCCTCATCACCTTGCCAGTAATCTCCCGTTAACTCATTCTGACAGACATTTGCCCCTTGGTTGTCCATGACAAAGGTTTCACCTATGGCTTTGTATTTACCAGCAAGCCTCCTTACTTCATCAGCACATTTACCGGTCATCATCTTGTCGTGTATTTCCAGAAAATCCTCTGCCGCTTTCCACTCTTCATCTATTTTGTTAATGGCAGCCATTGAAATA
>JAKSDL010000232.1 GCA_022360105.1 Pseudomonadota bacterium
TCTGTCGATATTTTTCTGTAAAGTAGAGCTCATAATCAAAATAGCCGTCATCGTTAAATTTCGCGTGGGACTCACACTGATTACAGAGCTTCGCCCCTTTGGGGACGTCCACACTGCAGACCATATCTTCTGTGATTGTCTCCGGGTACTCCTGACAATACTTGTTAAAGTGGTAGACACCGTTTTTCAATACATACAGTTTCATGTTGATCTCCTTTATATTTTTCTATCCGATTCTTACATTTGGGTAGCCAAAGCTCCTAACGGTCTTTTGCCATATTTTCTTTTGCTCTTCTTCCACCGTCTCGATATCCGTGTCAAATGCGATGGCGTCGCCCACCTTGATTGCCTTTGACAGCCCCAGCTTGTGATAGGCCATGAGCTCCACAGCGATGATGCCCGGATACTTCTTTGCGATGCCGGCGATCTGCCCGAAATGCTCCAGATGGTCATTGACCGTGGGGATGATGGGACAGCGCATGATGGCCTTGGCGCCGTTTTTCATCAGCATATCCAGGTTTTTCAGGATGAGTCCGTTGCCCACACCGGTATACTTGATATGGTCGGCTTCATTGGAGAGCTTGTAGTCAAACAAATACAGGTCTACGTATGCATCGAGTTCCAAAAGCTTCTCACTATTGCCAAATCCGCTGGTCTCCACACAGGTATGGATGCCCTCTTCACCACAGGCCTTGAGCAGCGCTTGGGTAAATTCCATCTGCATCAGGGGTTCCCCCCCGGTCACGGTGATGCCGCCGCCCGATGATTGGTAAAAGCAACATCCTTTCTGCCGATATCCATGACGTCACCGACGCTCATGCACTCCCCTTTGATCATCAGTGTATGGACTGGGCAGACCTTTACGCACTCCCCACAGAGGGTGCACTTATCCCTCTCTAGCACGTGCACACCTTCACGATTGATCTGTGCGCCGGCGGGACAGGCAGCCACACACCGCATACAGTTGATGCACTTGTCCTCACCATACCAGAGCTGTGGCTCCGCCTTTTTTGATTCGGGATTGTGGCACCATTGGCAGTCGAGGGGACAGCCCTTCAAAAAGACGGTGGTACGGATACCCGGTCCGTCGCGAAAGGAACACCGGTCGATTGAAAAGACCATGCCTTTGTGCATATGCGCCCTCCTCCAGTTGGTAAGTCTATTCTACCGGAAGTGCGCGAAAAATAAGGCGCAAGGGTTTTTATTTTATTGCATGTGTTGACGTTTGCGAAAAGATGAGGCGGTCTCACCCCTGTACGCTTTAAATAACCGGGAAAATGTGGAAAACGACTCAAACCCCGCCTCATAGGCGATATCAGTGATGGGCAGATCGGTGGACAGGAGGAGCGCTTCCGCATTCCTCAGGCGCATCTCATTGATATACTCATGGTAGGTCAAGCCGAAGTGTTTTTTAAAATTGATACTGATATAGGATTTAGATACGTTATACCGCTCAGCCAGGAGCTGCGTGGATAGCACCTGGTTGATGTTGAGATTGACATGTTCTACGATGCTCCAAAATATTTGGTTCTTCTGCGGGTCGATATCCTTTGCCGATGGCACCTTGGCTGCATCCCGCCCATTCTCTCTTTGCCATTGCCGGGCGATGATGGCCATGATGTGGATCAGTTTGGCCTTGAGCTCCAGTCTGTCAAAGGGCTCTTCGCTCTCATAGAGCATGACAGCGGCTTCAAA
>JAKSDL010000722.1 GCA_022360105.1 Pseudomonadota bacterium
AAAAAACCTTATTCCCATAGTTTATGAAATCCGATGAGATAAAATGGAACCGTCGGTATTCTGCCGGTAAATATCCGACGGAGCCTCACGATGCAGTGGTTGCATTCCACACATTCAGCAAAAAGGGTATAGCGCTTGATATTGCTGCCGGAAATGGCAGAAACTCATGTTTTCTGGCCGAAAACGGATTTCAGGTTGATGCGGTCGATATCTCTTCTGTTGGATTGAAATCGATAAATCAAAAAAATCCTGCGGTTAATACGATTCAGGCAGATCTTGATGACTATAAGATTTTGGAAGATAGATATGACCTCATTGTCAATATTAATTTTTTAGATAGACGCTTGTTTCCCCGGATTAAAAGCGGATTGAGAGATTCAGGTCTCCTCATCTTTCAAACTTTCATGGACCCACGTCTTACAGGCGCAGCATTCGATCCTCAAAAGGTTGATCGTTATTTGAAACCAAATGAGCTTGTTCACTCGTTTTTATCCCTACGTGTGCTAGCATATGAAGAAAAGGAAGTAACATTTTCCACTGGAGAAATTCTCAAAGCCGCATTATTGGTTGCAAAAAAAGAAAATATGGATGCTTTCAATGCCCATGGCAACAAGATATAAAGATAGAGGCCGGACTGTTTTTCTTGATCAACCGTTTACGACATTGGTATACGCATAGGGATTAGAGAGTTGAAATTGCTTCATTAAAATATTAACCTTTTATCTGGATCATTTACCACTTCTGTCTTGTTCTATGCAGCCAGTATAAAACGTCGATTGATACAAAAACGAGGAAGATATCATATGCACAGCTTACACGGAATCTATGAAAACGGTAAAATAACCCTACGCAATCCCTTACCGGAAAACATTCCGGATTCAGCCCAGGTATTAGTGACGTTTGTTGTGGATGAGGAGTTAACCGGCGCAGATAGTGTGGATTTGGCAATTCCTGAAGGTAATGGGTCGCCGGCTGATAAACAGGGGGCTGGATTTCAATCCATGAGAGAGTTTGAAAGAGTGAAAGCTCATGGTAATATCACTGTGATTGACCAGGATAAACAATATACCTTTCCACTAAATGACTATTCACAGGGCGGATTGAGCTTTCTTTCCCAGGAACAGTTTACTGTTGGGCAGATGATCAGCGCAGGAATAACCGATCCTTCCAATCCGGATTTGGTATTAATGGAATTGCAGATGGAAATTCGAGGAGTAATAAAAACCGAAGATGATCAACTCAGGATAGGCTGTATGTTTTTGGATCCTGTTGATGAGGATCTTTGGCATGGTTTGTTGCAATATTTAGCATAATAACCGACAGGCCAGGAGCCTGCCGGTCCTACCTTATTTATCTGACTTTAATTTTTCTTTTCTGGCCTCGATGACCTCTTCCTGGATATGCTTAGGACAAACTGTGTAGCTATCGAATTCCATGGAATAGGTGGCCTTACCTTGAGTCAGCGATCTCATGGTTGTGGAATAACCAAACATCTCAGAAAGCGGCACTGTTACCGTAATAACCGTAATATCATCCCTGACGTCGGTCTTTCCGATAACACCCCTTCTGGAGCTTAAATCACCGATGATAGCTCCTTGAAACTCTGATGGTGTTTCCACTTCGACTTTCATAACCGGTTCCAACAATTGTGATCCGGCCTTTAAAATAGCCTCTTTCATTGCTTGTCGAGAGCAAACACGAAAAGCCATATCACTGGAATCAACATCGTGGTATTTTCCATCCAAAAGATTTACCTTGATCCCTACCATGGGAAAAGCTGCCAGAGGTCCTTCCGACATAACGTCTTTGAAACCCGCTTCGCATGCACTGATGTATTCCGAAGGAATATTTCCCCCCTTAACCAAATTCACAAATTCAAATGAATCAGCTTCAGGATCATCATAATTAAGAGGTTCAATGTTTCCAATTACACACGCATATTGTCCCGAACCACC
Source organism: Pseudomonadota bacterium (assembly GCA_022360105.1). The sequence goes on from JAKSDL010000722.1 coordinate 1,956, forward strand.
TGTTTGTTTTTTATGAGTATAGTCGTATGAAGAGGAACGTGAAATTGCCTCCCGATAGGAAACCTGTGGTGCTCCAACTTCAATAGGAACCTTGTACTCACGCATCATCCGTTCGATATAAATATCAAGATGCAGTTCACCCATACCTGAGATCACTGTTTCCCCGGATTCCTCATCTGTTTTTACATGAAAGGTAGGATCTTCCTTCATGAAGCGAGCCAGGGCTTTGGACATTCTGTCGACAGCCGCGTTGTCGGTGCAGTTTACTGCCAGCGATATTACTGGTTGTGCAACATACATCGACTCTAAACTGAGATTAACTCCTTCGCTACAGAAAGTATCACCAGATGCACAATCAACTCCGATCATGGCAATAATATCTCCAGCGAATGCTGATTCGATGTTTTCCCTGTCATCGGAATGCATACGGACCAGACGCCCGACCCTGAGTTTTTTTCCAGTGCGGGAATTATATATGTTCATTCCTTTTTGAATGGTGCCCTGGTAAATGCGAATATGAGTTAACTGACCGAATTGCTCATCGGTAATTTTGAATGCCATACAAACCAAGGGCTTGTCTTTATCAGGTTCGAGAGTGATAGTATTGGTTTCGTTGTTCACTTCCCTGGCAATAGTCGGGTCGGCTGTAACCGGGGATGGCAAATAACGACAGGTTGCATCCAGTAAAGGTTGTACGGCTTTATTCTTAAAAGCAGAACCCATATACACCGGGGTCAATTCCAGACTGTTCACACCTGCTAATACGGCCTCGTGGATCAATTCTTCACTGACTTCACGCTCCTCCAGCAGATCTTCCATCAGCTGGTCATTAAACATGGAGACGGCTTCAAGCATTTCAGCTCTTTTTTCCATTGCGAAATCGAGGAGTTCAGCCGGAATTTCTTTTTCAATGATCTGTTCGCCTTTTTTTCCGTCGTTATAGAGAGCCTTCATCGTTATCAGATCAACGACTCCTTCAAAACCATCTTCCTTGCCAATAGGAATCTGCATGGCCACCGCATTGTGACCCAGTTTTTCTCGTAAATCTTCGATTGCCTTGAAGGGATCAGAGCCTGTCCTGTCCATTTTGTTGATGTAGACCAGTCGCGGAACACGATAGCGTTTCATCTGTCTGTCCACAGTTATTGATTGAGACTGAACTCCCGCCACTGCGCATAAAATCATAATGGCGCCATCCAGTACTCGCAGCGCTCGTTCTACTTCAACGGTAAAATCAACGTGTCCCGGTGTATCGATAATGTTGATTTTGTTCTTATGCCAATAAACAGTTGTGGCTGCAGAAGTGATGGTGATCCCTTTCTCTTTTTCCAATTCCATGTAGTCCATGGTAGCGCCAGAACCGCCCCCGCGAACTTCTTCGATTTTATGAATGACACCGGCATAGTAAAGTATTCTTTCTGTCAGTGTGGTTTTACCGCTGTCGATATGGGCAGAAATCCCGATATTTCTGGTTAAATTGAGGTCTTTCATTTTTGGATAACCGTGGAATGATAAATTGGGGGGTCTTAAGCAAAAATTAGAAATTTATTATAAACAAACCATTATATGTTGAGAGCTGGGAAATGTCTATGTTTTTCTGTAAATTTCTGATTATATGGCTCTTTTAGGTTCAGGCTCAGGTTTGTTTTCGCCATTGAAAGCAGAAAGATAAAGGAACCGAATTCCGCTTTTAATCCAACGGTATAAACTCTATGGGCGCAATTTGTTTCAATTTACCAAGCAATAACAATTTTTGTTGAAAATATAGGAATCCTCCCTGGTATTTTTCAGACAATTCATAATGAATATTTTTTAGGTAATCTTCGCAACTATGGGCGTCCGGGAATATCCCCTCATATCCTTCCAAAGCCATTTGCCCGTATAGATCTTTCGATCGGTTTTTTGATTCGATGAGAGCGTTATAGGTCTCAAGTACCTGCTCCGGATAGCGGTCAAAAACATCTCGTCTGCAGATCCACAAAGCAAACACAAAAGGCAAACCGGTTTTTATATTCCAAAGCTCCGAAAGATCGTACACATAGGGGTCCTGCCTTGAGTAATATCTTCGAATGGCTTCATCGGCGATTAAAAGTTCACCGCTAACATCTCCCGTCGGCTTTTGGGTAAATTTAACGTTATAATCCTGTAAGATGTATCTGATAAGATGAACAGAAGTCAGAGAAAATGCAGTGAGTTTAATGGTATCGTTGTCAAGTTCTTCCAAGGGCTTTTTTAAAAACAGGTAAATTGACTTGACGGGTCCATCAGCACCTACGGAAAGGTTTGGGAAGACATAATACAGATGAAAATTCCTGGCATATTCAAATGAGGAAACCACAGAAATGTCGATATCGCCTTGAGCCAAGGCATTATTCAATTCAGTGACCTTTCCCCTGACGATTTCACAGGGTGCGGTTACAATATTTCGCAATATGCCGTAGTGAACTGGCAGGACGTTCAATACTTCGATGATGCCAAGTTTGAGCTTATGTTCCATGATCTATTTGATTAAAATAAAATGAGCTGCCAGCCGCTACTAATTGCTGATAAATATCAAATTCCGAGGGATTTGAATTGAAGTGTTCTTAAAAATCATTGCGATAACTAAACGATAGCAGGTATTCTGTTAAATTACGGTAACTAACTAATATCTTTGATACTGCTCAAAGAGCAGCTTTAATGCCCATATACTCAAAACAAATTAAAAGAATTATGAAATGCTGTAAACCCGATATTCGAGCTGCGTTACTGTTAACGGGTAACGAGATTCTTTCAGGAGACATCATAGATACCAATTCGACGTTTATTGCCAGAGAATTTTTACCTGCCGGAATTAAGATAGACAGAAAACTGGTCATAGGGGATGACTTGCAAACAATCGTTGATACTCTGGAATCGCTATCCAAAGCATTTGACGTGATTGTCGTCAATGGTGGTTTGGGATCCACAGTAGATGATCTTACGGCTGAGGCTGTATCGGTTCTGACCAATCGGCGGTTGGTTGAAAATGAGGCAGCAGTGGAGAATATTGAACGTAGATATGGACGATCATTCTCCAAGGACAGCCAGAAATATTTTAAACATTTAAAAAAACAGGCAATGCTGCCGGAAGGTGTCGATATTATTCCTAATCCGGTTGGGCTTGCAGTCGGCTTCAAAGTTCAGCTTAATCGGGGAGTGTTTTATTTTACCCCCGGAGTCCCTCGGGAAATGAAGACAATGCTGAAGGAAACCATTCTTCCCGATATCGTATCCAGTTTTCCGGTGAATCCGGCATTGGTAACAAAAAAACTGAAAATCATCGGCACAGGTGAATCGAGAATCCAACAACTGATCGATCAACAGTTTTCGGAAGAAACCTGGGACCAAATTGAACTTGGCTTTAGAGCAAGTACAGCCACCGTCGAGGTTAAGCTTTCCATCAGGAATGAATCGGCATTTGAGGCACTTCGATTAACCGAAAACAAAATCAAAAATTTATTCAATGATCAGGTTGTCAGTGAAGGTGAATCCATTCAGGAGGTTATTATCCATTTGCTGTCTAAATGCAATAGCACTTTAAGCGTCTTGGAAAGCAGTTCGGCAGGTCAATTATGTTCTCTGCTAAATTCAGTTGCGGAAGATACCAGCATGCTGAAAAACAGTTTTTTCTATAACAATCCAATGGAATTAAAAGACATTTTGGAACTCGATGAATGCTTAATGGTGCCGAAACAATCATTTTCGATTGAGCAGCATGAGATTTTGGCGGCTTCGTATTTGGCAAAAACCGGAACAGATTATGTGTTGGCGACCAGTCCGATAGAACCGGTTGAAGAGGAAACAGCCGGGAACCGGGGAAAAAAGCTGATAGTAACCTGTGGTACCTCAAAAAATCTGATTAGCAGAGAATACCTGATTGCCAGAGATTATGAGGAATTTCTGGTTTTTACAGGAATTGCCGCATTGGATTTGTTACGCCGCCACTTGCGAAATTTTACTTACGATATCCCTTACTATTTTGATGAATTGACACGAAGCCGTTTGAAATAAAGGAACCAACGAAGGCGAATGGATTCGGGCAATTTCCTTGACAAGCATAGGGGGAAAGGCAAAGAATATTATTTAACTAAGGACTCCGGTCAGATGACGGGAGATACTTACTCTCCCTACAAGGAGTTTATTAACATGCAAAAACTGACGATTGAAGATCTTGACGTTAAAAGAAAAAGAGTTTTTTTGCGGGTGGATTTTAACGTACCCCTTGATGAAAATCGGTTAGTGACCGATGATAGCCGCATCAAAGCTGCTCTTCCGACAATCAATTATCTGCTTTCCAATGGAGCAAGATTGATACTGGTTTCACACCTTGGGAGACCAAAAGGAAAAGCATCTGATAGTCTCTCCCTGAGACCTGTGGCAGAATGCCTTGAAAAAACCCTTGAAAAGAAAATTGTTTTTTCACCAACAGTGATAGGAACTGTTGCTCAAACGGCCATTGACTGCCTGAATCCCGGTGATTGTCTGCTGATGGAAAACATTCGCTTTTTTCCTGAAGAAGAAAAAAACGATTCTCAGTTTTCAAAGGATCTGGCTTCCCTGGTGGATCTATACGTTAACGATGCTTTCGGAACAGCCCATCGAGCCCATGCATCCACTGAGGGAATCGCAAAGTATTTTGACAATGCCGCGTGCGGTTACTTGATCAAAAAAGAACTTGAATTTTTAGGTAAATTAGCTTCCAAGCCCGAACAGCCGTATTGTGCTGTTATTGGAGGAGCAAAGGTAAAGGATAAGATAGGCGTCATTACCAATCTTCTGGATAGGGTGGAAAATGTGCTCATTGGCGGTGGGATGGCTTATACTTTCTTAAAGGTTCTTGGCAAAAACATTGGTCAATCCATACTAGATCAAGAGCATTTGGATATCGTGGAAAGCATGTTTGAAAAGGCAGAAAAGCTGAACAAAAAGATCCATCTGCCTGTCGATCATGTTGTCTCTGAAAAGTTTGATAATGAGTGCCCGGTATCGATCGTTGAAGATAACATCCCGGACGAAATGATGGGCTTGGATATCGGTCCTAAAACCGTAGAAAACTATCTAAAAGCGTTGAGTTCGGCTAAAACGGTTTTTTGGAACGGACCCATGGGTGTTTTTGAGATGTCTAATTTTCAAAAAGGGACATTTGAAATTGCCAAAGGGTTGTCTGAAAGTAATGCTGTCACCGTAGTTGGAGGTGGAGATTCTGTTGCAGCAGTAAACAAGGCAAACCTGGGGCATTTAATGTCACATATTTCAACGGGAGGAGGGGCATCATTGAAGTTCTTGGAAGGAAAACCTCTTCCCGGTTTAGAAGCATTAGCAGACAAAGGACAAAATGGCACGACGAACAATTATTGCCGGTAACTGGAAAATGAATTTACAACCTGAATCCGGAGAACTCCTGGTGGATTCGTTGGTTGCCGGTACGGAAAGCAAATCGGATCTGGAAGTGGTTATTATTCCCCCCACCGCCCTGATCCCATTTGCCAGGGAATGGGTTATGGACTCCACAATCATGTATGGTGCTCAAAACTGCTGGCATAAAATGGCTGGAGCATTTACCGGGGAAACTTCTCCGGAACTGCTAAAAACCCTTGGATGTTCATATTGTCTGGTTGGACATTCCGAGAGGCGAGAAATCTTTGGTGAATCAAACGAATTGGTTGGACTTAAAACCAATGCTTTGGTAAAAATGAGGATTACGCCGATTATATGTGTCGGTGAATCTCTTGCAGAAAGGGAGGCGGGTACTCATTTTGATAAAATAAAGACGCAGGTTGAATCGGTTTTTCAAGCTTTGGATCAAACTTCCTGGTTGCATCTTGTTTTCGCTTATGAACCTGTCTGGGCAATTGGAACCGGTAAAACGGCAACTCCGGACCAGGCAGATGAAATCCACCAGTTTATCAGAAAGACAATATCGGAACTTGCCGGTCCGGCTATGGCTGAAGGAATCAGTATCTTATACGGAGGAAGTGCCAAGCCATCCAATGCTGCAGAGCTACTTGGAAAAGACAGTATTGACGGCTTATTGGTGGGTGGTGCCAGTTTAAAAGCGGAAGATTTTTCGAATATTATTTTAGCGTACAACTAGCAGGATCAGATGAACACGTTACTAATTACTTTTCATGTCATTGTTTGCATCGTTATTATCTTTATTGTTTTACTGCAGGTGGGTCGCGGAGCGGAAGCTGGTGCTATGTTTGGTGGCGCAGGTCAGGCACAAACCATGAGAGGGCAATCGACTTTTATCGGTAAATTCACAACAGCCATGGCTGTTGCATTCATGCTTACTTCCTTCCTGTTGACTTACGATACGTCGAGTAAGGCAAGATCTTCCGTTGTTGAATCGATAACTGAAGAAGAAGTTCAAACTCAATCCGTAGAGACCGAGCAAGAACCCGCTCCCCCTGCTGAAAAACCCGCGGAATAGATAATATTAATTTAAGAAGCCTGAACCTCTCTTTCTTCGGGCTTTTCTCCAAAAGGTAGTTTGAGGGGTGCCAGCTATGGCAGATTGAATTGCTTTTGAGCAGAGGACACAATTTTCTGTGCTGCATCCCCGCCATAAAGACCTCGTGCACTATTCCCCATTTCAATAAGCGACTCCGGTTTTTGAACCAGATGTGTGATTGCTTCTAACAATCGTTCCGGGGATAAATTCTTCTCTTCAATCATAATTGAAGCGTTTGCTTCTGTCATGACTTTCGCGTTTTCCCTCTGATGGTCGCCACTGGAAACGGCAATGGGAATAAGGATCGAAGCTTTTCCCATGGCGATAATTTCGTTAATTGTAGAGGCTCCGGCTCTGGAAATGATTAAGTGGCTTTGTCTATAAAATTCCACCATATCGTCTACAAATTCCAGTACATCAGCTTCAAGGTCTTGGTTATTGTTGTATTCCTCTTTTAGCCAAAGGTAATCTCCTTTGCCGGTTTGATGGATGATCTTAACATTCAGTTCTGATTGTGTTAAGGCTGCCAGCATGCCGGCAACTCCCTTGTTGATGACATGAGCGCCCTGACTGCCACCGATAATTGAAATCACGGTTCTTTCAGGAGGGGTTGTATGAGTGAAAGGAGCAGATTTTTTAATTGCCTCACGGATTGGATTGCCGACCACAACGGCATGACGAAAGTGCTGTTTTACGTTTTCAAACGGAACAAAGGCGAGATCAACGTATTTCCCCAAAATTCGATTGGTCATACCCGGGAAAGCGTTTTGCTCCTGAATTATGGTTTTCTTTCTTAACACAATGGCCATTGCCAAAACAGGGCCTGAAGCATATCCGCCAATGCCGATCACGAGGTGCGGGCGGAATGTTAATAAGACAGCGATAGATTTGAAAATAGCGAATGGCAGCTTGAGCAGGGTCAGCAACTTCTTTTTGAATCCTACCCGGTACAATCCGGATATAGGAATTGTGTATAGATGAAACGGAGTTTTAGGCAGGATTTTGTACTCCAATCCTCTTTTTGTCCCGACAAACCTGATGTCACATTGTTTTTGATCCTTAAATTCTTCTGCAATCGAAATTCCGGGAAACAGGTGACCGCCAGTACCTCCACCAGCTATAAGGATTCGCAACTTCTGCCTGGAGGGTTTCATTATCCGTTTTCCTCGACCTCGTTTTTTGCAATGTTGATCAGGATACCGACCAAAAACATGCTTAATATTAAGGAGCTACCGCCGTAGCTGATAAACGGCAGTGGAATTCCCTTGGTAGGCAACAGACCCATGACCACACCGATATGAAAAACACTTTGAAGAAACAAAAGTGAAGTAATACCGAAGGAAAGGTTTCTGCCAAAATCATCCCGGCATTTTAGCGAGATATCAAATCCTTTCAGCAGAAGCAAAACCAGCAATAGCAAGACCAGCATAACGCCTATGAGTCCTGTTTCTTCGGCAAGAATGGCGAAAATGAAATCGGTGTGACTTTCTGGCAGAAAGAACAGTTTTTGTTTGGAATCACCAAGCCCCTGGCCGGCTATACCCCCTGTCCCGAAGGCGGTCAACGATCGAATCAGCTGATATCCGGAATCTAAAGGATCATCCCATGGGTTCAAAAACCCGGTTATGCGTCGCATGCGATAATCGGCCGAAACAACCAGGTATGAGCCTATAGCAGATAATGCAGCAAGACTACCGATCATATAAAATGGTTTGGCACCGGCAACAAAAATCATCAATAGCAAGGTCATACTGATTAGAACTGC
>JAKSDL010000672.1 GCA_022360105.1 Pseudomonadota bacterium
ATCTTTACTCAGCTTTTGCCCTATAAATTTGTGAATAATTCCACTCACAGGTGGGCTAAGATTCTCAGGCACTTTATTTAGTGGAAACCACCTGAGTTCGGAAACTTCAGCAGTGTCTGCGCTCAATTCTCCTTCAAAGTCATCACATACATAAACAGTGTCCACGTTATATACTTCGTCTCCATGTGGATATACATAATGGAGTTCAGGACCAGAGAATACTCCATAAAGCCTCATAGAATTGATTTTTAAGCCTGTCTCTTCATAGAGTTCCCTTTTTGCAGCATCTTCCAGGCGTTCACCCAATTCAAGACATCCCCCATGGTAACCCCAACACCCATTGTCTTTTCGTTTCTGCAACTATTGTTTCTACCTCTCCCTTATGCATTTTACCAAGCATTTTTCTTACTAACACTTCATCCTTTATCTTATATACTTTGATTTTTCCTTCTTCAACTGCTGATTTTACTTCCTGTCGCCCATAATTGGTTTCATCCTCAGTGTTAATATGATACCTGTATATATGGTGACTTATTTGGCGGCGGAAGTTCAGGACGTGCAGGTGATAGAGATGACTATGTATATCTCTCCATTGCCTTTTCCAAGAATCTTCCGTTGGATACAATCTAGCAGGTTATCATAAATGACATACCTTATAATGTTGAACAATAACTATTAAAGGTATTGTGAATTCTCGATTCTAAACGCTTTAATTTAAAGCAAAAAAAAGGAAGTGGTAAAGCTTGTACCTAAGAATATGTAAGACAGCACAGGTTAAAAAATCTTCTTTACTTGGAATGAAAGGTTGGCATCAAGTCTTAAATCACCTAGCATATCCCCGTGGTCTGCCGAGAATATAAAGGTGGTGTTTTCCATCAGGCCAAGAGATTCCAGCTTGCTTATCACCCTTCCGATTTGCTTGTCAATCTCCACAATCATTTCAGCATAGGCTGTCCGCCTCTTCATGGTATCATCTAAAGTTTTCTGTATATTGGCAAATACTTCCCTGTACATGACAACGGGAGGGACATCATCCTCCAA
>JAKSDL010000469.1 GCA_022360105.1 Pseudomonadota bacterium
CATAACGTCACAATCAAATGTTTTCTAACTCACATTTCCGGGATAAGAATAATCTTGCTTCGTCCTCGAACACGAGCTTTAATCCCGGTTTTCAAAGGGTTATCAGTTATCGGTTTGTTGAACAACTACTCAAAATTGGAAGGAGAATGAAAAACCTTCTCGCTTATGAAGAGTCACCTTTATCTTTTGAACTATTGTTTATCAAAACAGAAAGCATAGCTTTCACCAAAAACCGACAACTGGTTGCCATGCCGTGCAATTTCGAATAGGTATTGTTAACACTGGGAAGTTGGCACATGTGAAGACAACCTTAAAATGTGTGTTCTAAGAGTTGGCTTGTTTCAGGAAGTCGTTTATATCGTACCTCAATCCACCGAAAGCAATAGTTTTTCCGTAGAGCTTGTACGTGTTGCTCAATGTTACAAGCAAAACGGTATCAAGCGGTTCATTTTTCAGTTTGGCTATCGTTTCAGCCACAATTCTAATGTTAGCCGGTACATTTCGTTTATCCGGGTCCGGTCCCAAAACCGGACTGTTTGTTTCCAGCAGGATTGAATCCAGTGGAAGCTTTTTTACCAGATTTTGTTTTTGCTCGGAATAAACAATGGAAGGTGGAATGGAAAAATAATACCCTGCTTCGACAGCTTTCATGGCATCTGCGGTGGAGCCGTCGTAAGTATGCAATTGAACTTGTTTGGCTTGCTTTTGAGTCAGTATATCGATGGCTTCTTTTCCTGCAAGTCGGGAGTGGACATTGAGAGGTAAATCCATCTCCTCTGCCAGTTCTACAAACCTGGAGAAGATTTCCCGCTGGGCTTCTCTCTGTTGCCTGTCTTTAACGACTTTGTAATCCAGGCCCACTTCTCCGATAGCAATCAGCTTCTTTGAGTTTTTGACAATAAAGTTCTCGACCTCTTCGGCCTGTTTGGTATCGACAACACCTGGAAACAATCCTGCCGCAGGGAGCAGTTCCGGATGGACCTTTGAGAGCTTTAAATTGATCTGGGCTCCTTTGAGGTTCTCACTGACTGTAACAATCCCGATAACACCCGACGCCCTCGATTCGACCAGAACATTGGAACGGTCGAATCGGAACAGGATGTCGTCCAGATGAGTATGTGTGTCTATTATCCCGATATGATTGGAATTCAATGGATTTATCCTTGAAGGTTTATTAAAGCCTACTTCCTTCTATTATCCATTGAATTCCCTTTCTATTCAACTAAAATCTAACGTTTGACCAAATAGGAAAACGGTTTATAACGGAATACAACCGTGTTTATGCTTTTTCAGGACAGGTTTTTTCTCCCGTGCCAGTTCAAAGGATTGAATTAGCTTCTGCCTTGTTTCATCCGGATGTAGAATGGCATCGATGTAACCCTTGGAAGCTGGATTGTATGGATTGGAAAACTTCTCTTTATATTCCTCGATCTTCTGTTGACGAACCGCCTCAGGATCATCCGCTTCCCTGATCTCTTTGGCAAAAATAATACTGCAGGCACTTTCCGGCCCCATAACGGCGACTTCAGCAGTCGGCAACGCATACACAAAATCAGTCTTCAGATGTTTGGAGGACATGGCAATATAACCACCCCCAAACGCCTTTCTCAGAATTACACTGATTTTAGGCACCGAAGCTTCTGAATAAGCATAGATCATCTTCGCCCCGTGCCGAATAATTCCTGCATGCTCCTGGTCAACACCCGGCAAGTATCCAGGAAGATCAACCAGGGTTAACAAAGGGATTCCAAATGCGTCACAGAATCGCACGAAACTGGCGGCCTTGTCAGAGGAATCAACATCGAGACATCCGGCTTTGACTTTTGGCTGGTTGGCAATGATTCCGATTGAATCACCATCAAGTCTGGCGAAACCTACTACCACGTTTGCGGCAAACAATTCCTGAACTTCAAAAAACTCGGAACCGTCTACCAGGGTCTTGATGACATCCTTAACATCATACGATTTTCTTGAATCATCGGGGATGATGTTGGCGAGTTTGAACTTGGATTTGGGAGGAATGGGCTTGGATTTGGGCACCTTGGCATCCCAGGCGGAGGGAATATAGCTTAACAGCTTTCGTATCTGGGCAAAGGTGTCATATTCGCTTTCTGAGTAAAAATGAGCATTCCCGGCTACCCCATTATGAACCTTTGCTCCGCCCAAGTCTTCAGCACTGACTTTCTCACTCAAAACCGATTCAATTACTTTTGGTCCGGTTACAAACATGCGTGAAAGTTTGTCAACCATAAATACAAAGTCGGTAATTGCCGGAGAATAAACAGCCCCACCGGCACACGGTCCCATAATCACTGAAATCTGTGGGATCTTGCCACTGTTCAGCGTGTTTCTGATAAAGATATCTCCGTAACCAGCAAGAGAATCAACTCCTTCCTGGATTCTGGCCCCACCGGAATCATTGATGCCGATAATCGGCATGCCCATTTCGGAAGCCATATCCATAATTTTTGTGATCTTTGCCGCATGCATTCGTCCCAGTGAACCACCCTGAACGGTGAAGTCCTGGGCATAAACACTTACAGGCCTGCCGTCGATTTTTCCAAATCCCGTAATCACTCCGTCACCAGCCAGCTTTTGTTTGTCCAAGCCGAAATCCCTTCCGCTATGTTCAACAAACAGATCAATTTCATTAAAACTGTCAGGATCCAGCAGCTGGTTTACTCTCTCACGAGCGGTTAACAGGCCGCTCCTCTTTCTTAGGGCTAATTTGTCCTCTCCTCCTCCCTTGATTAAAACACTGACCTTATCGAGAAAGGTTGAAATCTTTTCGAACATAAGAATCGCTCCAAGTGAATGATAGCTGAATAAGCAAAAGAAAGGAGGGAGAGGCTCATACCGATTATTAAAGTGTTTGGAAAGAAAGGGAGTTTTAAAGCAGTGATAATCGGTAAGAGGTCTCTCCCTGCAACTGATTTTTTCCTTGTGATGCCTGATTAATTTTAGGTGTGGATCAGGCACACCGGATACCTGGAAAAATATCGTATTTGAACTTGAATAGCAAATTTGTTGCGTACAATGACAATTAGATTACAAAAGCCATGCCCTTTTTTAATTTTTGAGTTAAGTAATTGTAATTATGGTGTAAAAATATGTTTTTTGGCTAATTTGTTTTTTGCGATAGATGATGGTGTTGTGGAAATTAGGTATATTTGGTATGCATAACTTGTATATTATAACTGTCAAGCCAGTCAAAATCAAAACAAGCCAAATCATGCCAAAACAAGAAACCCTTTCCAGGGAAGACAGAGAATTCTTTTCCCTGGTGAGGAAAGCGATCATTACCAATCCATTCAGCTCGGAAAGGCAGCATCTCGATATGAAAATTGCCGGATTTCCGGCTGTCAAAAGCGGACCTCATGATATCGAAACAACCGTCGCGGTGATTGAACAGAGAATTTCCGATCTGGAGAAAAAGCACGATAGAATTATTCAAATTTACCGCAACGAAGACCGGTATTTAATGGAAGTAGCCGTTCAATTCTGGTTTTATTATCGCTTTCGCCGAGGATTTGATCGACATATTCGCAAACAGGAACACGCAGGGGATGAACCAATAAAGCTGGATCTGTTTTCCGAGATGCAGGAATTTTTGCAAGTCAGGGGCTTTGAAGAGGAGGGCATCCAAAGAGCCATCGAGCATTCGTTCCAATTTCGGCGGGCCTTCCATTTCATCAATAGGAACCTGGTCGGGAAAAGCCCTGCCATGAGACAACTGCGCTACAATTTGTGGAACAATGTGTTTACCCATAATGTGGATCTATACCGACGTTTCCTGATGAACCGCATGGAAGACTTCTCAAGTTTGATTCTAGGCGAAACAGGAACAGGAAAAGGGACTGTTGCTGCGGCCATTGGCAGATCGGGCTACATCCCTTTTGATATGAGGAAGCAATGCTTTGTGGAAAGTTTCATGCAGTCTTTTTTATCGATCAATCTCTCCCAATTCCCTGAAACCCTGATCGAATCTGAACTGTTTGGTCATCGCAAAGGATCATTTACTGGCGCGATTGATGATTATATAGGTGTTTTTGGGAGGTGCAGCGTATACGGAGCTATCTTTCTGGATGAAATCGGCGAATTGTCTCATCCCGTCCAAATTAAATTGTTACAGGTGTTACAAGATAGGGTGTTTTACCCGGTTGGAAGCAGGCAAAAGGAACGTTTTCAAGGAAGGGTGATAGCGGCAACCAACCGTTCTCTTGAAGATTTGCGCAACAAGCAGATCTTCAGGGACGATTTTTACTACAGAATGTGTACGGACATAATTTCCGTACCTTCCCTCCATCGGCGCATTCAGGAAGACTCCTCAGAACTGGATGATTTGCTGGACGTCATCGTCAAACGGATTGTGGGGGAGGATTCCGCAGAATTAACCAATCTGGTTAAATCCGTGGTTCATGACCAGCTTGGAAAGGATTATCCTTGGTATGGCAATGTCAGGGAGCTGGAACAATGTGTAAGAAGAGTGATTTTGAAAAAGCGATACAGCGGTGACATGAAAGAACTGGATGATACCTTATGCACGCAGCTGATCAAAGGCATGGAAGCGGGGGAGATCTCCGCGCAGAATCTAACGGCAGGTTATTGTAAATTATTGTATGATCGATTTGGTACTTATGAAGAAGTAGCAAAAAGGACCAGTCTGGATCGCAGAACGGCAACCAAGTATATAAAATCATGGGAACAGATTTGAGGCAGATGAAGCATTAATCAGGAACATGGCTTCTATTTTATTGCATAGAAATAAACGCGAATGCTAATACAAATAAGTGGTTCCATGGGGTGAATGAACATTGATTTTTGTGGGCAGGCATTTGCTTGAAAAGATCGATTTAAATTTGACGGAGAATGTATGAGCAAAACGAAAGAGAATCTGCAAGCTGCATTTGCTGGTGAATCCCAGGCTAGAAACAAATATACCTATTTTGCAAAAGCTGCCAGGAAGGAAGGTTTGCATTATATTGCCAAAATTTTCGATGAAACAGCCAATCATGAGCAGCAACACGCTAAAGATCTATTTAGACTATTAAACGGAATCGGCGATACCGCGGCCAACCTGGAAGAGGCTATCAACGGAGAAGACTACGAAACCTCCGAAATGTATCCTAAATTTGCCAGAGAGGCTGAAGAGGAAGGGGATGACAAGGCA
>JAKSDL010000051.1 GCA_022360105.1 Pseudomonadota bacterium
AAAGAGGTCAGCCATAGAGATAAAAAGTCCATGATAGATTCCTTTGGTTGCACATTTTAGATAGATTTCGATAGTGATATTTAATACTTTGATAAACAAACAGCAAATAATGAACCAAACGGCCTGAGCCGCTTTCCAATCTCTATGGCCTTTTCCTTGCAGTTTTATGGTTTACAAATCTTTTACTAGTTTTACCTATGAATTCCGGGTAGACTAGGCGCGATTTAGAAAAAGCCGTTTTTTGAGCAGGCAACCTGATAGCAAACGCTTATGAGTATTTTCAGACATTTAGTTGGCGTTTTTGCCCTCACTTATATCTCCATCAATTTAACACTGGGCCTGATTCCACTATTAATATTGGCCCTTTTAAAATTAGTGATTCCGCTGCAGTTTGTTAAAGACCGGATTTACCAATTGATGCTTGGCATTTATGCCTTTGCCGTTCACGTTGACAGTTTTCTATTGAAACGCCTGCTTGGAATAACATTCGATGTAGTGGGGTTGCAAAATCTTGACAAGAGATCCAATTACCTGGTCATCTCCAACCATAGATCCTGGGCTGACATATTGATTTTGCAAAGCCTGTTGATTAATGGAGCTCCGATCATTAAGTTCATTGTTAAGCAGGAGGTCATTTTCATCCCCCTGGTTGGTTTGATCTGCTGGGCTTATGAGTATCCTTTTGTCAAACGAAGCTCCCTGAAGGACTCTGGAAAAAGCGGCAAAAGGCTAAGGGATTTAAGCACCATAAACCAAAGCCTGGAAAACCTGGGTAACCAACCAACCACCATCATCAATTTTGTTGAAGGAACCCGGTTCAATTTATTGAAGTCAAAAAAGACGGAATCACCATTTCCACATCTGCTAAAGCCCAGGGCTGGGGGGTTAACCTATATCTTGAATACCTTTGGTAAGGATATCGATTATGTTTTAGATTTTACTATCGCTTACGATACTGAAGAACCGGTATTTTGGAATCTTATGTCGGGGAAATGCAAGAGGATCAAAATAGAAATCAAGCAGATAGCTTTGAAGGATTTGATGCAGAAATTCGAAATTAATGACAATGTGATCGATTACACATCTGTCTCAAACTGGTTGAAACGCTTTTGGCAGGAAAAGAATGATAAATTAAAAATCGCATACGACGATTTTAGACAGCAGCCGGTAAAGCACGCTTCTTGACGCCGTTGATCATTCCCTTGAACACAAATAGATGCAGGGGAAAAGACAGATACCAATACGCCAAACCAAGCAATCCCTTAGGGTAAAATCTTGCCTTTTGATACAGTCGTACCAGCCTGGGACCGGCAGATTGCAGTTCAAAGGTTAATAAAGCCTCACCGGGCAACTTCATTTCTGCTGCTAAAACCATCCTCTTTTCCGGTTCCAAAGCCACCACTCTCCAGAAATCTATGGTATCACCTACTTTTAGACTATCAGGTCTGCGAAAGCTCTTCCTTAATCCAACCCCACCCACAATTTTATCCAATAATCCCCTTATGCTCCATAACCAGTTGGCATAATACCAGCCACTTTCACCACCAATACGAATAATTGAATGCCAGACCTCACCTGCGGACGCTTCCACCAGCACATTTTGATCATCTTTAAACTCAGTTCCACCAGACCAATGGGCATCTCCCCTGACAGACCATTCACCTTCCGGCAACAACCCTGCATCACTCCAGTGAGTCTCCACCTGAAAATGCTGTTGTCTTTGTAATGCCTTTGATATTGCCTCTTCGCAAGTGAGTAACGTTTGTGGTATCAGTTTGGTGATGTCATCGTTTTTACAAACTGCGGAGTTTTTTAATCCCTCTGCCAATGGTCTCGCTATATAAGCAGGTACCGGTGTAACCAGATGAATCCAATAGGAACTCAACCTGGGTGTTAGAACCGGGACCGGTAAAATCAGTCTTTTACGAAGACCGGCCACCCGCCCATAGGTATCCATCATCTGCTTGTAAGTAATGACTTCCGGACCGCCGATATCGAACACTCCGTCTTCCGTTTCAGTCACATCGAGGCATTCGATCAAATAGTGTAGTACGTTGCTTATTGCAACAGGCTGAGAGGGTGTTCGCAGCCAACGAGGTGTAATCATAACCGGCAAGTGCTCAACCAGGTAGCGGAGAATCTCAAAAGAAGCACCCCCTGAACCAAGGATAACGGCAGCTCTAAAGATAGTTGTCGAAACAGGAGCTTTCAAAAAAATCTGTGCTACCTCGTTGCGAGATCTCAAATGTTTGCTTAACTTACTTTCAATCTCACCCAGACCTCCAAGATAGATGATCCTTCCGACTTTTTTTTCAGCAGCGGCAGCAACCATGTTTTCTGCTGCCAGTCGATCGGATGATTCAAAATCTTTCTGCCCCAAAACCATGGAATGGACAAGGTAGTATACGATATCGCAACCGTCCGCCATGGCATCTACATCAGATCTGCTGAGCATGTCCCCTGCAACAAGTTCAATGTTCGTATTATCAGCCCAGGATTGCGATTTTAGCTTTTCGATTGTCCTGGCAACTGCTCGAATCCGATATCCCTTCTTTAGCAACCTGGGGATTAACCTGCCCCCGATATATCCGGTTGCGCCTGTTACCAATATTCGTTTTGTACTTTGTTGATATTCCATCAGAACCTGCTTTTACCAGTGTTTGTAAGATTTACCAATTCAGTCGGATATGGATTAAACAAATATTGATCCAGCAGATAGCCGATTTCGAATCGACTTCCGATGTACCGACACGCCTCCTGTTCAAGGCATTCAACATCAGTCGCACATCAATGCCTTCGACGCCTCATTTGTTGATTCTCCGAAGGTTATTGCCACGGTATGTCGGCTACGGTATTGTGAAGGCGTCATGCCCACTTCATTTTTAAACGATCTTCCGAAATTAATCACATCCACAAATCCGCAGTGATGGGCAATCTCTTTGATCAACAGTTCCGTTGTGCTCAACAACGATTTTGCTTCCTGCAACCTCCGGTTTAACAATACTTGATGCGGACTGGAATTCAGGTGTTTCTTAAACAGCTTATGCAGATAGGATGAGCTGAGTTGGGCCGACAAAGCTATGTCATCTACACTGATATCCTGCTGATAATTATCCTCGATATACTGCATACTTCGTTTGACACCTGCCGGCAGGAAAGGATCATTCTGTTTTACCGTTGCCAGGTGTGCGTTCCAGATCAGCCTTGAATAAACATAATGGCAAAACGCCTGGGTATCGTAACCAGAAGCGTTATACTGGTTCAGCAAATCCAGGGCAAACAGTTCGGGATTTTCCCGCTCTTTCCAAAATGAGCAGCGTGGGATTTGTCGACCTATGTTTTCTTTTACATCAAAAGAAATCACCAACACCCTGTAGGGATTTTTCGGATCTGTTTTGTAGACTGTTTTTTCACCACCAAGATGCCAAAGAATTGCACCGGCTCCTATCTCTTTCAAGTCCCCATCAACTTCAAAATATGCCACACCACTGGTAAGGAATTCAATCTCCTCTCTGTCAGGCTTGATGGAACGAGGTATCACCTCGGTATCATGGGGGATTATGCAATGTCCTATGTAGTTAATCTTTTCAATATGGTCTGTGCGTATCATCCGTATTCCTTTTTTCACTAGCAAAAGATATTTTTTGCATATTGATTTTAGCAGTAAATCCAAAATAACTTAAAATAGAGGTAAACATCAATGCAAAAATACTTGCTAATAATGCTTCATGATAGTTTTTGCATATTGAAGAAGAGGTTTTGCTTAATAGCGGAGGTAAAAATGGACTTATTACTATGTGCAGTTATGAATGATTACAACAAAAATGAAGATTGGTACGAGCGATTTCGGTCTAAAGAACGGACCATCCTTTCGATCTTCAAAAAATTTGTAAAAATCGACAAAAGGAATAAACAGAAGGCTCAGTCTCCTGCCTTAAACAAAACCTTGTGTAAGAAGCCTGTTTAAAAATAGAGGTAAAATATAAAAGATTTGTATACGAATTCGCTTGACCAACAATCTGTGAGAACCTAAAATTTTTGGATTAACCCCCAGTAATAACGGCGTTTTAGCCATTTTGATAAATGTAAAACAAAACGATAAGGCCTCATGACAAAAAAATATGGTTATTTCGATATCGAAGCTAAGGAATATGTAGTAACCCGACCTGACACCCCTTTACCCTGGATGAATTATCTTGGGGCCGATTCTTTTTATGGTATATGCTCCAATACCGGTGGAGGATATACCTTTTATAAAGATGCACGGATGCGGAGAATAACTCGTTATCGATATAACGATTCCCCTCTGGATAATATGGGTCGATACCTCTACGTTAAAGAGGGTGATGTCATTTGGAATCCGGGCTGGAAGCCGGTTAGAACCGAACTGGATGCTTATGAATGTCGACATGGGTTGGGGTATACCCAAATTACCGGGGAAAAAAATGGTCTTGAGGTAAAGCAAAATTTCTTCATACCACCAAATCAGACCTGTGAAATTTGGCAGATCAAGGTTAACAACAAATCCAAAGCGAAAAAGCAATTTAAACTATTTTCCTATATCGAGTTCTGCTTTTATGAGGCACTCAATGATATGTCCAATTTTCAGAGGACATACAATATCGGTGAAGTAGAGGTTGATGGTGCCGTTATCTACCATAAAACCGAATACAGGGAGCGACGTAATCATTATGCGGCCTTTGCCTGTTCTAGAAAAATAACCGGCTTTGATACCTCAAGAGAGGAGTTTATCGGAATTCATAATGGCCTGCATGATCCGGTCGTCCCTTTATCGGGACAATCGAAAAACAGCATGGCACTGGGCTGGAATCCCGTTGGTTCCCATCATCTTGAATTCAGCCTGGCCCCGGGTGAAGGAGAAACCTTTTCATTCGTTTTGGCTTATTTGGAATTATCTCAAGATCAAAAGTTCGAGACCAAAACCACCATTAACAAAGCACCTGCCCGGGAAATTATCAACCGGTACACCGATCAACGGGAAGTAGATAACGCTTTTACTGAAACCAAAGATAACTGGCAGAGGTTGCTTTCAAATTTTCAAGTGGATTGCCCTCATCGGAATATCAACCTGATGGTCAATACCTGGAATCAATACCAGTGCATGGCCACCTTTAATTTTTCCAGATCAGCCAGTTTTTTCGATACAGGTATCGGCAGAGGAATGGGTTTCAGGGATTCCAACCAGGATTTACTGGGATTTGTGCATATGATTCCGGAAAAAGCCCGGGAAAGAATTCTGGATCTGGCCGCTACACAGATGTCCGATGGTTCCTGTTATCACCAGTATCAGCCACTTACAAAAAAGGGTAATGAAGATGTGGGCAGTCATTTTAATGATGACCATCACTGGCTATTGTTGGCTATCTGTTCCTATTTAAAGGAGACCGGCGATCGCAGCATATTGGAAGAAAAAGTAGGTTATGCCGATTTACCAGGCAGTGAGCACACGCTGTTCCATCATATTGACACCAGTATCAATTACACACTGGAAAACAGGGGCCCTCATGGATTGCCGTTAATTGGCCATGCAGACTGGAATGATTGTTTAAACTTGAATTGTTTTTCCACCGATCCAAATGAAAGTTTTCAAACTGCCGGTGATATAGAAGGTTCCATTGCCGAATCCGTGATGATTGCCGGGTTGTTCCTGTACACATTGAAAGAATTAGAAACCCTTTACCAGTGGCTTGGCGATAACGACAGACTACAAAAGGTCAACTCGGCTTATGATGACATGCTGCACGTAATTGAAACTCAGGCTTGGGATGGAAATTGGTATTTAAGGGCGTTCGATGCTGAAGGCAGACCGATTGGATCCAAGGATAATGAAGAGGGGCAGATGTTTATTGAAAGCCAGGCGTGGTGCTTATTAGGCGGCGCAGGTAAAAACAATGGTCGGGTGGAAAAAGTCCTCAAAAACCTGCACGAAAAATTGTATACACCGGACGGTCTGGTGCTGCATCAACCGGCCTTTACCGAATACCATCCCGAATTAGGGGAAATCACCAGCTACCCCCCGGGACAAAAGGAAAATGCCGGGGTTTTTTGTCACAATAATACCTGGGTACAACTGTTTCTTTGCGCCGAAGGCCAGGCAGAACTGGCCCTGGAGTACTACGATGCGATTTGTCCTTCCTCCAAGGAATTTGAAGCTGAACGCTACAAATGCGAACCTTATGTGTATGCACAAGTTGTAGCTGGAAAAGATTCGGTTTTTCCGGGAGAAGCAAGAAACTCATGGCTGACAGGAACAGCCGCCTGGAGTTTTGTAGTAGCATCACAAGGGATTCTGGGAATCCAGCCAGGCTATGATTTTTTAGCCATCGACCCTTGCATTCCCAAAGACTGGAAACAATTTTCGGTCACACGGAAATTTAGAGGTGCGGATTACAATATCGAGATTATCAACGAAGCTGGAGTAAATAAGGGTATTCAGACTATTGAGGTGGATGGCCAAAGACTCGATGATAACAAGATTCCACTACTGGAGAAAGGTCGATCAGCCAAAATCAAAGTTGTTATGGGATAGGGATAGACCGCCTCGATCCACTCTGCAGAATAAGGAGAAGAAAACAACTGCAAAGTGGATCAAGTCGGGAGGGGCAATTGTTTAAGGTTTAGGTTGAGGGTTATGAATTAGGTGTTTAGGTTTAACCCAATTAGACTGAAGGCTATATTCAAGTTGAGTCTTTACTATTGCGACTCAATCCGGTTGATGGGCAACAAGTTGCCCATCCTACAATCGTGACCAATAGCCCCTACAGTCTTCAGCCTTATACCTCTCAGTTGCTATGTTTCCCCCCTTCAGCCTTTAACCTTTCAGGTGCTCATGAAGTCTTCGGCCTTATACCTCTCAATTGTTTATACTCAGCCTTTCACCGAACCGGTCATCAAACCCCTTACGAAGTATCGCTGCAGAGCAAAGAAAACCAATAACGGAACAACGATAGAAACAAAGGCGCTGGCAGTAAGGATTTCCCAGTTTGCTCCGTGTGAACCCAGCAATTCCCTAAGTTTAGATGTCAATACAATTTGATTGTCCGCTTTCCCCAGGAACACCAATGCCACGAGCAAATCGTTCCAAACCCATAAAAACTGGAAGATCGCAAAAGAGGCCAGGGCCGGAACTGATAACGGCACGATTATTTTGGTAAAAATCTGAAAATGGGTAGCACCGTCAATCCTGGCTGATTCGATAATGTCCTTAGGCAAACTGCTCATGTAATTCCGCAGTAAATATATCGCCAGGGGCAATCCGAATCCCGTATGTGCCAACCAGATTCCCAGGTATGACTTTGCCGCCACATCAAAAAATTCCCCAATACTGTTATACAATCTCAAAAGCGGAATCAGCGACATCTGCAAAGGTACTACCAACAATCCAACCACGACAATAAACAGCAGATTTCTTCCGGGAAACCTCATCCAGGAAAACGCGTATGCGGCGAAAGCAGCAATCATGATGGGAATAATTGTTGCTGGAATGGTCACAGTCAGGGTGTTGATAAACGACTGGCCTAATCCTTGTGAAGCCAGCACTTCGCGGTAGTTATCCAGGGTAAAGCTGGGTGGTGATTCCATCACATAAAAATAACGTCTACCTCGCGTTCGTTTGGCTGGTGTTGGTGATTCCCAACGATAACGACCATCTTCAAACAAGGTAAACGTGGCACCGTTCTTATGTTGAATGGTTTCACCTATCTGATATTTACCGGGATCATTCGAACGATCGCCAAAAGCGATAATCCTGCTTTCGCTGCCCTCTTCAAGGAAGGAGCCCGTGATTACAAATTTGCCGTTTTCTTCGATCTGATCGTCAGAGCCACCGATTCTTCCAAATTTACTTTGTTCAGAACTGCTGAATGATGACCACCATCCGGAAATGATCAATTGCTCTTTGTCCCGAAATGAGCTGATCAAAAGTCCAAGTGTAGGTGCTGTCCAGATCATTACCAACAGAAAAAGAAAGAGATGGGTCAAAGGTCTTCCAGTCAGGAATCGGGAAAGTGAACTTGTTTTAGTCATTACAAACCCTCCTGCTCTCTGAATCGTTTGATATTCCAGACCATGATGGGAATTACGGCAATCATAATAATCAAGGCAATCGTACTGCCTCTTCCAAAGTCCCCGCCTCCCCTGAACATCCAGTCGAACATCAGGTTGGCCAGCACCTCGGTTTCCCATTGTCCATTTGTCATGGCCAGCACGATATCGAAGATTTTAAGTACGATAATCGTAATAGTGGTCCATACCACCAGGATAGTGGTTAATATTTGAGGAATAATAATTCTGAAAAATATCTGGATTTCGTTGGCACCATCGATTCTGGCTGCCTCCAATGTTTCTTCAGGCACACCGCGCAGAGCAGCACTGAAGATCACCATGGCAAATCCTGTTTGAATCCAGATCAGGATCACCATCAGAAAAAAATTATTCCAAAAAGGTATTGTTATCCAGGCTTGGGGAGTTCCCCCCAAAGAAACGACAATGGCATTCAGCAGACCGATCTGTGTGGCTTCAGGTCCTCCATAATCATAAACAAACTTCCAGATCACACTGGCACCCACAAAGGAAATCGCCATGGGCATAAAAATCAGGGATTTGGCAATCGTTCCCCACCAGACCCGATCTGCCAGAGTAGCCACTATCAACCCCATGGCACAGCTCATCGATGGCACCACAATCAACCAGAGTACATTATTGCCTACGGACTGCAAAAATTCGGGATTGGTGAAAGCCCAGATATAGTTGCTTAAGCCAACGAACTCATCTCCTGATTTGTCCAGAAAACTCAGTTTTAGCGTCTCATATACAGGGTAAATCAGGTATATACTCAAAATGAGTAAAGCTGGTCCGGCAAACAACCAGGCCCGAATTTGGGATCTTCTGTGCTGCTTGCTGATTAGAATCCCGTCCGTACCGGGTTTATCAGCCATCAAAAGGTTGAGCAACCAATTGGTTCCGTAGAAATATAAAGTACAAAGTCCAACCCCAAAAACTACGGCCGTTGCAGCATTTAGCAATTGTTCTATCAAAAGAGTCTTCCTGGTTAGGGTTTACAATAATTTAATCAACTGATTTTTATTGTTGTCAGGAAAGACAAGTCATCGATTAACGCCTGTCTTTCCTGATAAAAATCAGGCTAATGCTTATTTTATGGCATCCCAACTGGCCTGGATTGAATCAGCGACTTTCTTTTCGGAAGTTCCGCTGACGTAATTCACCATACCTGTCCAGAAAGAACCAGCACCGATGGCACCCGGCATTAGGTCAGAACCATCAAATCTAAAAGTAGTCGCGTTCAACAGGATTTCACCTTGTTTTCTCAAGGTATTGTTGCCATAAGCATCCAAATTCACGCCCTTCAGGGCTGAAAGGAACCCGGATTGGGACATCCAGATTTCATTAGCCAGACGAGTCTTCAGGAAATCCATGAAATGTCTGGTTGCCTTGCTGTCTTTAGTAATAGCCCACAGGGTTCCGGCACCAAGAACCGGTTTGCCAAGCTTTTTGGATGCATATGCCGGAAAATAGAAGAAATCAGCATCAACACCAAGTTGCGTTCCTTTAGGAAAAAAGGAAGGAATAAAGCTGGCTTGTCGGTGCATATAACACTTGGGAGGAATGCTAAACATACCACGAGGACTGTCGCGAAAATCGGTGGAACCAACAGATGATGCGCCACCAGCTACCCATTTGTCATTTTTGGCAAACGAACCAAAAATCTTAATGGCATTAACTACCCTGGAATCATTAAATGGGATTTCATTGGCAACCCACTTGTCGTATACGTCGGGAGATTGGGTCCGCAGCATGATGTCTTCAACCCAGTCGGTCGCAGGCCAACCCGTAGCATCTCCGGAACCCAGGCCGATGCACCAGGGAGTTCCACCATCCTTAACAATTTGGTCACTCAGTTTTATCAACTCTTCCATGGACCGGGGTACTTCATATCCCATCTCATCAAAATTGTCCGGGATATACCACACAAGGCTTTTCAGATCCACTTTGTAAAAGAATCCGTAAAATTCTTTTTTGCCGTTCTTATTCTTATAACTTCCCAAATCAACCCAGGACTGGCCGGCAGCATAATTATTCTTGACCCAGTTTTCAGTTTTTTTGCCGAGGGGAACCAAACCGCCTTTTGAAGCAATATCTGCAGCAAGACCTGGCTGTGGGAAAATGGCAATATTGGGAGGACTTCCTGCCTTCACATCAATCACTATTTGTTGTTCAAAACTGTCCGATCCCGCATAATCAACTTTGGCACCGGTAGCCGCTTCAAAGTAGACCAGAACACTTTCAATCAAATCCCGGTCAGGCCCTAACCAGGGTCCAATCATAGAAACAGTCTGTCCTTTTAAATTAAGCTTTTGGAACGCTTTCAGATCTTCCCAATGAAATCGTTTATCCTTTCCGATTGGGTATTTCATGGTCTTGGCGATAACGGGACCGGTCATCATGGAAATAGCCACAATCAAACCGGTTAACAGGAATAGGAATCGTTTCATTTTTTCTCCTCTTTTTAGTTTTAATATCAACCTGAAAGCAGGTGCCATGCACTTGCTGAACTGGCATCGCCTGATGCCGTCAAAATGATAAGCCAGGGGAAACATGGGGGCTCATCGTTAATAAATGGATTTTTTGCTGTTGCTGTCAAAAATATGCAAGTGTTCCAGATTCATAGCCAATTCGATTTTGTCTCCTACGTTTACTTTTTTCCGACCATCACATTGGGCAATGGCCTTAACCCCTTGTAAATCAACATGTAAAAATGTTGCTCCGCCAAGGGGTTCAATGACCTCAATCGAAGCTTCTTTTTTCCATTCATCCGGAAACTTACTATTGCCGTCTGTTGGCATAAAATCTTCAGTTCTTAGTCCCATCAGAACTCGCTGACCATTGGCAATTCCTGCATCAGATTTCTCAGGGATGGGTATCGTCAAGCCGCTGCTAAACTTAAAACAAGGGGTTCCGTTGCTGCTGTCAATTTCCGTTTCAATCAGATTCATGGGAGGATTGCCAATAAACCCTGCGACAAAAGTATTGCGAGGATTTTGAAACAGCTCAATCGGTTCGCCCACTTGTTCAATATATCCATCTTTGAGGACAACAATGCGATCTCCCAGGGTCATGGCTTCCACCTGATCATGGGTTACATAAATAATTGTGGACTTGATCCGACTATGGAGTTGTTTAATTTCTATCCGCATCTGGGTTCTAAGCTTGGCATCCAGGTTGGAAAGGGGTTCATCAAAAAGGAAGATTGAGGAATTCCTGACGATGGCTCGCCCCATGGCAACACGTTGACGCTGTCCACCGGAAAGTTCCGATGGCTTTCTTTGGAGTAACCGGTCTATATCCAATATTCGGGCAGCTTCAGCCACTCTACTTTCGATTTCGGCTTTGGGTTTTTTCGCCAGTTTCAAACCGAAGGACATATTGTCATACACACTCATATGAGGATACAAAGCATAGTTTTGGAACACCATGGAGAGATCCCTGTCTTTCGGAGCCACCTCATTCACAACCCTGCCGGCTATGGAGATTTCTCCTCCCGAAATTTCCTCCAGTCCGGCTATCATTCTCAAAATAGTCGATTTACCGCAACCGGACGGTCCTACAAAAACAATGAACTCACCATCTTTGATGTTAAGGTTGACCCCATGCACAACCTCAGTCTTTCCGTAACGTTTTACTACATTATTGAGTATTACTTCAGCCATAAAGATCCTTGAAGGAGTGAATATGTGATCAATTGGTTAGTTGAATCCGCTGATAAACAGTCGCTTGATTGTTAACGCAAACAAAAACAGATAGGTTTATAGTTATTATTATATTATTACAGTTATTTATGGTGATTTTACCTAGGCTTGCACCCGATCGGATCAAAATCACATGTATTTGACAATCAGTTAACATGACAGATCATCTTATGCAAGAAAGAATTGTTAAAAGATAACAGAAGCAATTCATCGCCTGTAAACATTCATATATTCAGCATGCTAGTTCAACTGTCACAAAGCAATCGAACCGTTGTGTTCCATTGAATAATTTCAAATCGATTGAAAATCTTCAGAATGGAAACTTGATTAATTATTTGAATCAAAATCTGTCAGACTCTCTCAGTCGCTTGATTGTTAGCGTTAACTTTAATACCGCCTTTATCTCACCGTTTTTCCTTGAATAAATTTTAAATCTAGTGTTATAAAAACTCAGTTTTCCCTACAAAATCTAATGATCCTGCTGTTTTCCTGAAAGGGGTAACTCGTTAACGATAACAGAGCATTTGCATTAGAGCGTATTTCATTAATTTTCTTTAGCAAACCTAACCCATGACAATTCTTTCTGACATCCCTTCCGATTGGTGGAAAAGTGCCGTTTTGTACCAGATTTATCCCCGTAGTTTTTATGATGCAAACAATGATGGCATTGGTGATTTAAAGGGCATCACCTCCAAACTGGATTATCTTAATGATGGCAAGGGAAATGGACTGGGAGTGGATGGAATCTGGCTTTCTCCCTTTTACAAATCTCCCATGAAAGATTTTGGCTATGATGTCAGTGACTATTTGGATGTGGACCCTATTTTTGGAACGCTGGATGATTTTGACGAGCTTATTGCACACGCCCATTCCCGCGGCATCAAGATCCTGGTTGACCTGGTCTTGAATCACTCCTCAGACTTGCATCCCTGGTTTCTGGAATCAAAAACCAGCCGGGATAATCCCAAGGCAGACTGGTACCTCTGGGTAGATAAACCAGGGCATGGCGGATTACCCAATAATTGGTTAAGTGTTTTTGGTGGGTCAGCCTGGGAGTATTGCGAAGAGCGGGATCAATATTACTACCATAGTTTTTTAAAGGAACAACCGGATTTCAACTGGTACAATCCGGAAGTCCAGGCTGCAATGGAAACAATAATCACTTTCTGGTGCCGGAAAGGAGTGGATGGTTTTCGCTTGGATACAGCCAACTTTTATGCACACGATCAACAGCTTCGAGATAACCCCGAATATCCGAGTGACCACCAAGCCCTGGAAGAAAGAGACGGTGTTGAATACGATTCCTTCAACAATTGCTATTCCAAAGATCGACCGGAGAACTTTGATTGCCTGAAGCTGATCCGCCGGTCAATAGAAAAATGTAGTCCTCATATTACAACTATTGGCGAAATCGGAGGCATACAAGACCTGGATGAATTGCTGAAACTCGCCAGTTCCTATGTGCATGGCTCGGAGCACCTGCACATGGCTTACACGTTTTCCCTTTTGGGGAGCAAAACAAACAGCATGGACATTGCCACTATTCTGGGTAAAACCGAAAAAGAGATCGGCGATGGATGGCCATGCTGGTCTTTTGGAAACCATGATTGCGTGAGGGTGCGTACCCGATCTGAGAATTCCTTGGGAAAGGTTGAATTCTACCAAAACTTAATGTTGCTTTTGCTGTGTTTTCGAGGCACTCCGATCATATACTACGGGGATGAGCTCGGAGTTGAGGAATACAAGGTAAAAAAGGAAGACCTTCAGGATCCATTTGGAATTGCTTATTGGCCTGATTATCCCGGAAGAGATGGCTGCCGCACACCCTTTCCCTGGGAATTGAACCATCCCAGTCAGGGCTTCAACTCCGGACGAACAAGCTGGCTTCCCACAACCAGTCCCGTTGCTTTGATGAAAGACGGAGTCCTTGAAAATCACATGTTTGAGCTTACCAGGGAAATGATTGCATTCAGAAAATCACAACCAGCTCTACAAACCGGAAGTTACAATCAAGTTGCCGCCAATCCTTCGGTTTTTGCTTTCCAAAGAACCTTGGATAATGAGAGAGTGTTCATCGCCTGCAATTTCAGTGGTTCCCAGCAAGAGCTTTTTGTAGGCGACGACTGGCAGGAAAAGACTCTTAACCATTTTACTCGAAACGGAAAACTGGATGGACTATCCCTCGATCTGCCTCCATACGGATTTTCGCTACTAGTCTCCAAACAACATCTATGAAAAATCGCCCAAAACGAATTACTATTGCCGACATTGCCCGCGAAGCAGGGGTTTCCGCCATGACTGTTTCCCGTGTAATCAATCACAGTAGGGATGTCTCTGATAAAACCAGGCAGAAGGTTGAAGGGATCATTGAGCAGTTCGATTTTCATCCCAGCAGTATTGCCAGGAGAATGACAGGCAAAGTAAACAAGGCCCTGTGTATTCTTTCGGAAAAAGACGGCCTCAAAAAATCGATCCATTCCATAACCTTCGATTCCGAAATGTTAAGACTGTTGGTTGTCGAAGGTAGTCGACACGGCTATCGTATCGTTATCAGTGCCACTGAATATGCCAATGGTAAAAAACAGGATTTCGAAAAGCTGGCATCCGAAGGTTCGGTTTTTGGGTTTATTTTACTGGATTTGATTGACCATGATCCACGCCTGGATGTCTTAAAAGAGCTGGGAGTTCCTGTTGTTCTGCTGGGACGAACCTTTACTCCCTTTGACAATTTTTATGCCGTAGGTACTAACGACGAATTGGGGGGATATTCGGCTACCGAATACTTAATCAGGCAAGGCAGAAAAAAAATCGCCTTTCTGTGTTTCCAGACTTTTTCCAAGCCTGCCATTGATCGTCTGAATGGGTATAAATCAGCACTGGGAAAACATCATCTTCCCGTTGACGACTCGCTTATCTGCTTTTATTTTCGCATGACTGAGGAAATATCGGGCTATGAGGGAATGAAACAAGTTTTAAACACCAATGTCCCGGATGCAGTGTTTTGCACCAGTGATTTAAGAGCAATTGGAGCCATTAGAGCTATCCGGGAAGCCGGTTTTAAAGTGCCTGAAGATATTGCTGTAATCGGATTTGACGGTCACCCCATGGCTGAACTTTACAATATTCCCATTACCACCATCCAGCAGCCCTTCCTGCAAATGGCCGAACACACGGTTGATATCTTTAACCGGTTGGAACGTCAGGAATCCGTTACCCCAAAAATAGTCAGTCTGAATGGAGAGCTAATTCAACGGAACAGTGCCTAGAATCTCCACATTCATCGTGGGCTGTATCTACTTGTCACAACCGGAAGACATGACACCAGCTTTGCAATAACCCAAATCACTCATCCGTCCGTAAGCGAATGCACTTTTGCTGCTAACTGCCCCTTTCAACCCGCACACAAAGCCCAAAATTGCTGTCATTGACCCTGCCCTAATAACTTTTTATAATTCCCAACACAGGTTATTCCTGGCATAATCCAGTTCCCTTATCAATCTGACTTAAATCAAACCATTACAAAAAGATGATCATCTCCAATAAATACTATCACTGCATTTTCACCGGGCTGTTTGCAATCTTGTTTTTATTCATCACGCAGGCTTCCCCTTGCATGGCTCAAGACGATCCAGGGCTGGATGACCTGTTGGATGCCGAGTTATCCGTTTCCAATACAAGGAAGTTCAACGTAAAAAAAGAGGCTCTTGATACTGCGGCCTATCTGAAACTGGTGCAAAACCGGCTTGATCAGGTTGAATGGAACAAGAGAAAAAACATATTCAGTTTAAACCTGGGTAAAATCTACGGAGATACGGACACAAAACTTACCGGAAGTGAGTTCTCATCAGGTTCTACGGAAACACTCAAATACCTGCTTATCAATTCCTATTCGTTTGAAGAAAAGCAAAAACTGGATACTCTTTATTGGAGTCGTTGTTCCTCCAAGGTGAACCGATTGCTGAGAACGATTTCCGGTTATTTCTTCAACAAGGAAAGAGCTTATCATCACAAGCGTTCAAAAGATTTGAAAGCTTATGAAAAATATATGAAGTATCACCCTGAAGCGAAGGAGAGAAAGTCCGTTAATAGAGACCTGGAAGCAATGAAATCTGGCTGTCGCGCAGAAATGATCAAACCGGTATTATTGTTCATCAGGGACGTCAATAAATTCAGTAAAGACGCTTTTCAATCCAGACAAAAAAGGCAGGAGCCGGTTTTTGTTAAGTTGGATAAAAAGAGACAACAATGGATTGATGAGTGGTCACGGCGAGACCGAACAATCAGGGCATCTGTTATTACTCTTTTCCAGGACTTACAGCAAACTTATCCAAAGCAATTCATGCCCTGGAAACCAACACAGATCACGGAAACAGTTTCCGATACTGTAAAGGAAACCAAAGCTTCACCGTCAAACAAGGAAAAATGCTATTTGCTGGTCTCTGAATCTGGAAATTATAGTATTCGCTCAATCAGTGAATTTGCCATTCCCCTGATATCCCAATCCATTACCTTGGTACATCCGGTACCGCTTTATGGCATCAAAACCGATGACTGCGTCTATCGCGTGTCTATCCTGGAAAGCAGACAAAAAATCACAGCCACCATTGGATCGGAAACCTTCAACGCTACCGGAGAAACCAGGGAAGCAGGGCTTGAAGGAGTTAAGGCAGCCCTGGTCAATGCAGTGGTTTCAGCCAACCCTTCTGCAACGAAGTCAATTTGTGATAACTTCCGGGACATAGCAGGATCCGTTTGTGATGATTCGAAAAGCAGTGTTGCCGGACAAACTGTTTTCAAAGAGTCTCCCTTGATATCTATCTTAAAGTCTATTCAGGTCTATCCCAGGGTTACTCGCTTTGAGCAAATCAATACCAATGGGAATTACAAACTGATCACTCGTGGTAAAAGAACACAAGCGACTTTTTTTGAGGCGAACAAAGCCTACTTTTTCCCGGATGAATCCAAGGTCATTTTTTATCACCAGGACAGGCATCTGATTTCATTCCCGGAAAAGAAAGGTCTGGCGCAGTCCGTACATTTCATCATGGGTTATAAAACCAATCCGGCACTTGAACACGCCGGATTCACTGAGAAAGGTGGTCCTGAACAGTATTCAAAACTTTTTGTTGAGTACGGTTTGGTTGGTTTCAAGCTGGAACAAATGCTTAGTGAACAACACTACGCCAATTATCAGATGTATGTGAGCCTGACTGCGCAAACACCATCCCAGCCTTCCCTGAGGGTTGTGGTGAAGTTCAAAAAAAGGTGGAACAAATTGGAATCCACCATGAAACATGTGGCAAAAAAGGATGAGTTTTACTTCAGGGAAAGTAAACTGGTGCCGGAAGAAGTGATCTTTTACTAATTTTTTTTCTAACAAAAAAACCAGTTGTTGGGATCTGCCGATTAATTGCCACCCAGCAACTGTTTCAACTGATCCAGCTTCTGCTGCTCATCGTCATCAACATAAGGTTCATCGGAGTATTCCGAGAGATCGTGTTTGCCTATGGTAAAGCTTTTGCCTTCGGCGTTACCATATTGTTCCACTTCATCACTATCTGAAAGCCGGGTAACTTGCAGATCTTTTAACACATATGGACCCGAATCGTTTTTGAGCTTGAGC
>JAKSDL010000625.1 GCA_022360105.1 Pseudomonadota bacterium
AGATGTTGTTCCCCGTTATCAAACCATGCTGGGCAACAGCGTTGAACGTCGATTCGGTTGGGACTGTCACGGGTTGCCGGTTGAATTTGAAGTTGAAAAGGAATTGGGTCTCAAAGGATCTGCCGATATCGAATCACTGGGTATTGGTAAATTTAACGAAAAATGTCGCAGTATTGTGTTGAGATACAGCAATGAATGGCGAAAAACTGTTCGACGCCTTGGTCGCTGGGTCGATATGGATAATGATTACAAGACTATGGAAGTGTCTTTTATGGAATCGATCTGGTGGGTATTTAAGACGTTGTGGGAAAAGAAGCTAATTTATGAAAGTAAAAAAATAGTTGCTTACAGTCCCAGGCTCAGCACACCGCTCTCTAACTTTGAAGTCAACCAGGGATATAAGGATACGCAGGATCCATCGGTTACTATAAAATTCCCGCTTAAAGGTCAGCAGGATACTTATTTTCTGGCATGGACGACCACGCCATGGACGCTGGTTTCCAACCTGGGACTCACCGTGCATGCTGATTTATCTTATGTTAAGGCTCGGAATAACGGAGAAGTGTTTTACCTGGCTGAAGCATTAACAGAAAGTGTTTTTGGTAAGGATGCTGACGTTGAGATCCTGGAAACCGTTGTCGGAAAAACCCTGGAAGGCATGGAATACGAGCCATTGTTTCCGTTTTTCGCAAATCTCTCTGAAGAGGGAGCATTTAAAGTATTGTTAGGGGATTATGTATCGATCGAGACTGGAACAGGGATTGTACATACCGCTCCAAGTTTTGGTGAGGACGATTTTAAGACAGGCGAACGCTATGGTCTTCCTCATATTTTCCCTATGGATGACAGCGGTAATTTTACCAGTGAAGCGCCGAATTTTGATGGTATGTTTTTTAAAGATGCCGATAAGGCTATTCTCAGACAATTGAAGGATAGAAATCTTGTTTTGAAACATGAAACAATTGTCCACAGCTATCCTTTTTGCTGGAGATCCGGCGCGCCGTTAATGTACAGAACAATTCGCAGTTGGTTTCTGGATGTTGAGAAAATCAAGCAACAAATGCTGGCAAACAACCAGCAAATCAACTGGAAACCGGAACATATTAAAAACGGACGAATGGGAAAATGGCTTGAAGGTGCTAGAGATTGGGCAATCAGCCGTAACCGATACTGGGGAAATCCCATTCCCGTTTGGATTTGCAAGGAATGTGGCCACCAATACTGCGTTGGCAGCAGAGAGGAATTGGAAAAACTGTCAGGCGAAAAAGTCGAGGATCTGCATTCTCACTTCATCGATAAACTAAGCATTTCCTGCCAAAAATGTGATGCCAAAATGAGTAGAACCTCCGAGGTTCTGGACTGCTGGTTTGAATCCGGCTCGATGCCTTATGGCCAGCAACATTATCCCTTTGAAAACAGGGAGCAGTTCGAAGGGAATTTCCCGGCGGATTTTATTAGTGAGGGTCTGGACCAAACCAGGGGATGGTTCTATACCCTGCTTGTTCTTAGTACAGCACTGTTTGACAAACCTGCCTTTAGAAACTGCATAGTAAACGGCCTGGTTCTGGCGGAAGACGGTAAAAAAATGAGCAAAAGCCTCAAAAACTTTCCCGATCCCTGGGATATGCTCAATAAATACGGTGCGGATGTTATCAGGTTGTATATGCTGAACTCAGGAGCTATTAGGGCAGATGATTTGCAGTTTTCCGAGTCCGGTCTGCAGGAAACCATGCGGAGCACTACGTTGCCGCTTTGGAATGTGCTGAGTTTCTTTACTACCTACGCCAACATCGATGAATGGAAAGTGGAGATGGTGACAGATGCGAGCCGGGTCAAGAATCCGCTGGACAAATGGATCTTATCGCGATTGCATCATTTAATCGAAGATGTTCGCAATGCCATGGATGATTACGATTTAAACAGGGCAGTGTCTCCGTTTGTTGGTTTCATCGATATGCTGACCAATTGGTACATTCGAAGAAGCCGCAGAAGATTTTGGAAATCTGATCAGGGTGAAGACAAACAGCAAGCCTATGCAACCTTATATACGGTGCTTTTGGAATTAAGTAAGGTCACGGCTCCGTTTATCCCCTTTATTTCGGATAATATCTACCAGGTGTTAAAACAAGATTCAATGCCAGAGAGTGTTCATCTCTGTGAATTTCCTAAAACTAACCAGGGACTGATTGACAGGAGCCTGGAAGAGGAAATGGATGTTATTCTTAAGAGTGTCAATCTTGGCAGAGCACTGCGTGCAAAACACCAGATCAAGATCCGCCAGCCTCTTGGCAAAATAACAATTCTGACAAAAAACGAAGCGGCCCAGGGAGTATTGGGTGAAATGTCCGAACTGCTTACAGACGAACTCAATGTAAAAAACGTTGAGATTTCCAAGAATGAGGAAGATCTGGTAATTCTGGTCGCAAAACCGAATCTCAGGGCTTTGGGACCAAAACTCGGCAAGGATTTGAACAAGATTCGGCCTCAAATTGAAAATCTCAGTTCGGAACAGATTGTAGAACTACAAAATGGCGGGACCATCAATCTTGATTTAAACGGATCGGATTTCAGTATTGGTATTGATGAACTCTTTGTTCAACGAGAACAGAAAGAAGGTATTGTGACAGAAAGCGAAGGCGATATTACCGTGGCACTTGATATCCAGATAAGTGAAGAACTTAAAAACGAAGGGTTTGCCAGGGAGTTTGTTAACAAAATTCAGCAGACCAGAAAGGAGCTGGATTTTGAAGTAACTGATCGCATCCGTATTCAGTTTGATACGGGTGAGGTTTTGAAGAAGGCAATTGATCAACACATCTCATATATTAAGACAGAGACTTTGACTGATTCTATTGAGTTTGCAGAAAACGATCAATCCTTTGCTCAATGGTCAATCAACGAAGAGGCTTGCGCTATTAAAGTGGAGAAAGTCTGAAGAGTATTTCTAAGCTGTTTTTGAGGTATTTCAGAGTTAAACGGACCATTTTCTGGTTGAGGGAAACTGTTCGGTGGGTGAGGGCAGTTTCCTGTACAGCCTTTTTCCTAAAATAAATCCCAGCGAGACCAACATCCCGAAAATCCCGAACATCACAGACTCATCCTGTCCCAAAATAGTCGAACCTTCCACTCTCATTGATCCTACAAAAAAACTGATTATTGAATAGCAAAGTAATGCACAGGCAGATGTAAAGCCATCACGAAAACGCTGTGTTCGAAAAGCATTTAAAACGAAATAACTAAACAGGCAAAAGCCCGCTTCATAAAGCATTAACGGATGAATGGCTGTTTCTGCATAAAGCTTTGAAGCTGGTCCGAATTTAAAAACATGCCCTGTTATCAGCTCCGTCGGGTAACCGTATGCTTCCCCGTTTATAAAACTTCCAATGCCTACTAACGCCTGTAAAACAAACAAGGAAGGTAAAATCTGATCTGTCAGCTGCTCAAGGCTGGGTTTTGCCTTTTTGCTTAGGAACCATAAGGCAATCGCCGCAAGCAATACTCCTCCATTAATGGCGAAGCCACCTCGCCAGATTGCCAGAAATTCATACCATTTTGAATGCTTACCAAAGTAGTATCCGGCATTCAAGGCCACATAATAAATCCTTGCTCCGATTACTCCACATAGAAAGACAACAATTAGCCAATTTAAGATTTCGTCCCTGGTCAGCCTGAACTTGCCCTGCTTAAAATTTGAGCGAACATTTATATATATGAATATCAATCCAAGGGCTGTCAAGATCCCGAAGTATCTTACTTGAAAACCATTTATTGTCGTAATGATTGGATCAACAACTACCATATTATTGTTGCAAAAGATTTTATTCAATCAGGTGACTTACAATTAAGAAATTTCAGATAGAACATTCTACCAAATTCACTGACATCCGAATATTCTTTTTGAATGATTAATCCAATGAGTTGTTTAAGCCCTACCTTATACTCTCGTTTCCTGCCGTGTGTGTCGAAATAGTAAAGAATTTAAAATGAAAGGTAAAGTTTTCAGAATTTCTACCGATAAGGAGGTAATT
The DNA here is from genome assembly GCA_022360105.1 of Pseudomonadota bacterium. The sequence goes on from JAKSDL010000625.1 coordinate 4,029, forward strand.
GAAAAAATGAAAAGGCAAAAAAAGTCTAAAGTTTTCTATTGGTATTCCGATAAGGGAAACAAGTAGGCTTTTTTATGAACTATAAAATGTAATCCATCAAAAAACAGGTAAGTTATGGGCTTAAGAATCAACCACAATGTCGCAGCGATTAACTCCTGGCGGAATTTGAAAGCGACTGACGATGCGATGAGTTCAACACTGGAGAAATTGTCGTCCGGTTATAAAATCAACAGGGCAGCCGATGGGCCGGCAA